>NZ_JBHVFU010000096.1:0-19668 GCF_042801455.1 Streptomyces sp. NPDC057565 | reverse complement strand
AACCCCAGGCCCTTCGTCTGGACGAAGACCGCCGACGAGATCTTCGAACGCCTCACCGGATATCTAAACCGAATCAAAGACTCAGGACACTAGGACGTGTCTGATAATTGATCTTGTGGTGGGTCGTGGTGAGCTGACGGATGCGGAGTGGGAGCGGATAGCGCCCCTGCTGCCGGGTATTGACGGGCGGGGTCGTCCGTGGCGGGATCACCGGCAGGTGATCAACGGGGTGTTGTGGCGGTTGCGGACGGGTGCTCCGTGGCGTGATCTACCGGAACGCTTCGGGCCGTGGCAGACGGTCTATGAGCGGTTTGCCCGCTGGGAGGCGGACGGGACCTGGGCCCGCCTGCTCGAGAAGGTCCAGGTCCGCGACGATGCGGTCGGGGCGGTGGAGTGGACCGTGTCGGTCGACTCCACGATCAACCGTGCCCACCAGCACGCCGCCGGCGCCCGCAAAAAGGGGCGCCGACGGGGGACGAACCGGAAGATCCGGAACGCGCGGCGGCTGGTCAGGCGCTCGGCCGGTCCCGCGGCGGGCTGACCACCAAGGTCCACCTCGCCTGCGACGGCCGGGGCCTGCCCCTGGCCGTCCTCGTCACGCCGGGCAACGTCAACGACTCCACCGCCTTCGACGCGGTCCTGGACTTGGTGAGGGTTCCCCGAGACGGCGCCGGGCGGCCGCGTTGCAGGCCGGAGGCGGTCATCGCCGATAAAGCATATTCGTCCCGCGCGACCCGTCGGACGCTGCGGCGGCGGGGCATCCGGGCGGTGATCCCCGAACGAGCCGATCAGAAGGCCAACCGCGTGCGGCGCGGCAGGGCCGGCGGCAGGCCGCCAGCCTTCGACCGCGAGCTCTACAAGGCCCGCAACGTCGTCGAACGCTGCTTCAATCGGCTCAAGCAGTTCCGCGCAATCGCGACACGGTTCGACAAGCTGGCTGCCCGCTACCGGGCCGGGCTTCACCTCGCGTCACTCATTCTCTGGCTTCGCGAAACACGATGATCAGTCGCCGACAAACCATAGGTAGCTGCCTGGGGTCTGTGAGCAGGACTGCAGCAGCCCCTCAAGGTCAAGGACCGCCGCCGTCTGGGATGGCTCCGAACACTGCTGCAACAGGGCAGGCACCTCACGCAGTGCAGCTTGCGCCTGTTGCTCGTTGAACAACGTGTCCCCGTAAGGATCCACACGCGCAAGGTTGCCTTGATGGGTCTCACCCATGCCGAGTAGCACGTCGGACAGCTTGTCGCCATGGTCGTACGACCCACGGATCAAAGTCCCTCTGGACCGATCCCAGTCCAGGACAGGCCGGTCGGCATGCAGTTCTATCTCGACGCCCACGGTGGTTCCCTTCGAGCGGCTGCACCGAGCAGCCAAATTACTGGCGATCAGTCAAGCAGAGGCAGCCAGCGACCGGAGATCATTTACCAGACAGGTCCTAGGGCGCGTATCGAGTCGTGATCATCGGGTGGTCCTGGTGAGGTCTTTGATCCAGATCATCGAGGCGTGCAGGTGGAGACTGGCGAGGTAGCTGTCGGGAGTCTTGTCGTATCGGGTGTCTCACCATCCCCGTTCCGGCCTCCTGGTACGTCACGCTCTGGGGCGGGTGAGGCACGTGGAGCCGACGTGAGTCGACCGGTGCACTGATGTCCGGGCGGGGACTCATGGGACATGGCCCGGCACCCGGCTCAGGTTCCGGGGAGGATACGGCGCGTTTCGTAGGCCCACATCGCGATCTCGACCCGGTTGCGGGCGCCGAGTTTGGCCATCAGGCTGGCCAGATGCGTCTTCACCGTGCTGAGGCTGATGTGCAGTGCATCGGCGATCTCGGTGTTGGTCAGCCCGCGAGCGACGGCGAGGAGCACCTGCTCCTCGCGGGCGGTGACGGGGGAGACCGGCTGGGCCACGGGCCGGCCGGCGGGCAGGTCCGCGAATGCCTGGAGCAGACGGACGGTGACGCTGGGCGCGATGAGCGCCTCACCGTCGGACGCCGACCGTACGGCCTGCGCCAGAAGGTCCGGTCCCGTGTCCTTGAGGAGGAATCCGCGGGCGCCGGCACGCAGTGAGCCGTAGACGTACTCGTCGAGGTCGAACGTGGTGATGACGACCACGGCCAGCGGGTCGGCGACGCCCGGGCCGGCGACCAGCCGGGTGGCCTCGAGCCCGTCGAGTACGGGCATGCGGATGTCGAACAGGCAGACGTCGGGGCGCAGTTCGCGGGCCAGACGTACCGCTTCCCGCCCGTCGGCGGCCTCGCCGACCACCTCGATGCCGGGCTGGGCGTTCAGCATGATCCGCAACCCGGTGCGGATGATCGTCTGGTCGTCAGCGACGAGGACGCGAATGGACACCGCTCTCGCTCCTCGCTCTCGGCAGTTCGGCTTCGACATGCCAGCCCCGGTCGGTACCCGGGCCGGCTCGTAGTGTGCCGCCGAGCAGGGTCGCGCGCTCGCGCAGTCCGGTAAGTCCGTATCCGTCACGACCCCGGCCGGTGCGCCGGCCGTTGTCGCGCACGCTCACCCGTACCGTGTGCCGTTCCGCGGCGACCCGAACGACGAGCTCGGTCGCGTCGACCGCATGGCGCAGCGCGTTGGTCACCGACTCCTGCACGATCCGGTAGACGGCCGCGTCCACGGCCGGGGGCAGCGCGTTTAGTTCGCCGTCGAGCCCCAGGTCGACCCTGAGGCGACCACCCGGGGTGCGCACCAGGCGCTCCAGATCCGCGACTCCGGCAGGGGGCGCCAGCTCGGCGCCGACCCCGCGGTCGCGCAGCGCGGCGACCATGGCGCGCATTTCCTCCAGCGTGCGCGCCCCTTCCTCCTCGACCCCCTCCAGCGCCTCGACGGCGGCGGACGGGTCGGTGCCCGCGAGCACCCGGCCCGCCTGGGCGATGATCACCATGGCCGACACGTGGTGGGCCACCGTGTCGTGCAGTTCCCGGGCGAGCTGCTCGCGCTCGCGGGAGCGCACCTGCTCCAACTGCCGCTCGCGAGCGGTCACCCAGAACCGCACGGCAGCCCCGACCACGCCGGGCAGCAGCAGGAAGACGAAGCCCACGACCTTTTCGACGACCGGGGTCTCGTCCGTGACGACACACAGCGCGCCGACCGCGAGGATCACCGCGCCGCCCAGCACGATCTCGCGTCCCGATCCCCACCGGGGCAGCGCGTACACCAGCACGAGCACGACCGCGCCGGTGTACAGGCCGACGGGCTCGCGCGGTGCGGCGACGAGCGAGGCCACCGGAAGCAGGATCACCGAGCCGAACGCCAGCGTCACCATCGCCAGAGGGCGGGTCCGGCGCCACAGGGGCAGCAGGCACAGCCATACGGCGAACACCACCGCCACCGGCCGCCACACGACGTTCTCGCGCAGGGTGGCCTCCAGCGCCACACCGGCAAGGCCCGCGGCGAGCAGCGCCCAGTCCCGACGCACCCGGGCGGGCGCGTCGGGCGGCCGGGGTTCGGTCCACAGGGTTCGCAGGTCGTCTCGCAGCACGGTTCTCAGCCTAGGGACCGCGGCGTGCCGCGCATCGGCCGAAAGGACGGGCCGTCACTCCGACTTGGGGCCGACGGATCCGCGGCCCGCGGGCCGATGCCGCGGAGCGCCGTGGCGACGAGCCTCGGCATCGGCGGCCGTACAAGGACGGCCGACGAGGTGGTTGGAGGACCCGATGCTCTCGAAAGCCCTGTTGCGCCTGGGCGCAAGCGCCGCCCGCCATCCCTGGCGGGTGATCGCGGCATGGCTGATCGCCGCCACGCTCGCCGTCCTCGCCGCCGTCGCCTTCGGCGGGCGGACCGCGGACTCGATGACCGCTCCGGGACTGGACTCCCAGCGGGCCGCGGAACTGATCGAGCGGGCAGGCACCGGCCAGGAGGGGATGACCGCCCACGTGGTCGTCACCCCCCTCGACGGCGATGCGACGTTCTTCGACGACGACGGCGCGCGCACCGCTCTCACGCGGCTGCGGGCCGAGGTGAAGCGGCTGCCGCACGTGCTCGGCACGAGCGACCCGGCGGGGGCACTCGACGCGGGCGGGGACACCGCCGTGCGCGGCGGCCTCGTCTCGGCCGACGGGCGGATCGCGGTCGTCCGGGTGCAGTACCCCGACCAGAGCCGGCTGTCGGCCGAGGACCTCGACGCCCTCGTCGAACTCGGCGACCGGCTGCGCGCCGAGATGCCGCTGCGCATCGAGATGGGCGGGAACCTCTTCTACGCCTTCTCCGACCCCGACGGCGGCGTGAGCGAGTTGATCGGCCTCCTCGCCGCGGCCGCGATCCTGTTCCTGGCGTTCGGTTCGCTCGTCGCCGCCGCGCTGCCGATCGGCATGGCGGTCTTCGGGCTGACCGTCGGGGTCGCCACGATGACGGTACTGGCGGGGGTGACGGACGTCCCCACCTTCGCACCGGTCCTGGGCAGCATGGTCGGGCTCGGAGTGGGCATCGACTACGCGCTGTTCGTGCTCGCCAGGCACCGGGAGTACCTCGCGCGCGGGCTTGATCCGCACGAGGCGGCCGGGCGAGCGGTGGCCACGGCGGGGCGGCCGGTGGTCTTCGCCGGCGGCACCGTCGTCGTGTCGATCCTCGGCATGGCGGTCGCGAACGTGCCGTTCATGACGGTGGGCGGGCTCGCCGTCTCGATCGTCGTCCTGACCATGGTGCTCGCGTCGGTGACGCTGCTGCCGGCCTTCCTCGGCGCGGCCGGCCCGCGCCTGGGCCGGGCCGGTCGGATCGCCCGGGCTCTTCGGGCGGGGCGGCTCGGCCGATTCGGCCGGCGGCGGGACACGGAGGCGGGCGCCGTCCCCGCCGCCGGGTGGCGTCGCTGGATCGGGCACGTCAGCCGGCACCCGGTGCCGTACGCGGTCGGCGCGGCGGGGCTGCTGCTGACGGCGACGCTGCCGGTGCTCGGCCTGCGCGTCGGCCTGCCCGACGACGGGTCGCTGCCTCAGAGCCGTACCGAGCGCCGGGCCTACGACCTCGTCGCCGAGGGGTTCGGGCCCGGCACCAACGGTCCCCTCGTCATCGCCGCGGACCCCGCCGGTGATCCGGGCGTGCTGGACCGTCTCGTCGCAACGGTCGCGGCGGATCCGGGCATCGCGTCCGTCGCGCCGACGCACGTCGATCGGGCCACCGGCATCGCGACCCTCGTGGTGTTCCCGACCACCAGCCCTCAGGACGAGGCCACGGCCGACACCCTCGCCCGGCTGCGCAGCGAGGTGCTGCCCACGGCGATCGGGGACGGCCCGGCCAGGGCCCACGTCGGCGGTGCCGCCGCGAGCCTGTCCGACGTGGGCGGACGTACCAGCCAACGCCTGCCGGTGTTCGTCGCCGCCGTGCTGGCGCTCTCGTTCCTGCTGCTGACGCCGGTCTTCCGCTCGGTCGTCGTACCGCTCAAGGCGGTGCTGCTGAACCTGCTGAGCATCGGCGCGGCCTACGGGGTCATGGTCGCGGTCTTCCAGTGGGGTTGGGGAGGCGCGCTCATCGGGCTGGAAGCGACGGTGCCGGTCGTGTCGTTCATCCCGATGTTCCTTTTCGCCATCCTGTTCGGCCTGTCGATGGACTACGAGGTGTTCCTCCTCTCGCGCGTGCGTGAGGAATACGTGCGCACCGGCGACAACGGCACGGCGATCGTGGAGGGCGTCGCGGGTACCGCCAGGATCATCACGTCGGCCGCGCTCATCATGGTGGCGGTCTTCCTGTCCTTCGCCGTCGCCGAGGACCCCTCCGCCAAGATGTTCGGGCTCGGCCTGGCCACCGCGATCTTCATCGACGCCACGGTCGTCCGCATGGTGCTGGTACCGGCGACCATGACACTCCTCGGCCGGACCAACTGGTGGCTGCCGAAATGGCTAGACTGGATGCTTCCCCGCGGCCCGGTCGGCACCGACGCGGAATCCACGGGTGAGGCCCCGCGTCCACGGCTGGTTGACCGTTGACGCAACTCCTGCCCGCCCTTGGCGTCCGGCACCTCAGCGCGTCACCTAGGGGTATATCGAGTCGTGATCATCGGGTGGTCCTGGTGAGGTCCTTGATCCAGATCATCGAGGCGCGCAGGTGGAGACCGGCGAGGTAGCTGTCGGGAGTCTTGTCGTATCGGGTGGCGATGCCTCGCCATGCTTTGAGCTTGTTGATCAGGCGTTCGACGGTGTTCCGCTCCTTGTAGAGATCGGCGTCGTGGCTGACGGGTCGGCCACCTCTGGAGCCCTTCTTCTTCCGGTTGGCGGCCTGGTCCTTCTTCTCCGGGATGACCGCCTTGATACGGCGTTTGCGCAGGTGGACGCGGTTTCCGCGGGACGAGTACGCCTTGTCCCCGGCGACCGCGTCCGGCCGGATGCGGGGTCGGCCGACGGGCCCGCGTACCCGTACCTTCTTCAGGACAGGGATGAACTGCGGGCTGTCCGCTGCCTGGCCTGTGGTCAGGATGAACGCCAGCGGACGGCACTTGCGGTCGGCGGCGAGGTGGACCTTGCTGGTCTGCCCGCCTCTGGAGCGTCCGAGGAGGGCGGCCTTCAGTCGGAGTTTCCGCCGACGCCGGATGCGTCGTCGTTCTTCCAGCGCGGGATCACTTTCGGTCTCTTGCCCGTTTTGCTCTTCGAGGCCGCCCCCTTTGACCTGGCCTTCTCCTCCTCGGCCGCGGCTTTCTCCAGGGCGGTGACGACGTCCTCGTCGAGGTGCATCCCGGCCGCGTCGTGGTGGGCTCGGGCGGTGGTGGAGTCGATGCTGACCAGCGACAGGTCCACCTCACCCCGCTTCGCGGCTTCCGTGATCAGGCCCTCCAGCAGGGCCTCGAAGACGCCGGCGTCACGCCACTGCCGGAAGCGGTTGTGGACGGTCGACCAGGCGCCGAACTCCGTCGGCATCTCCCGCCACTGCCCGCCCGTCTTGAACCGCCAGATCACGCCCTCGAACTGCTGCCGCAGTCGCTCGGGGTACGGGCCGTACTCGCCGATCGGCAGGTACGGCTCGATGAACACCCAATCCGGATCGGTCAGTTGCACTCGCGTCACGTAAGACCGTCTATCGGACCGGACCGTGCCACGAAGGCACATCTCGCAAATTGATCACGACTCGATACGCGCCCTAGTTGTTCTGTCCATGGAGGTTGGTGACGGAGTTCACGGCTGAGTGATCTTGAAATGGGTGAGGGCCTTCTGGCCTGGTGTGGATTGCGACATCTGCACCGGCGACCAGAAAGGCCCTCGTGCCTCACCGTAATGCACCCCTGACCGAGACCGGACGTCTGCGTCTGGCCCGTTGCGTCGTCGAGGACGGCTGGCCTCTGCGGCGGGCGGCCGAGCGCTTCCAGGTCTCACCAACGACAGCCCAGCGATGGGCGGACCGTTACCGGCTGTATGGCGAGGCGGGCATGACGGACCGGTCAAGCCGTCCGCACACCAGCCCACGCCGGACCCCGACGAGGACCGAACGACGGATCATCAAGGTCCGGATCCTGCGGCGGTGGGGACCGGCCCGCATCGCCCACCTGCTCGGCTTGGTCCCCTCGACCGTCCACCGCGTGCTGACCCGCTTCGGCCTGGCCCGCCTGACCCACCTCGACCGGGCAACCGGCCGCGTCATACGCCGCTACGAACGCGACCGGCCCGGCGAACTGGTGCACGTGGACATCAAGAAGCTCGGCAACATCCCCGACGGCGGCGGCCACAAAGCACTGGGCCGCCGAGCGGGCAGGAAGACCCGGTCCGGGGCCGGCTACAGCTACATCCACACCGCCGTCGACGACCACTCCCGCCTCGCCTACAGCGAAATCCTCACCGACGAGAAGAAGGAAACCGCCACCGGGTTCTGGCAACGGGCCCAGACCTTCTTCACCTCGTGCGGGATCACCGTCGAACGCGTCCTCACCGACAACGGCGCCTGCTACAAGTCCCACGCCTGGCGCAACGCCCTGGCAGCCGCCGGGATCACCCACAAGCGAACCCGGCCCTACCGCCCGCAGACCAACGGCAAGGTCGAACGCCTCAACCGCACCCTGCTCGACGAATGGGCCTACGCCCGCCCCTACCGCTCGGAACAGGAACGACGCGACGCGTTCCCTCAGTGGCTGCACACCTACAATCACCACCGCGGACACACCGCGCTCGCAGGCAAACCACCCGCCAGCCGCGTCCCCAACCTCACAGGGCAATACAACTAGTGCCGCAGCAGCACGACTACGAGCGCGAACTCGCCCAGCTCGATGAACGCGGTCTCGGGCCGCTGCGAACCGCGGCCACCGATGATCCCGTCTGCCGGCCTGGGCACCAAGGATTTCCACGCATCACGAGTTGTCCGATCTTGATCCGCAGTGTCCTAAAGCTGATTCGCTGCCTTGGCGATCTACGCTGTCACCGTTGCCCATTACGTTCAACGGCCCGGCGTCCTGGGGGAAGCCTCGAAGTGTTCCCAGGTCCCCGGATCGCTCCGGCCGCCTGCAGAGGGGACAGTGCGATGGATGCTGACATCCGGACCAGGGCCGCGCTCGAGGAACACTGGCGGGCGTCGGAAGGTGAGGATACCGAAGCCGAGCACGCCATCTACGCCGCGGACGCGATCCTCGACTACCCCCAGTCAGGTGAACGATTCCGGGGCCGCGCGACGATTGCGGCGCAACGTGGCGGACACCCTGCCAGCCGGCACTTCACCCTCCACCGGATCGTCGGCAGCGGGGATCTGTGGGTGAGCGAGTGCGTCATCACGTACGACGGGGTGCCCACCCACTCGGTGAGCATCATGGAATTTGTCCACGGGCACGTGGTGCACGAGACGCAGTACTTCGCGGACGCCTTCGGTTCGCCTGAATGGCGGACAGCACTCGCGGAGCCGATGCCGGGCAGGTATATCGCCAAGGCTTGACCCAGGGCTAGCTTCGATCGTTCATGAGGCTGTGACAGCTTGCTGACGAGGGCTCTGGGCTATTGCGGATGGGTATGTTCTGTCTGCGATCGGAGGGGACGGGTTCTTAGCGGTCGAAGAGCTGGATGACCCGGCCTGCGGCGCGGTTGTCGCCGAGCAGGATGGCGCCTGCCAGCCGATCCTCTGCGTGGGCAATCAGGGGCACGATGGCCGCTGTTGGTGACTCCTACGGCCAAGGTAGGACGGCTGCGTGCGCACCGCGCGGTTACATGAGCTGGGGACGTGGCCCCGTCCGGTCCGACCAGACGCGAGGGAGCAATGAGCGAAGCACACGAGAACCAGGAACGCGGCGCCTACGACGTGGTTGTGCTGGGCGCGGGCCCGGTCGGCACGAACGTCGCCGACCGTGCCCGCGCCGCCGGCCTCACCACGGCCGTCGTGGAACGTGAACTGGTCGGCGGCGAATGCGCCTACTGGGCCTGCGTCCCCAGCAAAGCGCTGCTGCGGCCGGTCATCGCCCTCACCGATGCACACCGGGTGGACGGCGCTCGGCAGGCCGTCACCGATCGGCCCGACACCGGCCGGGTCTTCGCCCGCCGCAACCACTACGTCAATGACTGGGACGACACCGGGCAGGGCGAGTGGGTGAAGGCCATCGGCACCGACCTGTACCGCGGCCACGGCCGCATCGACGGCCCCCGCCGGGTCACGAACGGCACAGGATCGCGGCGGCAGCGTGCGGGACCCGTTCGGCAACATTTGGTGGGTGATGAGCCGGGTCGAGCACATCGCACCGGACCTTGCCTGGCAGCGAATGTCCGAGCCGAAGTACGCCGAGGCGATGCGCACGGCCCAGGAGACCCTGGACGCCGCGCTCAGCGGTCGGGAGGCAGGGGTGGCCAGCACCCCGCAGCGCCCAACCCACTGAGATCAACTTCCGACCTGACTGCAGGCGACGGGAGTTGAGGGCCGGCAGCAAATATTGCAACTACACGGGTAAGTGACACTCCACGGCATCCCGTGATCAAAAACGGATGTTCCCGACTCTCTCCGGGGCCCTGCCCAGCCGGTAGCCGTCGTCGGCAGAGAACGCGGCGGCGACGGCGAAGCGATCCGCGCGGACGAGCGTCTGCCGCCACTCGACCGGGCGTCGGCTAGCGTCGTGACCGAGCCGGTCGATCGCGAACAACGCGGTGGACTCGGGGCAGTCGAGTAGGGTGCGTTCTCCGCGGCCAGGTACGACGGCCCGGATACGCTCCCAGCCGCCGCAGATACGGGTGCCGCAGTGGCGTTCGAGCTCGTCGTAAAGCGAGGTGCGGGTGAAGTCGACGTCCAGGAGCGGGCGGGCCACGTCCGCAGGAAGCCAAACACGATCGACGGCGAGCGGTTCCTCGTCGGCGAGACGCAGGCGTTCGAGGTAGACGAGTGGTGTGGATTCCTCAAGTCCCAGACGGGCGGCGATAACGCCGTCGGCGCGCTGGTCGAGCACACGTACGGCGCTGCGCTGGACGGCGCCGACCTCCTCGACAGAGCGGAAGAAGCTGTACGCTTCACCGACCTTCTGTTCCAGCGGGCGGCTGGCGGTGAACCGGGAGACCTTGCCGCGCTGGGCGGTGACGAGGCCCTCCGCACGAAGCTGCCGGAGGGCCTCGCGGACCGTGTGCCGGCTGACCTGGTACTCGGCGACGAGGTCGTGCTCGCCGGGGAAGACGTCGCGGAATTCGCCGTCTTCGAGACGGCGCAGCAGGTCGGCGCGCAGCTGTGCCCATAGCGGTTTGCCCGCGGATCGGGTGAGGAGGCGAGGGCCGGAGCGGGAGATCACCAGCGCCCTCCTGGGGGTCGGGGTCGGGCGGATGCTGCTGACACAGGATGAATGTTCGTGCATTCGGGGGAACGGTGCAAACCTGAGAGCTCCTCGGTTGACGGAGCGCTGGCCTGGCCCTGGAGGGGCGGCGACCCGATGTGGCCGGCGCCCGGTGACCACAGGGCGGGCGCCGGACGCCGGAGGTCCCACGACGGGCTCGGGCGCCAGCCGCTCAGGCGGCAGCCGATCCGCAGCGGCCGTCACCCGGGGCGGGGTGCACCGGCCAGCGGTCGTGCAGGAACCTTTAGACGAAGACGTCGATGAGCATGAACACGGCCATCGCGAGCAGCAGGGTGGCGAAGGCCCGCTGCAGGGCGGCGCCGGAGAGCTTGGCTGCCAGCCGCTTGCCGTCCCAGGCGCCGAGGATGGCTGCGCCCACGAACGGGCCGAAGACTGCGAGGTCGAGGGACGTGCCTCCGGCCGCCAGGCGGGTGGCGAGGGACGCGACCGAGTTGATGAGGATGACCACGAGGCTGGTGCCGACGGCCCTTCGCATCGGCAGGCGGAGCACGGACATCAGGGCGGGTACGGCAAGGAAACCGCCGCCGACTCCCAGCAGCCCTGTCACCGCGCCGAGGCCGACCCCGGCCACGGCGGTGCGCAGGTGCCCGGCCCGGTCGGCGGGCCCTCCGGGGGCGTCGGCGGCGTCGCCACCACCTGCGTCTTCCGGTACGGGGCCGCCCCCGCCGTTTGCGGCTGCGGTCGTCCCGTCGGCCGTTCGTAGTGCCGCCCGGGCGGCGGTCGCCTCCGCGCACCCGGGCCGTCGGGAGCGGGAAACGACAGCCCCCACGGCCGCCCCCGGTGCGGTGGCTTTCGGGGCAACCGCCGCGGCCGCGGCAACCCGACGGGTGCGGTGCCCCATACGGGTACCGCGCAGCATCGCCGCGGCGGCGAGAGCGGCCAGGGCGGCGAACGCAGCGGTCAGCACGGCCTGCGGAATGCGGTGCGTGAGCACGGACGCTCCGATGGCGGGTGCCACACCGGCCGCGGCGAACAGCGCGCCGGTGCGCCAGCATATGTTGCCCGTGCCGGAGTGGCGGGCAAGAGCGGTGACGGATGTAACGGTGACGACGACCAGACTGGTGGTCCCGGCGTCGGCGGGTGTGACGCCCAGGAGGTACACCAGGGCCGGTACCGCGAGCACCCCACCGCCACCGCCGAGCGCGCCAAGGGCCAGGCCGACCATGGCTCCGCAGAGCAGAGCGAGGATCAGGACACTCACGCCGGGAAGCCACCCGGGGCCGTGTCGGTGGGATGCGCAACCTCGCCGTGCCATGCGGAGAAGCCGCCGCGCAGGTCGGTGGTCTCGAAGCCGCGGGCGCGCAGCACGGACGCGGCCACCGATGAGCGATTACCGCTCGCGCAGATCACGGTCAGTGGCTGATCCGTCGGCAGTTCGCTCAGGCGGGCGATCAGTTCGGGCAGCGGGATGAGGCGGGCGCCGGGGATGGTGCCGTTATCGCGTACCTCGTCCAGGCCGCGCACGTCCACCAGCTCGAAGCCGCCCGTGCCCTCGGCGAGTCGGCCGGCGAGGACGTCGGCCTCCACGCGCACGACGGCGGTCAGGTACTCAGTACCGACAGTCTCGACCGCGGTGGTCAGGGCGCCGAGGACGCGGTCGAAGCCGATGCGGGCGAGACGGTTGCGGGCCTCACGCGCAGTGGCGGGATCGCCGCACAAAATGATGCGGTCCCGGGCATCGAGCACCTCGCCGACGAGCTCGGCGAACCGACCGCCGATGGGGACGTTGACCGCGCCGGGCACGTGGGCGGAGGCGAACGACTCCGGGTCCCGCGTATCCAGAACTCTGGCACCGCCCGCCCGAGCCTCGATGAAGGCGTCCGGGGTCAGGGAGGGGACGGGGGCATCCTCATCCAGGGCTGGACGGGCTTGGCGGTTGCGCACGGATGTGAAGGCGAAGTAAGCGGGCGCGGCGGGCTGGTCTTCGGTCACTGCAGAGACGAATTCGTCCTCGGTCATGTCGGCCAGGGCGTAGTTGCTGCGGCGCTGGTTGCCGATCGTGCAGCTCAGCTCGGTCGAGAGGTTCTTGCCGCAGGCCGAGCCGGCTCCGTGCGCCGGGTAGACGCGTGTGTCGTCGGGGAGGGTGAGCAGGCACTCGCGGGTGGAGTGGTACAGGACGCGGGCCATGTCCTCGGCGGACCGGCCGCGGGCACTGAGCAGGTCGGGACGGCCGACGTCGCCGATGAACAGCGTGTCGCCGGTGAGAACACCGTAGGGGACGGCGTCGTCGGCGTGTTCGCGGACGACGACGCAGATCGACTCGAGGGTGTGGCCAGGTGTGTGCAGGATCTCCAGGTCGACGTCGCCGAGGCTGAGGTGCTCGCCGTCGTCCAGGGGGTCCGTGTCGAAGTCGAGCGTACCGGCGGAGCCGTAGGAGATCCGGGCACCGGTGCGCTCGGCCAGCTCCAGGTGACCGGAGAGGAAGTCCGCGTGGATGTGGGTCTCGATGACCCGCTCGATGGTCAGGCCGTGACGCTCGGCGGTGGCGATGTAGTCGTTGACGTCGCGCTGAGGGTCGACCACGACGGCCCGGCCGGTGGTGCGGTCGCCGACGAGGTACGAGGCGTGGGAGAGGCAGTCGAGATAGAACTGCACGAAGACCAGCGGTCCGGTGTGGTTTGTCATAACGGCCTCCTGAAGATGTGTGGTGGTTGCGTGCCGGCGAGTCAGGTCCGGGCGTGGGTGGGTGTCGGTGTGTCCGCGGGTCCAGGGTCAGACGCTGCGACAGCAAGGCGGCCGGGCGCCTGATGGCGGCGGTCGCTGGGGCCGGACCGCGGGTGCGGCCCGGCGGGCCCGGCCGGTGCGCTGGTCGGGCCGATTGCGGCTTTCAGGTGTCGGGTCAGGCGAGCCCGCGAAGCATGAGGTTCCAGTAGAGGAACGGCAGGCCGCGCCGCTTGAGGTACCACATGTCGGTGCGTTCGCGGATGGTGTCGATCACCGGGATCGACGGCGCGGGCTGCCCGCTGTAGTCGAACTCGGCGAGCAGCATCTTGTTGCGGGCCGTGGTCAGCGGGCACGAGGAGTAGCCGTTGTAGGAGGCCGTGGGTTCCCGGCCGTTCATCGTTGCGAGGAGGTTCTCGACGACCACGGGCGCCTGCTTGCGCACGGCTGCGCCGGTCTTGGAGTTCGGGGACGATCCGGCGTCACCGAGGGCCCAGACATTGGGGTACCTGACGTGCCGCATCGTGTGCTTGTCGATCTCGACGTAGCCGGCCGGGTCGTCAGCGTCGGAGAGTGGGCTGTGCTTGATCCAGTCCGGGGCGCTCTGTGGTGGTACGAGGTGGGCCATGTCGTACGGCAGGGTCGTCCTGCCCCCGGTGCCCAGGTCGGTGACGACCACCTCGCGGGCCTCGGGGCGCACCTCGGTGACCTCGCTGCCATAGTGGACCTTGATGCCGTACCGGCGGACCACGTCGTCGAGCACGCGTGCGAACTCCGGAACGCCGAAAATAACGGCGCCAGGGATCACGAGGTGGACGTCGATCCTGCCGAGGACGCCCTGCTTGCGCCAGTAGTCGGCGGCGAGGTAGGCAATCTTCTGTGGGGCGCCGCCGCACTTGATGGCTCCCTTGGGCATGCTGAACACCGCGCTGCCCGAGCGGGTTTCGCGGATGAAGCGCCAGGTCGCGGGGGCGGTGTGCGGCAGGTAGTTACTGGATAGGCCGTCCTTGCCAAGCCCGGCCTCCAGGCCCGGCACGCGGTCCCAGTCCAGCTGAATGCCGGGGCAGACCACGAGCTGGTCGTAGGAGACGGTGCTGCCGTCGTCCAGTGTCACCTCCTGGGCTTCGGGGTCGACGGCGACTGCGGCGTGGCGGATCCACCGCACACCCTTCGGTATGACGGTCTCCTGGGGACGGATGCTCTCTTTCAGCGGTGCTCGTCCGCCGCCGACCAGCGTCCACAATGGCTGGTAGTAGTGGTCAAGGCTCGGGTCGAGTACTGCGACGTCCTTTTCACTGGCACGGCAGAGCCGCGCCGCGACCGAGATACCCGCGGTCCCGCCGCCGATGATCACGGTCCTGTGGTGCTGCTTGGTCACCAAGGGAACCCTCCCGTACGCCTAATGTACGTACATTCAAGCTAGGTTGTACGGCTCCGACATGCAAGCCACCTGCGAAGTCCCATCGGGATTGTGCGTACATTTTGTTCCGTGTGCTGCGGCGAGCACGCGCCCCGTCTCCCGCGCGGCCGGAGCGGCGGAGGGCACGGCGGCGCGCCTCCCGGAAGGCCGCAGCTCCGACACGGGGCCGACTGGGCAAGGGGCGCGAATTCAGTGGCCGCCCGCACCGCCGATGACGGGATCTCCGGCAGTCCCCGGCCTCAGCAGGCGGATAATCCCGTGCTCCCCCGCCACGCCTCCGGGGGTCCTTACGTGGACGGCCGGTGCGTGCCATCGCTCAACTCCCCGTTCGGTGCCAGGCGGGGCCCATGCCATCGCTGCGGGCGCAACATAAGGGCAGCCACTGACAGACAGTCGGCCGATCCTCACTGTGCCCGCGCGGACACGGCTGGCGGTCGTGGCCGTCGCGACGGCGGCCCTGCGGCGTGTCCGGTGCTTCGGTCTGAGCTCGGGGAGGACCATTGCGGCGGTGATGGGCATCGACACCGCGGTGGCGGCGAAGGTCGAGGGGGTGCGGTCGAAGGCGAAACGCCTGGCCGAGCGGGGGTGGTTGTTCCAGGAGGCGTCGGGCGCGTTCAGTGCCGGCCGCAGGCGTGTGGCCTCGCCAGGCGGCGGCCCATTCGCGTGATCATCGAGAACAGGATCATTGCCTCGCTGGTCGCGTCTCGTAATCCCTTGCCAGACGCCTCGAATGCATCAGCCAGCTCAGGGTGCGCTCGATCACCCACCGCCTCGGCAGCACCACGAACCCCGCTTGGCTGTCGGTCCGTTTGACGACCTCCACGGTCAGGGCAAGCCTTTCGCGAGCCCAGTCGATGAGGGCTCCGGTGTAGCCGCCGTCGGCCCAGACCAGGCAGATGTCCCGGTGCAACTCGCGCAGCCGGGCCAGCAGGCCGGTGGCCGCGTCCCGGTCGCCGATGTTCGCGGCGGTCACGGCCACGACCAGTAGCAGGCCCAGGCAGTCGGTCACGATGTGCCGCTTCCTGCCGTTGATCAGCTTTCCTCCGTCGAAGCCGCGTGAGGCGGCCGGCACCGAGGCGGCGGCCTTCACCGACTGCGCGTCGATGATCCCCGCAGTCGGCTCCGCCTCGCGCCCCTCGCGCTCCCGCACCTTCCCGCGCAGCCGGTCATGGAACTCTTGGACCAGCCCGTTCTCGCGCCACCGGCGGAAGAATGCATAGACCCGGGCCCAGCAGGGGCAGGACCGCTTCCCCACCAGCGCACACCACGTGCTCACTGCGGCGCGGTGCAAGCCGCAGGGCTCCGGTCTGATCGACAACGAAGGTGAAGGGCTCGGACAACTCCTCTGCTGTCTGAGCCGAAGCCCATTCGCCGAAGTCTGCTGGCGAACGCATGCTCTGACCACCGCCGTCCAGTCGGACGAGACTCCTCAAGTCGGCCTGAACGACATAGCGATAGCTCCACCCCCGCATGGTCATGCTCGCCAACCTAAGACTTGTCCCGTAACGATCACGCAGGACGGTGTCGCGGCTGGTTCTCGACCGGCTGCGGAGTCAGTCGAGGCCGGTTGCCCATGCGATCAGCGTGGCGAAGCTGGTCGTAGGTGTAGTGGGTCTGGTACGGGGCTTCGCCGGTGAAGTCGGAGACTGCACCGGCAGGTGGGTCGAGGGCAAGCAGGCGTCCACCAACCGCAAGCGCTGGCACCACGTCCACGACCTCCTCGATCGGGGCGTGGGCCTGCTGGAATGCGCCAGGCGCCTGAACCTGGCACTGAACACCGTCAAGCGCTACGCACGTGTCCCGGAACCCGAGCGGCTCATCCGCGCCCCCAAGTACCGGCCCACGCTGGTGGATCCCTACCGCGACCACCTGCGCCGACGCCGCGAGGATGACCCGGCCGTCCCGGTCGTGCACCTGTTCCGGGAGATTCAGGAACTCGGCTACCCAGGAAGCCTCGACCTCCTCCACAAGTACATCAACCAGGGCCGCGCCGAGGCCGACGGCCCAGCGCTCTCACCGCGCCGGCTGGCCCGCTACCGCCTCACCCACTCCGACCACCTCAAAGACCACCAACGAGAACGGATCGATGCTGCCACCGCAGCCTGCCCGCAGATGAGTGCCCTCACCCGTCTCATCCACACGTGCGCCACACTGCTGGAGCCCCGCGCCGTGGCAGCCCGACGTGTCGAGAGTTCCTGACCGCGCAAGCCGAGGGCATCATCGCCTGCGACTTCGTCCACCTCGACCTGGTCAACCTGCGCCGGTGTACGCCCTGGTGTTCCTCGAACACGGCACACGCCGCCTGCGCATCGCCGGGGTGACCGCCCATCCGACGGGATCCTGGACGGTGCAGCAGGCCCGCCCCCTCGCCGTCGAGTTGGGCGTACGCAGCGACTCGCTGAGCTTCCTGGTCCGCGACCGGGACGCGAAGTACACCGTGTCCTTCGACGCGGCCTTCACAGCCGAGGGGATCGAGGTCGTCAGGACCGTGCCGCGGGCTCCTCGGATGAACACCCACTGCGAACGGGCCATCGGGACCCTGCGGCGCGAGGCCCTGGACCATGCTGATCCGGAACGAGACTCACGCCCGGCACGTCCTCGACGCCTACGCCCGTCACTACAACCAGCATCGCCCGCACCAGGCTCGAGGACAGCTTCCTCCCCTTACTCAAAAGCATCCGGCGCCCGTGATCGGCCTGACCGCTCACCGACTCCGACGCACCCGAGTGCTCGGCGGCGGCATCAAACGAGTGCCGATATGCAGCATGACCAGCAGCGACGAGTTTCCGAACGGCACAGGACGGAGTCTGTGACCGCGTCGCGCCGTCAGCCTTGCTGGTGCGCCGCCGCGTATCCCTCGGCCCGGTAGTCCTGCTGCCAACTGGCGGGGATACCGAGGGCGGTGGGAGCGTCGGCGATCCCGGCCCCCAGGCGGGGATCGGCGCCGGGCAGGGGCTGGCAGGCGGTGCGCAGCAGCAGGTACAGCAGGTCGGCGCGGGCCGCGGTGCGGGGCACCGCCTGGGTGCGCAAGTGGTCGTGGTGGGCCAGCAGCAGCGCCGCCAGGCCGGTGACGTGCGCGGCGGCGATCGCCGTGCCGTCGACGGCGGCATAGCCGTCGCCGAGCGCGGTGGTGATGACCGCCGCGCCGGGCGCGACCAGGTCCACACCGGGGCCGGTGGGGGTGAACGGTGCCGGGTAGGGGCCGGGCCACGGCGGCTGCACCGCGGTGAGCGGGCTGCTCACGGGATAGGTGCCGGTGTGCGCGATCGCCCCCACCGCCAGGACCCCCGGCAGCGCGGCCGGGTGGGTCAGAGGCCCGGCGGTGTCCCCGGCCGGGGCGATGACGCTGATGCCGGCGGCGTGCGCGTCGGCGAGTTTCCAGGCGGCCAGCTGGGATGGTACGGGGTAGGCGAGGCTGATCTGGGCGATGTCGATGTCGTGGGTGATGCAGTAGTCGACCGCCTCGAGCAGGTCGCTGAGGTGCCCGCCGGGGAACAGTTTCAGGGCATGCACCTCGGCCTCCGCCGCGATCCCGGCGATGCCGGCGTTGTTGTCCGCCGCGGCGACGATGCCAGCACACCAGGTGCCGTGACCGGTCACATCGAGGCCCCAGGTGCCGTTTCCGGCGCCGGTGAAGTCGTGACCGTGCTCAACGGTGCTCTTGAGGTCCGGGTGGGCCGTGTTCACCCCCGAATCGAGCAGCGCGATCTTAATTCCGTCGCCGCGATAGGTCGGCGGGATCTGGTTGAGCCGCATCGCCTGGCTGCCCCAGCCGGTGAGCGCCTTGCCGGGGAAGCCCTCGAAGGTGTCCGCCAGGGCCTGCACCGTAACTACCACCTCCCCGTTGCCCGCGGGTTGGGGGGCGCCGGTGCGGCCTGGCCAGTAGCCGGCCACCGGGCGGACGTAGAGGGCCTGCAGGGTGTCTGGGGTGTCCGCGGCCAGGGTCAGCGTCAGCCGTCCATCCGGGCCGGTGATGCCGTGCACGGGGCCGCCGGTGCCGATCGCCCACACATGCGCCCCGGCCACCGCATCCCCGTCACCGCCCACCACGCGCAGCGTGAACTGTTCGGGCTCCTCCAGCGTGACTGCCAGCATGGGGTCGATCACCGGCACCGGGCCCACACCCACGGAGGGGATGGGGGTGTAGGACAGCGGCTGGTCGATCTCCACGACCACCTGCGGGTTCCCGGCCAGGGCGCGGGCCCGCTCCTGGGGCATCTTCACCACCGCGACGGGGGGGCAGGCCGGATGCGGCTCCGCGATCGCCCCCAACCCGCGCGACCGCGACGGGCGCACCTGCGCCACCGGTTCCACATCGGGGTCTTCCTCCAGCAGCTTGAACAGCGCCGAGGCCTCGATCGGCGGCACCCCACCGCCCAGCAGTCCCAGGGGTCGGGGCGCGACCAGATAGCGGCCCCACCCCGCCCGCACACCCCGACCCGGCACACCGGCCTCCCGCCGCTCGCGGCGTTCCCCGCCCGGACCGCCCGCGGCCGGCGGCTGCTGTTCGGCCTCGCCCGCCGCGCCCTGCGCACGCGAGCTCTTCCCGCCCTTGCCGTTGCCCGGCTTCACACCGTTGCCGCCCTGCTCACTCATTTAGCCAACCGCCATCTCAACGTAAAGCGTCGTCGTACGCCCCGGATCTTCAGTGGCCGGCCGGGAAGCGGGCGCCCATGAGCTCCCCGGCCAGCGTCCCGCCGCGCCTGAGGCCCTCACGTGCCACGGCGCGGCGGGGTATCCGGCCGGGCAGGCCCGCTCCCCCACAGGGAGAAAAGGCAACGAGCGCTGCCCGACCGGGGTGCTCACATGCCCAGAGGCGACAGCTGCCCGTACTGCGGCTGCTGCCCGAACAT
>NZ_JBHVFU010000095.1:0-19714 GCF_042801455.1 Streptomyces sp. NPDC057565 | reverse complement strand
TTTCCCGGGTCCGGGCCAGCCCAAGCCGGGACATGACGCCACGTCACACACGAGACCGGCGAACCGGACCGATCGCGACTACGCAATGGCCCTGGCACGTGGGGGCATACGGATTCCATCCATAGCCGAGCTTGCAAGGCTCGTCCACTCGGCGTAGCGTGAAATTGAAGACGCGATTCAATCTACAGCCTTCACCCGTCGCATAAACCGTTTGCCGTGTCATGGCGCCGCTACTGCGGCCTTTTGTTGACGCGTTTGCAGTGGTGGGTTCCGCGATGTGCGATGCGTGTGTGAGTCTTTTCCATCATTACAGCACTGCCGTCTTGCCTTCGGCTGCATGCATCGCTGCGTCCTCGCCCACGCATTGACCTCCTTTCAGATGCGCGGATATGCGATAGGGGGCGCAGCAAAGGGGCTTCAAGATTACCGGAAGTGCAGTGACGTGAAGGTGTCTGACTAGACTCGCGCGAAGTGCTGGCGCGGACAACGCTCCAACACAGAAAGTGTCAGTCATTAGAGATTGGAGGCGGGCTTGATGTCCCTGAAACCCGAGTCGACCGTCAGATCGTCGGACGAAATTCAATTCACTATGCAGCATCAGGAACAAGATTTCTGGTGCTGGACCGCGACAGCATCCAGTGTCGCCGATTACTACGACACGACGAACGCCCATCCACAGTGCTTCTTGGTCGAATGGGCGTTCCAAAACCCAACTTGTTGCGAAAGCGGAGAAACGGACGAATGCAACCGAACCTTTGCCGTGGACCTTGCCTTGATCAAGGTAGGTCATTACTCGACCTCGCAGGCCGGCGCACTAGGCTTCCGAGATATAGTCGCTGAGGTGACTCGTCGCCGCCCAGTCGTCGTGAGAATCCTGTGGCCCGCCGGTAATAAGCATGCCGTCGCCGTCACCGGATACATAGAGATTCCTCCCCCTGACGGCTTCCATTTCCCATTCCAGTACCTCACGGTTCGGGATTCGGTATATGGCACGAGTTACGTCCACTACGACTGGTTCTGTTCGGACTACCAGGGCTTGGGTGGAACCTGGGCGTACACGTTCTTCACGAAAGGGTGACCGATGGCCGTCGAATATGCATCGCCATCTCGGGAGACACAACTGATCGCGCTTAAGGGCTTTCAACAGATCGCCCGAATCGTCCCGCACGGAGTGACTGGAGCCGACGGAACACCGGTCCAGCCCGAGGCGGATGTGACGCTTTCCATGCCGCATCAGGTACACCCGATCGGGCTGGATCATCTTGTGGAGCGTCAATCACTCACGGACTCGAGGGTCACCAGCTGGCGATTCTTGGTACTGGCCGAAGGCAGTGCCGTGGCGAGCAGCGAGGTGTCAGCCGGGACCGACAAGGAGAAGCCGTCCATGTTGGAACAGGTAAACGTGGGGCCGTATGTACAGTCGACGGAATCAGCGCTACAGGCGCTCGCTGAGGCCCCCGAGGTTCGGTCAGGCCGGTATGAGCTGCACATGTTGAAGATTCCAGCGCTCAGCACGTTCCTACTGTGGCTGTCCCAGCTTGATGGAGACGATCACCTCTTCATTGCCCTGTCGCCCGCGCCTGCCTTCCTTGAAGCAGGGCGCATCTACCGCGAGCACGAGCTGTTGGACGGGCTAGAAGGTCCGGCACGACGATGTCTGGAACTTGATGATCCGCTATTCGGTGCAGCGTAAACACCGACGCAGGTATGGCATCCGAATCATGGGAAATCTATCGGGCTGGCCATTGAATCGAAGTTCGGTGCGACAAGTTTTCGGTTGAGAGAGAGTCATGTCTCTGTTCACAGGCGCTTATGCAAATCCACTGGATTCGGCACCCCGCACGATAATGCAATCTGCGCTGAACGCCTCTCGGCAGGCGCTGGCGCTGGCTGGGGCCCCGAACACCAACAACATGGCTCTCATCGTCGTGGCACTCACCGGATTCAACGGCTCACGCAATCACCCTTGGGCGGGAATCCGAGAGAAAGAAGAGCATTACTCAGGCAGTCTACTCAAGATTGCCGCGATGTACGCCGCTTTCGACCTTAGGGCCAGTGCCGACCAGTTGGCAGTCGGCAGCGGGCTCGCCGCATGGCCTCAGATCGAGGCTGCGCTGATGAGTGCATTCAACCCGGAGGTAGTTTCCCACACGCCTTCGCCGATCAGTGGCTCGCTGATGTTGGGGCCGCAGGATAAGAACAGGAAACCGAACTATTCGGCCGTACTCGAACTCGGTAGCGGGCCTGACTTTACCGTTGATTTCACCACGGCGCAGCTGGACGCTTTTGAAAACATGATGGTGAAACAGGAAAACCCCGGCGCCACGACGACGATTCACGGCTTGGGCTATCCGTACCTCAACGGCAAGATCGCTGATGACGGCTTCTTTGACGGGGGCACCAATGGGGCATGGCTTGCTGGTGATTACGCCCAAATTTGGCCAGCTGCACGTATAGCGTGCCTCAACGACGCGGACACTGCTCAGGGCACCACCGTCTGGCACCTGGCTAAACTGATGACCCTCTTGGCGGATGGCAAGCTTGTCGGCCCCTTGAGCAGTGGCGGAATGAAGCAATTCATGGCGCGGGCGGGAAATTTCTTCCACCAGACCACGCCCCCGATCTGGCCCACTAATGGACGCTTTCTCGCTACTCACGGAAAGGTTGGCATTGGCAAGCTCAAGACTGGTAAACCCGTCTTCTCGGAAGCGTTGATCGTTCGCGACACGGTGCGAAATCTGGATTTCGTTGTCATTTGGCAAAATGTGATCCAGGACGGGCAGACACAGAGAAAACTGCTCGAGCCGGTAGCGACAATGACAGAGGCCACGATGCTTGCCTTTACTCCCTAGCTTCGTTCTCGTATTGAGGGGGCTGTCGGCTGAGACGTTCCCCGCACCACTGCGCCGAACACGAGCCACTTCCGGTACTCCGGCAACCCCGCGCCGTTGCCGACGGGGTGAAGGCTCTTGCCTAGGGGGTGAGACATCCGTCATGTGGGGTGTGGGTACACCGTGCGCCTTCCTTGCGATGGACTGAGGTGAACGACCATGACCTACCAGGGGAGCACCGATCATTCTCTGCCGGAGCCGGAGCCGGAGCCGGAGCCGGAGCCGGAGCCGGAACCGGAACCGGAGCCGGAGCCGGAGCCGGAGCCGGAGCCGGAACCGGAACCGGAGCCGGAACCGGAGCCGGAACCTGGCGTGGGTCTTGGCACCTTCGGGTTCCAGAGTCTTGAGGAGTTCGACGCGGTGAGCGGCGCTCCCGACCTGGACATGGACAAACAGGTTCTCACGCTGCTGAGGCGCGAGGACATGCTCGTTGTTGAGTTCAGGTTCCAAGGCCTGCTGCGTACCGGTTCCGGTGCCGAGCAGCGGTTGGTCACGAAGAGCGCCACCTCCCCCGGCACCCTCTCCGTCAGTCTGCCACCGCAGGCGACGCTGGAGGAGGCCACCCCGCTGGGGAGCCCGTCGACCGCCGTGAAGCGGGCGTGGTTCTCCGGCCGGAGCGACTTGTCGTTCACTGTGGCGCCGGGGACCTCAGTCCCACTCACCGTGGCGGGCCTGCTGAACTGGGCGGGACTGACCACCTCCACGGCGCGGCTGGAGTGCGTATGGGGTCTCGGGCTCACCCCGGCGACCCCGTCTGGGGTGACCTGGCTGCACGCGGTGGAGCCGGTCATCGGCCCGGCCGGTGCGTCCGGGATCTGGCACACGCGCCTTGTCCTCCCGCCGGGCGGTTCCGGCCCGCCCCATACCCCGTCCCGGCTGCCGGTACCGGTCAAGCCGGCGAAGGCCGTCCCGGACAGTGAAGGGTTCATGAGTTCACTCTCAGAGGTGCAGCGCCGCGATATCGGAGCGTCGATGGCACAGCGCCCCGCGCTGGCACAGGACCTCACGTTCACTGCCCTCGGTGCCAACGTCGACCTCACGGGCAACTGGCAGGGTCTGTCCAGTGTCAGCGTGACCGGCTACCACCACGAGTCCGTCGGCGGCCGGGACACCACGGTGAACGTGCTCCAGCGCGGCTATCTGCTGCCTTTCGGATTTCCCGCGCTCATCACGACCCAGACCGAGCGGAAGCTCGACCAGGGCCTCGTCCGGTCGACCATCCTGACCGTGCTGCTGCCCGAGCTCACCTACCAGGGCGTCGCTGCCCTCCCGAACGACAAGCGCGGCTTCCCGTTCCTGCGCGTGCGCCTGAACGGGCCGCTGCAGGCCGACGTCACCGACACCACCGACACGCTGGTGAGCCCAGACATCGGGTTCTGGATACGAGGGGCGGGAGCGGCCGACAAACGGCTGAGGTTCAGCCTGACAGCCGAGGACCTGCGCGGCCACCCGGTCGCCTTCACAGCACCGATGGTCTTCGTGAAGGGGGACAAGGCCCACGGCGACCTGTCCGCAGCACTGACGGTTTACAGGGGGCTGGCGAAGGGCATCGTGTTGCCTGCCTCCGGTCGCCTGGAACTGGCGCCCGCAACTGGATCGGATCCGGAATCGACAACTCTGGATGTTGCGGCCCTGCGCATCGGTGCGGTGCCATCGAGCGCCTCCCAGGCAGCTCTGGAGGAAGCTGGCCGACTGGCGGCGCACCCCGAGTTGATGGCGGTGGAGGCAAGAATCCCTGCCCTGGATGCCGTCGTGACGCGCGGTGGGGCCGAGGTGGACGATCCGGTCAGGGCGGCCGCCGTCTACACCCTGCTGCTCGACGACACATATGTGAAGCTGGGCGCGCTGGCCACCCGGCAGGTTTATGCCCGGCTGCAGACGCCAGTTCCCGTCGCTCCGCCGGTCACCGCTTCCGGCGGCGTCGCCAAGCTCGACCTGCCCGTCACGGGACTGTCGAGAACCTCCGGGCTGGTCGGGGGAAACCTGGACAGCTACAAGGCCGGGACCTTCACGCCAGCGAGTTTCTTCACGCCTGTCCCGCCCCCTCCCCCACCTCCGCCCCCGGTCCCGCCTCCGTGGCCCCCAACCAGCCTCCTCGGCTTCATCGACCTGACCAAGCTGGTAGCTCCCGTCACCATGCCGCCGACCGGGGCAGGCGACGGCAGGGACGTTCCTCGCATGCTCACCACGGTGCTGCGGCAGCCCGGGCAAGCCCCCCACGGTGTGGAGACCACGCTCACCTGGAGCCCCACGCTGACGCCCGGAATCTACGAGTCGCTCAAGACGACGACCGACACGAAGCTGGACCTGAACAGTGTCACGGTGGTCAACCTCGCCCGCGGCGGCGCACCAGTCACCGAGACGCGCGGAGAGCTCCGCCAGTTCACGCTGTCGTTCGCGAACGTACTGGACGTGGAGTTCCGGCGGATCGCGTTTACCAGCAAGCCAGGCACCACGACCTCACTGGACGTCAAGGTCGGCAAGGTACGGTTCTCCGGCCAGCTGGCCTTCCTGGACCGGCTGCGCGAATACCTGCCGTCGGTGGCGAACGGACCGCGTGTCAGCGTCGACAACGACGGGATCGACGTCGGATACACCCTTGCCGTGCCGAGTGTTGGTCTTGGTGTATTCCTCCTGCAGAACCTGGCGCTGTCGGCCTCGGTGCGGCTGCCCTTCGACGGTGCTCCCGTGGAAGCGACCTTCGCGGTGTCCTCGCGCGAGCATCCGTTCCTGGCCACGGTCGCCATGTTCGGCGGTGGTGGCTTCCTCGCCCTCACAGTCAACACTCGCGAGGTCGTCAGGCTGGAAGGCCAAGTGGAGTTCGGTGCCGCTGTCGCACTGAATCTCGGGGTCGCCAGCGGCTCGGTCTGCGTGACCGCTTGCGTGTACATCCTGCTGGACAAGGGGGCCTCGCTGATCCGTGGCTTCCTGCGCGCCAGCGGCGAACTCGACATCCTCGGCATCGTCAACATCTCCGTCGAGTTCTATCTCGCCCTCGAGTTTCGCACCCCCAAGACAGTGCACGGCTCGGCCTCAGTGACCGTCCGGGTACGTGTGGCCTTCTTCTCGGAATCGGTGTCGATGACGCTGGAGCGCTCCTTCTCCGGTGGTAACGATCCGTCCTTCGCCCAGGCATTCCCCACCTCGCAGCCCTGGCGGGACCGTTGTGCCGCATTCGCTCCGATGGAGGCATCATGAACCAGGAAACCGTGGTGTGGACCCTGCTGCCGGACCCCTCCGCTCCGGCCGCCGGTGACGGACTGGCCCGCCTTTCCCTCGTGTTCGGACTGCAGCTGTTCAGCGACGAACCCGGGACGGGATCCGGCGGCCTCATCCCCCTGACGCGTTTTCCCAACGTCAAGTCCTGGACCGACTTCTCCTTCAAGCTGCACGTCAATTTCCGGTACGCCAAAGGCGTGTCGACGACCAGGGAGGCCACGGTCGAGCCAGTCGCCCAGCCGGCGCTGTGGGGAACGGCCTTCGCTGGCACGCAGGTCAAACCCTTCCGCTTCGACCGCACAGTGGCGACGGATCTGCTGCAGTCCTATCCGGCCCACCTCGTGTCGCGTTCCCTCCGGGAGGAATACGGCCGCATGTTCCCCCTCTCCGACAGCCCTTACCCCGAGATCCTGCCCGCGGTGGTACAGGGAGGCGACCGTCCCGGTGGCGCGGACGGGTGGGACGCTGTCGACCGTCTCATCAGCCTGGTCGGTGCGAACGACCCGGCGCGGGTGGCCAGCGCTTACGAGTCGCTGCTTCAGCAAGGGGTTCTGCCCGACGACTTCGCCGACGACCCGCACGGTTGGATGCGCCTGGCCGGATTCCACGAACCGTTCGCCCATCCGCAAGGCGAGGACGAAGACCAAGCGGCGGCTGCACGGGAACTCAAGTCACCCGAGCGGGACTTCCACGGCTTGCTGGCCGCTCTCGCCGACCACCCCGGCCTCATGGAGCAGTTCGGTCTGATCCGGCGGGTGACTGTGCCACTGCCTCCGACCCTCGCAGAGGGCACGCCTGTCGAAATCCAGGCAGTGCCGACGGGTTTCGCACCCCACCGGGTTGACCAGCCCTTCACCCGGTGCGTGCTGCGGCAGGGCCGTCTTTTCCTGGGATGGAAGAACGGCACCGAGGCCGCACTGTACCTGCCTCTCCACGACACGGGCAGGTACGAGGTCGTCGACGTCGACGTCGACGCGGGAGCGGTCGGCCTGCAGGGGTACGCGGCCATGCTGGCTGGCCTGCCACGGAACGGGGAAGCTCCCCGCCTGCTGGCGCCGACCCTGCGCTCCGACGGGATCTCCGTGGTTGAGAAGGACCGCCAGGTCGCCTTTCGGGAACACCTGCAGAAGGGTGTCGAAATGGACGAGGACCTCGAGGAGGCGGACAAGCACGGACACAATCCCGGTGTAGCGATTACCCTCCACGCGGACAATGTGCTCCAGGGCTACCGGGTGGATGTCTTCGACCAGGATTCCGGCCGCTGGTATCCGCTGTGCCGGCGCACCGGCCAGTACAGCGTGCGGGGGTACACCGGAACTCTGCCCATCGACGACGAGGGCACGGTGTCCGACGCCCTGACCCGGGGCAAGGACAACGCGGGTAATCCCGTGTCGCGACTGCACCAGTCCGTGTTCCGCTGGAACGGCTGGAGCATGGTCGCCGCACTGACCGGCAAGACGCTCGACACTTCCGGGCACCTCCAGGACCCGGGCCCCGCGGCCGACACCACCTTGCCGTTCTCCTCGACCGTCCAGCCCGCGCCGGGAACGCTGCCGTCTCTTCGCTACGGCCGCACGTACCGCTTCCGCGCCCGCCTGGTCGACCTCGCGGGCCGCAGCGTGCCCTTCACGGCCCGGCCGACCCTCGGCGAGCCGGCCACCCCACCCCTGCGTTACTCGCGATATGAACCCGTGCCCGCCCCCGTGCTCGTACCCCGGCGACCGGTTACCGCGGGGGAGTCCGTGGCGGTGCTGGTGGTGCGTACCGACAACTCGAATGCCGCCGCCCCCGCACCGGGCCCCACCTGCGAACGGCACCTGCTGGCTCCCAAGGCGTCCGTGCAGCTGCTGGAGTGCCACGGCGTGCTCGACGTGGCAGGTGAACACCGGCTCGACCCGGCGGTGTATGCCCTGCTCAGCCGCCTCGACGCCGGGGTTGTCCAAGGGGTGCCGGACCCGGGCGCCGGCGGGACGCCCTACGTGGACGCCGACACCCTGCAGCTGTCGTGGCCCCCGGACCCTTTGTCGAGGGGAGCGGCATTGCACGGCCTGCCCGGGATGCCCGAGCTACTCGCCTCCTGGCCGCAGGGCAGCGGATGGCATGAACGCCTCCCGCTGCGGCTCGTCCTGATGCCCGGAGCCATCGGCGGAGCGCCGCAGGTCCCCGTCGTCGACTCCGCAGCACGAGTTATCCGCGTGACGCTGCCCCCAGCCGCCACCCTCACCGCACTCCTCAGCAGCATGCTGAACCGAGGCGACGAGGAACTGCTTGCACTGTGGCGGTGGTACGTCGAAACTGCCGATCCGACGGACGACGATCTCGTTGAGGTACGCGCCCGAATTGCCGCCGGGCTGCTCGCTCAGCTCACCCCCACCACAGAGCTCCGTTTGATCCACGCAGTCCGCTGCCCCGTCGTGGGCCCGGAGTTCGTGCAGGCCAGCGTCGAGCGCGGCCCCGGCGAGACCGCCTTCGTCCTCAGCGACCCCGCGATGACCCTCCACGAAGCGTCGACCCTGTCCGTGCACACGGAAGCGGCATGGACCGAGTTCGTCGATGACCCGACGCAGGAAAAACCAGATGAACCACCCGGCCGGGCCATTCTGTGCCAGGGCGACGAGGATGTGCACCCCGACCGTGCCCACCGTGCCGTGACCTATGACGACGACCCCTCGGACCGTGCCGGCACCGTGACGGCGCCGTTCAGGGCCCGCCATGATGTGGGCGACACTCGCCATCGCGTGATGCGGTTCACCCCTGTGGGTGTGTCCCGGTTCGTCTCGTACTTCACCCAGTCACGCAAGGTACGGCTCGCGGGCAACAGCGAAGTGCCGGTGGCCGCGACCGGGTTCGTCCCGGGCACCGTCGTCGTACGCGCCTCCGTCGCTCCGACCACACCCTCGGGCACCCCCGCCGACCCCGGCGCCACATACACCTTCGGCCGGGATTACACCGTGAACGACGAGAAGGGCACCGTCGCTCGCCCGCTTGGCAGTGGCATACCCGACGGGGCCGAGGTTCTGGTCTGCTTCACCGCTCCCCCCGTGACCCGGGCCGGCACTACCGTCACGCGCCACGTACCCGCGACAGTGCGGCCGCCAGCGCCCGCGGTGCACTCGGTGGTTCCCGCCTTCCAATGGGAACGCGGGACAGCTGGCACAACGCTGACCAGCACCCGCCTCGACGGTGTGGTCCGGGTCTATCTGCAACGACCCTGGTACGTCTCGGGAGAAGGCGAGATGCTGGCCGTCCGAGTGCTGGGACCGGGCGAACCGCCCGATGCGGCAGCCGAAAAGTGGGCCACGATGTGGGGCCGTGACCCCATTCGCCAGTCCGGCTCCGCGCCGCTGATCGGCTACCCCAGGCCGGCCGACCTGCTCGGCGCCGTCGATGAGACGCTGCCCCAGGGCCACGCGATGGGGTACCCCGTGAAGTACGACGAGACGCGTCGGCTCTGGTATGCCGACGTGCGCTTTCAGGCCCAGAACACCTACCAGCCGTTTGTACGGCTCCGCGTGGCGCGGCTGCAGCGGTATGCGCTGCTCACCCCTGAAGACCTGAGGCTCTCCGCAGGAGTCGACGCAGGCTTCGTGCAACTCCCGGCCCGTCGTCAGGCGATAGCGGCCTTCGTCGGCAAGGAGGCGACCGTGACCGTAACCGGCCCCGTACCGCCGGCGGGCGCAGTCGGTATGTCTACCCGGATGACCGCACGCGTGCAGGTACGTGGCGTCAGCTCGATCGACGACCCTGCGCAATGGGGCGATGTCCAAGACTTGTCCGCCATGGCGGACTTGGCCCTCAAGTCGGTGACCGGGCCCATCGGGACCTGGACAGGAAAGCTGACCCTGCCCGTCGAACCATCGGTGCGTCCCCAGCACCAGCGCCTGGTGGTCCAAGAGATAGAGGAGATCCAGAGCGGTACACGCGGCCCGATCCAGCGGGTGTCCTACCTCGACACATTCACAGTGTGAGGTGCGACGCCGGGCGGGGAGTCATGCGTCGGCCGGCGCCTCGGCGCCGGCCGACGCATGGAGAGTCAGCGTATTTTGCCTGTGGGCACCCACGACAAGGTCTCTCTGTGAGCTCTTTCAGCGTTGCCGCTCCAAGGACCGCAGCCGCGATTGGCGACATTCGATTCGGGCTGCAGCGCGCGTGGTGGAAGATCCGCCAGGACTTCAGTTGGGCCACGCCTCGCTCGACCGGTCCCCCGTGTTGCCGACAGATCCAAGGGCCGGCTCCAAGGTAGGCGCGGTCGGCGAGGACCGGGACGCCGTGGCGTTCGCAGATGCGGATTATCCGGTGGGTGCGGGCCGCGGTCAGGTCATGGGTCCGGCCTGGCAGGGCGGATGAGAACCACAGCACTCGGCCGGCTGGGTCGGTCACGACCTTGACGTTCACCCCGGCGTGGCGTCGGTGCTTGGCGGAGTAGTCGGTCCGGCCGTCGCCCAGGCGATCGCAGGCGGCGAGGGTGCCGTCGAGCAGGACGAAGTCTGGGTCGGCCTCACGCAGGGCCTTGAGCAGGCCAGGTGCCCGGGCCGCGAGCAGGTCGACCACCCTGCGGATGTGCGCATGAGCGGTGCCCACCGAGATGCCGAAGCGAGCGGCAATCTACGCAACGGAGTCGTGTTTGCGCAGATACACCAGCGCGACCAGGGCCCGCTGGTGCGGCGGGAGCTTGCAACGGCGGTCATCTTCACGGGTGACGATGAAGATGGTGACCCACTCAACCAGCGCGTGCGGCAGGTCGAGTGCGGCAGGATAGGAAACCAACGAGGCTCCTGTGCTGACGGGTTGAGACTTCGAACACCTCCCCCAACGGCACAGGAGCCTCGTGCGTTGCGGACGCTGCAGCCGTCACCCAATCGGTGGCCATACTGAAAAAGCTCACTCTTTCGTGCAGGCTTTCTCGCACATGCTCATGCACTGCGCCCGGTTGGACGTGCCCTCGCACTTGATCCGGCACTCGGCGTGGCACTCATCCGGGCAGTAGCTGTAATCCCAGCCGTTAGGTGCGGCTTCTGGAGTTCCGTATTTCGGCAGATCGTTGTGGAATCCTGGGATCGTCTGTTTCACGGGAGCCTTCTCACTGACGGCTGGTCAGCAAAAGTCGCCTGTGAGCACCCACGACGAGATCTCTTTGTATGTCTGAGCGGCGAAGAACTGGCAGGACTCGCGCACCCGCAGCGACCCGTCGTCGCACATCGTGTCTCTGGTACAGCACGGCACGAAGAGGCACTCCTTCATGCAGGCCTTCTCGCACGTGCTCATGCACTGCGCCCGGTTGGACGTGCCCTCGCACTTGATCCGGCACTCGGCGTGGCACTCATCCGGGCAGAAGCTGTAATCCCAGCCGTTAGGTGCGGCTTCTGGAGTTCCGCATTTCGGCAGATCGTTGTGGAATCCTGGGATCGTCTGTTTCACGGGAGCCTTCTCACTGACAGGTGGTCAGCAAAGTTCGCCTGTGGGCACCCACGACGAGATCGCTTTGTATGTCTGAGCGGCGAAGAACTGGCAGGACTCGCGCACCCGCAGCCACCCGTCGTCGCACATCGTGTCTCTGGTACAGCACGGCACGAAGAGGCACTCCTTCATGCAGGCCTTCTCGCACGTGCTCATGCACTGCGCCCGGTTGGACGTGCCCTCGCACTTGATTCCGCACTGGAGGTGGCACTCATCCGGGCAGAAGCTGTATGACCAGCCATTAGGTGCGGCTTCTGGAGTTCCGCATTTCGGCAGATCGTTGTGGAATCCTGGGATCGTCTGTTTCACGGGAGCCTTCTCACTGACAGGTGGTCAGCAAAGTTCACCTGTGAGCACCCACGACGAGATATTCATGCCTTCGCCGTAATTGAACTGACAGGACTCGCGAACCTTCACCCAACCTTCTTCGCATATCGATTCCCTGGTGCAGCACGGCACGAAGAGGCACTCGCTCATGCAGTCCTTCTTGCACGCGCTCATGCATTGTGCCTGCGCCGGTGCGGGCATCTGTGAGCATTGGTTCTCACAAAGCATTCTGCATTCATCCGGGCAGTAGGCGTAATCCCAGTCGTTCGGTGTGGCTTCTGGAGTTCCGCATATCGGGAGATCGTGGAATCCTGGGATAGTCTGTTTCACGGGAGCCCTCCTCAGTTGTGGTCATAGAAGATGCCCAGCGGTCCGGGGCGGAAGGGGAACTGGTAGGTCACGTCGACTGGGACGAAGTATTTCTGCACTTCGTCTGTTTTGCGGCTGGCGTAGGTGAAGATGACATCCATGATCCGCCGGTGGCCCCCGAGGTTGGATCGCCGGACGTCGATCGCCGCCAGCGAGTAATCGGCCATGAACTGTTCAAACGTCTTCCGGTAGATGGCGGAGTAGCGGAGCAGCAGGTAGTTGAGCGCGCGGCCTTCGTCTGAGGCGCCGACGTTTCCCGAGACGTTCATGACAGTTTTCAGCAAGTCCCCTGCCGCTTTCTCGAACTGCTCTGTGTCCATAGACTCGGGCCTGTCGATGGATTGCACAAGATACGAGATGGAGGCCGAATACAGTTGGTCGACGGTGACGACCGGGAGTTGCAGCCCGCCGCAGTGGCTGGCAGGCGCGACCCCGCCCCGTACCCCGATGACCACGTCGATGGCGTCCGCTTCGCTTGAGGGCCGGATGGCGTCGGCCATCAGAGCGAAGTCGGCCGGATCCCGCGGCACGAGGACATAGGTGTCCAGGCCCTGGATGGTGAGCACGTAACACATTTGCCGCGCCAGATAGCGGTTCTCCGGCCGGCTGAGCACGTCGCTAAGTACTTGACGGTCTGTCATCCCATTGGTCTCGGTGCGCATCAGGCTTTGCGCCAGTTCCTGCTCCACCCCCAGGTCGGGGATCCGGGATTCGATCTGGCCCATCGCATAGACGAAGGCAGGTGGCGTGGGCGTGTGTCGTGCGGTCGGCCCGTCGCGTTCGGCTTCGCAGGAGCACCGCCCGGTGGTCGCCGGACCTGCGGGGCTCGTGGTCGCTGGGGCTGCAGAACCGGTGGTTACCGGGCCCGAGGGGGGGACCTTGCTGTCTTCGGCTTCCATGGAGAGGCTCCTGAACTCCGGCGGTCGCCGCGGCGCTGTAGCGCCTACGCGCTCATTGATCTCAGTCTGTGCCGTCGTCGCGCCGGCCGGTGAAAGTGATCCATTCGTTGAGCTTGCGGGCCCGTTCCTCGCAGCTGCCGCAAGGCTTGATGCCTATCGTCCGGGTCGCGTGTTTCACTACGTCGCCGAGGCCGATCTCGCCGTCGACGAAGCCGGGAAGCCGCGTGCGGTGGGCAGGCTTGCGGACGTCGTTCGGCTGCCGACTCCGTCGTCGTGCTTCGCTCACGACCCACCATCCGTTCCGGGCACCGGGGCGTGGTCCGAGGCGGAGTACCAGCCTCCCCTCGGCACGTTCTCCCTCCTTGTCCAATCCTCCTCCCCCAAACGGGCGTCTGCATGTCGGCCGAGCTGCGACGACGCACCCCCGGCCAGCCCTCCGCCCTATGATGGAAGAGATGTCGGAGTCCGGGACTTCGAGTCTCGCGGACAACCCCACAGGGACGGCAGATGAATCCCTCTCCTGCTCTTCCACACCAAGATCGCTTGCGGCTGCTCGGCCAGTTCCGCCTGGACTACCACGACGAGCACGTACCGCTGTGTGGCAACGCCCAGCGTCTTGTGGCCTTCATTGGACTCCGGCTGCGGGTCGGTCGATCCGTGATTGCGCAGGCGTTGTGGCCGAACGCAACCGAGACACACGCGCGGGGAAGCCTGCGGACAGCACTGTGGAAGCTAACCCGCGGCGGCCACGAACTCGTTCGCTGCACCACGGAGTCGCTCGCTCTCGCCGACGACGTCGGCGTTGACGCCCACACCCTCGCCCAGAACGCGCTCGACATCGTCCGAGGCTGCCAGCCTCTCCGCGTTGATCCCACGCTGATGAGCCTGCTGGACCGCGGCGACCTGCTGCCCGACTGGGATGACGAATGGGTCGTCCTGGAACGGGAGTGGCTGCGCCGCCTCCGCCTGCGCGTGCTCGATACCCTGACGGAGCGCTTCGCACAGCAGGGCCAGCCAGCCTCGCGCTGGATGCTGCACTCGCGAGCATCCGCATCGAACCGCTCCGCGAGGAACCGCACCAGGCGGTGGTCTCGGCGCATCTCGCCGAGGGCAATCTGTCCGAAGCCCTCCGGCACTATGAGATTTTTTGGCATCTGCTGCGCACGGAGCTCGGGGCCGAGCCATCCTTCCGATTCACAGGCACGATCCCCCTTCGGCTGCGCTGACGAGGAGGACGGCCACGGAGACACGGCCGGACGATCGAGGGGGGCTCCTCACAAGGAGGCTCGCTGTGAATACAGATCAGTACACCCAAAGGAACGCGATCGTCGAATTGATGCGGCAGCCCGCAGAGCATCGGGACACCGGGTGGGTGCAGGACGCGGTACAGCAGGCAATCCTCCTGGAACTCGCCACCCTTCCCCCATATTTGTGCGGCCTGTGGTCGATCGACACCTCCAGCGGAGACACCCAGGTCTTCCACACCTTGCGCGAAATCATCTTCGATGAGATGTCGCATCTCGGCATCGCGTGCAATCTGCTCACCGCCATCGGCGGTACCCCCCGCCTCGCCAGCGAGACTCTGGTGCCGGCGTACCCGGGCCCGCTGCCCGGAGGAGTACGGCCTGAACTCAGGGTCTACCTGAGCGGGCTCACGATGGACTCCGTCAGGATGTACGCGAGCATCGAGGAGCCGGACACCCCAGTCACGCACGCGGCCTTGGCCGGGTACACCTCGATCGGCGCCTTCTACACGGCAATCCTGGACGCCTTCCGCGCGAACCCACAGATGATCACTGGGAAGCGGCAGGTGACCATGGACATGGAGCATCACGGTTTGGGGAACACCTTGGAGCGCCTCGAGACACTTGGTGATGTCGAGTCCGCCATCGCGGTCATCAAGGAGCAGGGCGAAGGCACATCCGCGTCCCCGCAGAACCCGTACCCAGGAGCGCCAGGTGAGTTCGCCCACTACTACGCCTTCCAGGAGATCCTGCACAAACAGAAACTGCAACAGCAACCCGGCCAGCCGGACAAGTGGGACTTCACAGGAGCGGCGGTCCCCTGGCCCGAACACCTCTGGCCCATGGGGGTTGTGCCACAAGGGGGCTGGCCACGGACAGGTCCTGACGCTCCCACTCCCGAGGTGACGGGTTTCCTCGACGCGTTCAATCGCGCCTACAGCGACCTGCTGAGCCTCCTCGAGCAAGCGTGGCAGGAAGAGCTTTCGGGCTCCGCCGAAGACCTGCTGCAAGACGCGGTCGTGAAGATGGGGGCGTTGCGGTCGCCCGCTGGGAAGCTCATGAAGATCGCGCTCCCCGACGGCAGCGGCAACAACTACGGGCCGGAATTCCGCTACCTGGCGCCGTGAGGGAAGCTCTGACCACCCTCGGAGAGACGATGGAACGCTCAAAACAACGCTCCGCGCCCTGCCTTCGTCTATGCGATGGGCCAGATCGAATCCCGGATCCCCGACCTGGGGGTGGAGCAGGAACTGGCGCAAAGCCTGATGCGCACCGAGACCAATGGGATGACAGACCGTCAAGTACTTAGCGACGTGCTCAGCCGGCCGGAGAACCGCTATCTGGCGCGGCAAATGTGTTACGTGCTCACCATCCAGGGCCTGATGTCGTCGTGCCGCGGGATTCACCGTCGACCAACTGAACCTCTTTCATCCTGAGTAGTCGCAGGTCAGTGAGCCTCCTTCATCCTGTGTTTGTGCAGATCAGGAGGGGGGCCTTCCTCCGTGAAGGTGGGCACGCGGTTATTGATCACGCGGCGAGCGTGAGTTTAGCGGTGTGGTGTCGGTGTTCGTATTCGTTGGGGCTGAGGTGGCCGTTGGCGGAGTGCCGGCGGCGGGTGTTGTAGCGGGTGAGCCAGGCGAAGACGGTCCGGCGGCAGGTGCCGGCGTCGCCGTAGTCGTGGGCGCCCTGGAGGGTCTCGCGTTTCAGGGACGCGTGGAAGCTTTCGCAGGCTGCGTTGTCCGCGCTGGTGCCGACCGCGCCCATCGACTGCGCGACCCCGAGCTCGTGGCAGAGGGCGGTGAAGGCCCGGGATCCGTATTGCGCCCCGTGGTCGGAGTGGAATACCGCGCCGTCCATACGGCCGCCGGTCGAAGCGGCCATCCGCAGTGCGTCGGTGACCAGGTCGGTGCGCATGTGGTCGGCGATGGACCAGCCGACGACTTTGCGGCTGAAGCAGTCCAGCACCGTTGCGAGATAGAGGAACTCCCCGCCTGCGAGCGGGAGATACGTGATGTCTCCCATGTTCTTCCGCCCCGGCTCGGTGGCGGTGAAGTCCCGGCCGAACAGGTCTGGAACCTGTGGGGCTGTCGGGTCCGGGACGGTGGTGCGTACGCGTCTGCGCAGGCGGATGCCGGTGATGGAGAACGTCCGCATGATCCGGGCGATCCGCTTCTCGTTGACCCGCCGCCCTTTCTCGCGGAGCTCGGCCGTCACTCGCGGAGAGCCGTAAGCGCCGCCGGACTCGCCGTGGACCTCGCGGATCTCCTCGGCCAGGATCCGGTCCTCCCGCTGCCGGGTGGCCCGGGCCTCGGCGCCGGCGAGCCACTTGTAGTAGCTGGACCGGTTCACGCCCAGGACTTGGCAGAGCCGCTTCACCTCGTAGGTGTTCCGGTGGTCGTCAACGAACTGGAAGCGGCTCCTCACCAGTTCGTCTCTCCGGCGAAATACTTGGCCGCCATGCGGAGGATGTCTCGCTCGGTGGCGAGCTTGCGCTCACTCGCCTTGAGCTCGGCCACCCGGGCCTCCAGCTGCCGGACGCGCCCGTCCGGATCAGCGGACGCTACCGCCGCCGCCCCTGGTCGGGCGGCCGGCCTCGCAGCCGCGGCGGTGACGCCACGGCGTTCGCGGTCCCGCAGCACCCACTCACGCAGGGTCGCCCGGTTGACGCCCAGGTCAGCGGCGATGCTCTTGTAGGTCGCCCCGGGTGTGGACTCGTACAGGGCCACGGCATCGGCCTTGAACTCGTCCGAGTAGTCCTTCATCGCCATCGGCGGTCTTCTCGCTTGCTGCGGATCAAACAGATCCAGTATCAGCGTGTCCACCCCTCAGGAAAAGGCCCCATCGAGCATGGAAGGATACGGAACCAACGGAGCCCCTTGGTCGCCGGTGTGGTGAGTGAGATCACCACACCGGCGACGAGGGGCTCCGCCATGTCACCGCCCCTGCTGACCAGCCCATTTCACCCATGCAGCACAGGATGAAAGAGCCTCACTCAGGGGGATGGTGGATGGTCCTTCGTGTCTGCATCACCCCACTCAAAATGGCTGTCCTTGTGGTCGGGACTATCCGGGTGGTCGACAATGTCTCCTGCGGGGATGCCCTGCCAGTCGAAGTCGTCCCGCAGAAAGGCCTCCACCTTTGTCAGGCGAGACTTGAGGTAAGCGTCGAGGTTTGCGGGGCGGTCCTCCAATTCGGCTGGCCCGTCCGGCAGAATGACCGTCAAGGTGTCCGCGGTGTTCTCGACGAACCGTACGGTCGTGGACTCTAGGAGGTCCAGGGTGATGCCGAATTCCGCCATTGCGCTCTGCGGATCTGCGATGAGCTTGGCCCGGATATCCTCGTCGGCTAGGGACATGGCAGCCAACACGAGTAGCTTTTTGTCTCCGTACCGCGGATCCAACTCCCAAAGCGTCACACGCCAGTCACGTAGCTGCTGACGCTCCTCCTCTGACAGCTCTCTTATTTCAGGTTTCATAGTTATCCTCCAGTGCATCGTCGGCCAGCGTGAGAAATCCCTCGCGGATTAGGCGAGAAACAAGTTCGATCTTCGCACTCGGGGGAAATGTTCCGATTTCAGGAAGTCCGTCGACCTGGAAGATTTCATGCTCGGCGATGAAGAGGAGTGCATTTTCAAGGAACGGTGGCCCTGATACGAAGTTGCCGTCGAATTCAATTGCAACCTCGGAGGACTTACTGCGGATCCTGTGATACATCACCCTGGTCCGTCGGACGAACGAATCATGAGTCAACTGCAAAATCCGGTCAAGTGAGCGGAAATGCCCGGCCGATGCGGCCTTACCGGAACTGATCAACCGCGTACCCAGACTCTCCTTGGCCCGCCGAGCCAAGGATTCGTCCAGGAGTGCTTGGACTAGATGATTGCCGAGTTTTTCGACGACTTCGAGATCAATTTCCTGATCGAGGAATCCGGGTGACAACGCGCCACCAAACTCCGAATTCTCATCGGAGAGCAGCCGAATTGTCTCTGTCATCAGGTCAGCCCAGCGGAAGGCGTGGATTCCGACAGTCAGATGGAGTGACGACGCGGCGGCAGCCTGAGCCCGATGCGCATAACCGCGTGGGATGTACAGGACATCTCCGGGTCTGAGCGCGAGCGTCTGAAGGTCGGAGTGCTCCAGCGGCCGCGTGCTGCGTTCCGCCAGAGGCGAGAGAGTGCCCGCGTTGGCGACGTGCCACACCTTCGTACCGTGCAGCTGCAGGACGAAGACATCGTGATCGTCTGTATGCAGGTCAAAGCCTTGACTATGGCTCGGCGTCAAGTACATATTCACACCGACGGGATGGTGAAGCGAGGCCTCCAGAGCCCGAGATAGGTTCGCAATTTTCGATGAACGACGATGGACTCCGTTGAGAATCAACGTGTAGCCCTCGTGATACGCCTGGTAGATATGTTGAACATCGGGCAACCCGGTGCTAGTCATTCGAAATGCGCGTTCGGAAACGCATCCTGTTGCGTCACTACGGACAAGTCGACTCGCATCATTTTCGAAAGCCCGCCCCCCTGACATCGTATTTGTGATCATCTCGTCGACTTCGTCGATCCCGGGAAGATCCTGGAAGTAGTCGCTTTGGTCTCGCCTGATCAGCAGCGACTGCTGTCCCCACGTAGAGTTTAGGAAGTCGTCACAGGTGATCGGTTGAAGCAGCCAGCCAAGCCCGCCAGTATGAGCAACTAGGGTTTCCGTTTCACCACGGAGACTAACCATTGACTCCTCCTCTTGCATTCGGCCTCAACTGGCCATCCGCAGCGCACACTAGAATGAACAGAGATTTCCGTCAGTTCGCCTACAGGCCGCGCGCGCCTGGGCGCAGGCTGCGATAAATCACGTTCCGCCGTTAGCGAAGGCATCGGCTAGGTCGATTTCGCCAAACCGTCACCAGTTCCAGTGACGTAGCGTCAAGGGAGGTCAATGCGACCTCAACAGGATAGATGCAATTGTCAACGACCCTGCTGTTTGCGGGGACTTGCGCTCCGCAGGGATCGCTGCGAGTTACTCGATTCTTTCTGTTCCCAGTCTTCTCTACGCCAACCCTGCGTGCAACTTCTGCAGCAGTAAATTTTGTTCACGGCATGTGGCGCATCGTTGAATCCTCACCTCACGACGCTGCACTTCATTAGAAGCCCGTTCCGTCGTGCCCGACACCCGCCGAGTGGCGTAACTGGGGTAGTTGGGGTTAAGTGGTGCATGAGCCCAGGGCCATTGCGTAGTCGCGATCGGTCCGGTTCGCCGGTCTCGTGTGTGACGTGGCGTCATGTCCCGGCTTGGGCTGGCCCGGACCCGGGAAA
>NZ_JBHVFU010000094.1:0-20815 GCF_042801455.1 Streptomyces sp. NPDC057565 | reverse complement strand
CATCGCCCTCGCCATGCTCAGCCTCGGCGGCCATCGCCCCCACCTGCCGGGCCGTCACACCGCATAATCCCGCCCACGGAAGCGACCGAAGAGCCCTTTTTCCCAGGCTTTCCGGTGCACCGCCGGCCACCGAGGCCGACTGACCGTTTCGGCAGGGTGTGAACGAACCGGCCCGTGGACTCTCTTCCGCGGGCCGGTTCGTATGCCGGGGCATGTCAGGGCGGGCGACACCCGCCCGCGGATCAGGAGTAGAAGTTGCGCTGCCACCGGTGCTTGGCCAGCACGGCGAGCTGGTCGGTGGTGAGCGGCCGCCCGTCGCTCAGGGCCGTGTTGCGCTCGACGTTGCGTACGGTGCGCATGCCGGGAATGACGGTGGAAACCGCCGGCGAACTCAGTACGAACCGCAACGCGGTCTCGGCGATCTCATCGGGGGCGACAGCGAGGTCGGCGACGATCGCGGCCACCCGCTGTTCGACCTGTGCCGGGCGATCGTCGCGGAAGTAGCGGTTGCGCCAGTCACCCTCGGGGAACGTGGTGCCCGCGGTGATCCGACCGGTGAGGCCGCCCTCGTCCAGGGCCACCCGCACGATGACACCGACGCCGTGCTCCTCACAGGCCGGGAGCAGCGCGTCGGCGGGTGCCTGGTCGAAGATGTTGTAGATGACCTGCACGCTGTCCACGGCCCCGCTGCGTACGAGCGCGAGTGCGTTGTCGGGCTGGTGGTCGTTGATGGAGACGCCGAACAGGCGGATCTTGCCCTCCTGCTTCAGTGCGGCGATCGTCTCCAGCCAGTCGCCACGGCCGACCCAGTCGTCGCTCCACACATGGAACTGCAGTACGTCGAAGTGGTCGAGACCGCTGGTGCGCAGACTGGTCTCCAGGCTTGCGCGGATGTGCTCGCCCGGGAACGTCTCGGCCGGGTCGAGGCCGTCGGGCGGCGGCCATGTGCCGTTCTTCGGAGGCACTTTGGTCGCGACGCGTACCTCGTCGCCGGCCCGCTCGCGGACGACCCGGCCCACGATCCGCTCGCTCTCGCCGTAACCGCGGGCGGTATCGATGAAGTTCACGCCGAGGTCGATGGCGCGGTGCAGGGCCCGTACGGACTCGTCCTCCGTGGCGCCCACCCAGCTGGATTCACCGATGCCCCACGCGCCATAACCGATTTCGGACACGGACAGTCCACTTCGCCCCAGCTCGCGGTAGCGCACAATCAACCTCCACGTCATGGTCCTCGTCCTGGCCGAGTCGAGGATTCCGCCAGGAATCAGGTTGACGATAGGCGACGTGGGCGGCAGGGGCAGGTGGATTTTGCGGGGCCGCTGTCGTGGTCACGGGTTCGCCGCTGTGACAGAGGTGTGACGGCTGCTGCTGTCGCGGAGCGAGGGAATCGGGCGGTCGCGGCCGTGGGAGGCCTGGGGTATACGGGAACGGCGGCGCTGCTGATTGTGCCGAGAGACGAGGAAGGAGGTGGCCGACAAGCGGCGGGCGCCCAGGTGTGCCCCGTGGGTACGCCGTGCCCGCGAAGAAGTCGCGACGTGTCGGGCCGACAGCGTTCCTGCTCGGTGCGGTGATGGCACTGGCATATGCCATTTCGATGGTCCGGCCATGGGCGGTCGGTGCCCGGACGTGGATGTGGGGGGACGTCATCGTCTTCCCGTTCATCGCGCTCATGGCGTACTCGGTCGTCCTCGGTGACCGCGCGCCCGATGATTCAACTGTTTTCCGGGGCGGGGTCCGACGGTCCTGGAGGCCGGGACGGAACGGCTGCGAGGGTGCGTGGCGAGGCGCATCGGCGAATCACCGACGATTCACAGGACAGGTTTGAGATGTTGCGCTCCGATTTCATCGACCGCGTTCACTGAATGTGGATTGTCTCCCGCTTTCATGGCGACAGGATCGAGCACGCATGGTCCGAACTCTGCCGAGAGCCCGCGCACAGGCATCAGCGCTCAGGCTGCCCCTACGAGGGGCCTACTGGTTGTTCTGGTCGGGGACCACATGGACCGCCGCTTCCTCGGCGGAGGCCGCCGCGCCGTCGATTCCCATGTCGAGGGCGATCATGCACCTCTCATCGTCTCCGTGCGCGCCCTCGTCGGGCGCGACCAGTCGCCCCGCGCGCAGGTCACCGACCTCCCCGTCCCGGATCTCACCGTCCGTGTCGACGACGTCACCGATCCCGTCCCCGTCCGGGGCGTACACGTCCGGCTCCTCCTCACTGAGGCGCTGGTCGAGACTTTCTCCCTCTCGCTGCTCAGCCGCGGTGACACCATGGTGTTCCACGGCCCATGGCCGCTCAGGGGGTGAATAGCCTGTGTCGAGCGGGTCCTGGCCCGCCCTGTCGTCAAGGGTGTCGGCCGGGTCCAGCAGACCGGCATCGTCCTGCACCTCCGAGCCGTCCGGCTGGTAGACCTCGTCACCCATCGTGGTGTCGCCGTCCATGGCACCTCCACTGTCGCGAATGAACCGTCGGGACAAACGTCCCGCTTCGCGCCATGTCCTCTCTATCATCATCTGGGGTGTCGGCCGTCGGGACGACCGGAAGCGCGCCGGCGTCCCGACGCACTGCTCGGGGGAATGCGCCGTCCACGGGCAGAATCTTTCACCGAGGCGCCGTACGGCGGGCCGGTCGGATACGCGCGGGAGCCGCCGGGCCCAAGGTCAGCCGACGTGGACGCGGGGCCGCAGAGCGGGGTCCGGCTCCGCCCGGCGCAGCACCTCGCGGGTCACCGGGGTGACCTCGCCGTCGCCGAAGACGAGGAAGCGCAGCAGATGGCTGACCGGGTGGCCCTCGGTCCGGCCGCCGCGGCCTCGTCGATCAGCCGGACCGCGTTCTCGTCGATGACGGTCCGTCCGTTTCAGTGGACCGTGCCGACGCCCGTGCTGACGGGATGCCCGGCCGGTTCCACCGCGACCTCGTTCACTTCGGTACGGGGCCTCGAACGCCGGGACACCACCGCCCGGACAGCCTGTCCTCGCCACCACGGGCCGGACTGCCGAGCCGGTTCGGCCGGTCGGCGGCATGCGCCGGTCACTCGCACTCCGCGATCACCCGTTCTCCCCGGCCGCGCGCCGGTCCGTCGAGGGTGACGACAACGGGACGACCCGCAGCGGGGTGCGCGGCGGGCGGGCCCGCCATTCGCGCGGGTAGCCGATCGACACCTCCTCGAACCGCACGCCGTCGTAGTGAGTCACCCGCGGAATGTGCAGGTGCCCGTAGATCACGGCCGCGGCGCGGAAGCGGCGGTGCCAGTCCCGGGTGAGTTCCGTCCCGCACCACTGGGCGAACTCCGGGTACCGCAGCACATCGGTCGGTTCACGCACCAGCGGATAGTGGTTCACCAGAACCGTACGGTGGTTCTCCGGAACGGCGGCCAGCCGGAGTTCGGTCTGCCGTACCCGCGCACGGCACCAGTCGTCGCGTGTCGGGTACGGGTCGGGGTGGAGGAGGTGCTCGTCGGTGCAGACGACCCCGGTCCTGTGGGCGTAGGCGAGGGACTCCTCCTTGGTGGTCGTGCCCGGTGCGCGGAACGTGTAGTCGTACAGCACGAAGAGAGGCGCCACGGTCACCGGCCCCTCCTCGTCCTCCCACACCGGATAGGGATCCTCCGGGGTGACGACGCCCAGCTTCCGGCAGAGCTCGACCAGATGGAGGTACCGCGCCTCGCCCCGCAGCTCCACGGGGTCGCGCGGGTGGGTCCACAGCTCATGGTTGCCGGGGACCCACACGACCTTCGCGAAGCGCTCGCTGAGCATCTTCAGCGCCTGCTCGACGTCGGCGATCTTCTCGGCGACATCGCCTGCGACGACGAGCCAGTCGGCGTCGGTGCCGGGACGCAGGGACGACACGATGGCACGGTTATCGGCGTAGGCGACGTGCAGGTCGCTGACCGCCAGCAGCTGTCCGTTCAGGGCAAGCACTCCTCGTTCCGTGGGTTTCGCACCCGGCCGTCCCCGGCACTTCCCGTCAGTGGTGGAACAGTCCGGGACCGGAGCGGGCGAGCGTGACGCCGTGTGCCCGGCAGACCCGTTCGCCCTTCCCGGCTCCGATCGAACCATCTGGCCCGGCAATGTACGAGACGCCATGATGCCGGGCGTGGTCGCCGGATTCCGGCAGGGCCGGTGGGTCCGGCCACGAATCCGGTGAACCCCTCAGATGCGGTGCGCGCTTGCCGGTGCGCCGTGGGCGACGCCGTACGGGGCCAGGGCGACTACGCCTGTTCCGCGCGAAGGTGTGTCCGGTCCGACATGATCGCGCACCGATTCCCCGCCCGGGACCGGATCTCCCCGGCCGGTACCGCAAAGGGCGCACGGGGCGGGGCGGTGGGGCGCCCCTGTCGCCCCCGGTCTCCCGCGCCGACCGACGTAGCATGATCCCTATGGAAAAGCGCACACTCGGCAGGACCGGACAGGACGTATCCGTCGTCGGACAGGGCACTTGGCAGCTCGGCGGCGACTGGGGCGAGGTGGGGGAGGCGGACGCCTTCGGTGTCCTGGACGCGGCCGTCGAGTCGGGCGTCACCTTCTTCGACACGGCGGATGTGTACGGGGACGGCCGCAGCGAACAGCTCATCGGCCGCTATCTGAAGGACCGCCCCGACGCCGGAGTGTTCGTCGCGACAAAGATGGGCCGCCGAGCCGAACAGGTTCCGGAGAACTACGTCCTCGACAACTTCCGTACCTGGAACGACCGCTCGAGGGCCAATCTCGGTGTCGACACCCTCGACCTCGTGCAGTTGCACTGTCCGCCCACCGCCGTCTACTCCTCGGACGAGGTCTACGACGCACTCGACACCCTCGTCGCCGAGCAGCGGATCGCCGCGTACGCAGTGAGCGTCGAGACGTGTGCCGAGGCCCTCACCGCCATTGCCCGGCCCGGGGTCGCGAGCGTCCAGATCATCCTCAACCCGTTCCGTCTCAAGCCGCTGGACGACGTCCTCCCGGCCGCGCTGGCGGCTGGTGTGGGCATCATCGCGCGGGTGCCGCTCGCTTCCGGGCTGCTCTCCGGGAAGTACACCGAGGACACCGTCTTCGCCGCCGAGGACCACCGCACGTACAACCGCCACGGCGAGGCCTTCGACCAGGGTGAGACCTTCTCCGGCATCGAGTACGCGACCGGGGTGGCGGCGGCCGCAGAGTTCGCCGGGCTCGCACCGGAGGGGGCGACCTCGGCCCAGACTGCGCTGCGCTGGATCATTCAGCAGCCCGGTGTCACCAGCGTCATCCCGGGTGCGCGTTCCGTGAAGCAGGCGCGGGCCAACGCGGCGGCTGCGTCGCTTCCGCCGCTGCCGCAGAAGACGCTGGACGCGGTACGGGACCTCTATGACCGCCGCATCCGGGCCGCGATCCATCAGCGCTGGTAGCAGGACCGGCCGGTCGTCAGTCGTAGAGATCGACCCGCACGCTCAGCAGGTCGGTGCCGAGCGCTCGGACAGCCGCGCTGTTGAAGCGCGGCAGTGTCGCGAGCCGGGCGCGCGGGTCGTCCTGCGGGACCGGGTGGGCCGTTCCGGCGTGCCAGCGTCCCCTGATCCGGACCCGGACCTCCGGGTTCGCCCGGATGTTGCGTACGTACTGCGACTTCTCGCCGTACTCCGAGACCAGCCAGAACTCCCTCCCGGCCCGGCGGCCGCCGACCGGGGTGCGGCGGGGGAGTCCGGACGTGCGTCCCGTGGTCTCCAGGAGGGTCTGATTCGGCAGTCGGCGGATAATCGGGTTGCCGATCCGCCGCTGGAACGTCGTGACCGCCCGGAACTTCATCTCGTGATAGCGCGACATGCGTGACTCTCCCGTCGTTGCCGGTAGCTCTCGCCGGAGCCGGCCCAGGGGCTGTCCCGACATCCCCGGCGGGCGCACAACGACAGCTGCGGCACCTTACCGCGGTGTCGGAACCCAGCGGGTACGCCCAGTATCAGGATGCTCCTCCGCCCTGCGACGCACCGCACCGGACGCCGCGACCTGCCCGACCCCGATGCGCCGGACACCCCCGGTCGAGAAGCCGGGTGGGCTGCGGCATCCGGGGAGGGGTGATCAGCCCAGCGCCGCGCCGTGCAGGAGCAGCAGCGCGATGTCCATGCCGGCCAGGCCGAGCGTGGCCAGGAACGGCAGGCGGCTTTCGGGTGCGAAGCGCAGCGGGAGGCAGACGGCCACGGCCAGGGTCCCGGTCACGACGAGACCGGTCCAGCTCATCGCGTCCGGTGGCCCAGGTGGGCCGAGTACGAGGACGGTCGATGCGGCGAGCAGCGCGAATGCCGCGACAGTACGGGTCCGACGTCGGCCCAACCTCTGCGGCAGGCCGCGGACGTCTGTGGCCAGGTCGGCGTCGATGTCGGGGAGCACGTTGGTGAAGTGCGCGCCCACGCCGAGGAGCGCGCCCGCGACCACCGGCGTGGCGGCCGGCCAGGGGTGGCCCGGCAGCGCGAGCGTGACGAAGGCGGGCAGGAGGCCGAAGGCGACGGCGTACGGGAGCCAGGACAACCGTGTTCGTTTGAGGCCCAGGTTGTAGGACCAGGCGGCGGCGACCCCGATCAGATGGGCGCTGCCCGCCGCCGCGCCGTTCGCCAGCGACAGGGGGACGCACAGGGCGAGTGCGACGCAGGCCGCCACCGCGACGGTACGGGCCTTCACGGCGCCGTCCACGAGCGGCTTGTCACGCCGGTTCGCAGCCGTGTCCCGTGCGATGTCGATGCGGTCGTTGCTCCAGCCGACGGAGAGCTGTCCGGTGAGCAGGGCCAGAGCGACCAGGCAACTGCCGGACGCATCGCGGCCCGCGGCCACTGCCAGCGCGGTGATCAGGACGGAGACGGCCAGTGCGGGGGCCGGGTGGGCCGACAGGAACAGGGCCACCGCGACCCGGCCGAGGCGGGGAGCTGCCGACGGCACGGCGGCGGGCGCCGAGGCGGACACGGGAGGTGCCCGGAAAGTGTGATTCATGACGTTCGATCAAAACACGTTATTCGCCCGTATGGTGACGAGATGACGCGAATCATCGCGATCCATGGTGTGCTGCCGCCGCACCGGTACGAGCAGTCCGAGATCACCCATGCCTTCGGCGACATGTGCCTGCCACCCGGCGCCGACCGTGGTGTGCTGGAACGCCTGCACACGTCTGCCACGGTACGTGGCCGCCATCTGGCCCTGCCCCTGGAGCGGTACGCCTCCCTGAGCGGCTTCGGAGAGGCGAACGACGCGTTCATCGAATCCGCGCTCCCGCTGGGGGAACAGGCCGTACGCGGCGCCCTGGACCTGGCGGGTCTCGACGCGAGCGAGATCGACCTGGTCATCTCCACCTCGGTCACCGGTATCGCCGCCCCGTCGCTGGAGGCGCGGCTCGCCGGACGGGTCGGGTTGCGGCCCGATGTGAAACGCGTGCCGATCTTCGGCTTGGGCTGTGTGGCCGGAGCCGCCGGACTGGCCCGGGTCCACGACTACCTCGACGGCCACCCCGGACAGGTCGCACTGCTGCTCTCGGTCGAACTCTGTTCGCTGACCCTGCAACGCACCGACGCGTCCGTGCCGAACCTGGTGGCGGGCGCACTGTTCGGCGACGGCGCCGCCGCGGTCCTCGCGGTCGGCAGGGACCACCCGCACCGTCGGGGGCAACAGCGCGGGCCGGAGGTGGTCGCGACCCGCAGCGCGCTCTACCCCGGCACCGAACGCAGCCTGGGCTGGGACATCGGCGACGCGGGCTTCCGTATCGTCCTCGGCGCCGATCTCCCGGACCTGGTGCGCGAAACGCTCGGCGACGAGGTGCGCTCCTTCCTCTCGGACCACGACCTCAAGGCGCAGGACGTGACGGCCTGGGTCTGCCACCCCGGCGGTCCCCAGGTCCTGGAAGCCGTACGCGAGACGCTCGATCTGCCCGCCCGGGCACTGGAAGCGACCTGGCGTTCGCTGGCCGAGGTCGGCAATCTCTCCTCCGCGTCCGTCCTGCACATCCTCAGGGACACCCTGGCGCTGCACCCACCACCGCCCGGATCGCCCGGTCTCCTCCTCGCGATGGGGCCGGGCTTCTGCACCGAACAAGTCCTCCTCCGCTGGTAGCCGCCCGTGATCCCCTACACCGTCCTCATCCTCCTGGTCGCCTTCGAGCGCCTCGTCGAACTCGTCACGGCCCGGCGCAACGCAGCCTGGAGCCGTCGCCACGCCGGAACCGAGTACGGGCGCGGGCACTACCCCGTCATGGTCGTCCTCCACACCGCGCTGCTGGCCGGCTGCCTGGGGGAGACCTGGCTGGGCGACCGGCCCTTCCTTCCCGCGCTCGGCTGGCCGATGCTCGCCCTGGCCCTCGGTGCCCAGGGGCTGCGCTGGTGGTGCATCACCACGCTGGGGCCACGCTGGAACACCCGCGTCATCGTGGTGCCGGACCTGCCGCTCGTCACCGCCGGACCGTACCGATGGCTGGACCACCCCAATTACGTCGCCGTGATCGTCGAGGGCGTCGCGCTGCCGCTCGTCCACACCAACTGGCTCACCGCGACCGGATTCACGCTCCTCAACCTGCCGCTTCTCGCGACCCGCGTGCGGTGCGAGAACACCGCTCTGGCCGGGGCCGCCCCGGCGCCGACTCCCGCATCCACGCCATGATCGACCTGCTGGTGGTCGGCGGCGGCCCCGCCGGACTCGCCACCGCGATCCACGCCGCCGGATCCGGACTCGAAGCGGTGGTCATCGAACCGCGCCCCACCCCGATCGACAAGGCCTGCGGCGAGGGCCTCATGCCCGGGGCCGTGCACGCCCTGGCCGAACTCGGCATCACCGTCGTCGGACACCCACTGCGCGGGATCCGGTACGTCGACGACCACCACAGTGTCGAAGCCCTCTTCGCACCTGCCCCCGGCTGCGGTGTCCGGCGCACCGAACTGCACGCCGCCCTGGCCCGCCGAGCGGCGGAACTCGGCGTACCGGTGATCCCGGCGCGGGTGGACGGCGTCCGACAGAGCACCGACAGCGTCCGCGCAGCCGGTATCACCGCCCGCTACCTGGCCGCCGCCGACGGACTGCACTCACCGATCAGACGCCAACTCGGCCTGGACCGCCCGGATCCGCGGCCCCCGAGGTTCGGCCTGCGCCGCCACTACGCGATCGAACCCTGGACGGACTGCGTCGAGGTGCACTGGTCGGCACGGGCCGAGGCCTATGTCACGCCGCTCGGCCCGCGTCTGGTCGGCGTCGCCGTCCTGACCGCGGAACGCGGCCCGTTCGACAGCCACCTGGCCGACTTCCCCCTCCTCTCACGCCATCTGACCCCGGGCACCGCCACCCCTGTGCGCGGCGCCGGACCGCTGCGCCAGCGTGTCGGATCCCGGGCGGTCGGGCGGGTCCTGCTGGTCGGGGACGCCGCGGGATACATCGACGCGCTCACCGGCGAAGGGATCTCCCTGGCCCTCGCCGGGGCCGCGCAACTGGTGCGCTGTATCCGGGACGACCGCCCACTGGCGTACGAGCAGGCGTGGCGCAAGGTCTCCCGGCGCCACCGCCTGCTCACCGAATCGCTGCTCCGGGCCCGGCAGCACCCGCGGCTCGCTCGTCGTATCGTCCCGACCGCGACCCGCCTTCCCGCGGTCTTCACCGCCCTGGTCAACCAGTTGGCGTGACCGGCTCTCCGGGCGTGGCTGTCTCAGCAGCCTAAGGGCTGTCCCGTAATCCCTGGCGGGCACACGACGACAGCTACGGCACCTCGCTGTGTTGTCGGAACGCCCGAATACACCCAGTATGAGGACGCCCCTCCGCCTTGCGATGCACCGCATCTGACGCCGCGCGCTGATCCACCAGGGATTACGGGACAGCCCTTAGTCCTTCACCGCCGACGGCACCGTGGTCCAGAAGCCGCCGTCGAACTGGTCGGCACACCCGCCCGGGTGCGGCACCTGCGCGCCCTGTCCGCCGTGCTGCGGGAGCGCTGCGCGGTGCTGGGCGGTGCGCTGGTCCGCGAGACCCCGGCTGGAAGGTGACCGGGCTGCCGACGGGAGGAATGCATCTGTGGATCCAACTCCCGCCGGGAATATCCGACTTCGCGGTCGCCGAGGCGGTACGGGCGCATGGTGTGGTCGTCGACCCGGGCCGCCGCTACTACCCGGCCGAACCGCCGGACACCTACCTGCGTCTGGGTTTTTCCGCCGCCGCTGACCCCGCCGAGCTGACCGAGGGCGCCCGCCGCCTCGGTGCGGCCGCGCGAGGTGCCGAACGCCGAGGGCCGCGCGCCGCGTCAGGGGCGCTGGAAGGGCGGCGGAACCCCGGGAGCGGGGTACCCGGCACCCGCGTACCCGGTAAAGGGCGGGGGCGCCGTCGCCCGGCGCCGCCGCGTCAGCAGGCCCACCAGCGTGCAGACGGCACCCGCCAGGGCGAGAACCACACCGACGATTGCGCCGAGCCCCAGCACCGTCGGCACGGTGGCATCGTCAAGCGCACGTCCCCGCACGGCCGTCACGGGCACGGTTCCGGAGCCCTCGCCGGAGAAGTAGCGCGAGTCGTTGGCGTTTGCACGGTTGTCGCCGAGGAGGAACATCCGACCGGCCGGCACCTTCACGTCGTACGGGCCGTGCCCGCCGTCGACCTCCGCCCCCTTCAGGTACGGCTCCTTGAGCGGTGTCCCGTTGACGGTCAACCGGGTCCCGTCAAAGACCACATGGTCGCCTCCGAGCCCGATGACACGCTGCATCACGGCCTCGCCGTTGTAACGGTCCGGCACGCTGAAGAGCACCACATCGCCCTTCCGCGTCTCCTCGCCGGCGGTCTTCGCGATGAAGACCCGGTGACCCGGGACGTAGGTCGGTTCCATGGACTCGCCCCTGGGGGTCACCATCGTGTAGTCGCTGCGGATGGTCCAGAGCGCCCCCGCTGTCAGCACGATCCCGAGGACGGCAAGTACGGCCCCCGTGATCAACACCCCACGTCCCGCGCGTCGCATTCGCCGATCTCCCGTCGCAGTCATCACCCTCACCCCACACGTGCAGCGACACCGTAGAGGGTCCCGGGCGACGGGCAGACGGCGGGGCGGGGACGAGAAGGACGGGACGGCGGCGCCGACGCCCCTACTCCAGGCCGGAGACCTTGAACACGGTCCGGGCCGTGCGACGGTCGATGCGGTCTCCGAGCTGCCGCAGCGCCGTCGCCCCGCAGAGCAGCGTCCCGCGTTCCACGCAGGTGCGCGCGGCCTCGTCCAGGCGGTGCCAGAGAGCCGGATTGGCGACGAACACCCGGGGGTCGAGCTCGACCCGGCGGCCGAGGGCGTCGCGGAGCAGCAGGCGTTGCGCGACGCCGTCGGACCAGCGCACGGACACCAGGAGGTCCGTACGCACAGTCGTTCTGCGCAGCAGGCTGCGGGAGGAGAGCCACCCGGTGCCCGCACAGACGCGCGGGGGAACCAGGACCGCACACAGCACCGCGGCGATCGCCGCCCACAGTGGGACACGAAGCCAGGTGAGCCGGCCGGCGGCTGCGTCGACCGCCAGGAGGAGGCCCAGCAGCGTGACGGAGCAGCCGCCCGCGAAGCGGACGTCTCCGGCCCACTCGTGGTCGTGCACCGTCCCGCCAGGGGGCGGGACGGCACGGTCGGCACGGCTGATGCGGCCGGCAGGGCCGGCGTGGGGGTCGGGTACTGCCCCGGGGACGGGTCGTCGCATGACGCAGAGGCTATGGAGCGCGGAACAGGCGGTCGGCACGCCTTGACGAACCGCTGACGCCGGAGCCGTGTGTCCTGACGGATGTCTGACGACCAGCGGCGAGCGGAGTCAAGAAGGCGTGAAAACACGGCCTTCCGACGGCAAGGAGGCGACAGGACCGGGCGCAGCCCGTCACGCGAGGGCGCAACCTGAGTGGACCTGAACAGGTGTCGGGCATCGAGCTCGCCGGGAGCTTCCCGATGACTGCCACCGGCAAGATCAGGAAGGCTGAGCTCCGGACAGCCAGTCGTACGCGGTCTGCGCCGTGAACTCGCCCTGACCGCCGCGGAAGAGCAGCTCCGCCGTGGTGAACGCCGGATCGTCGGCCGTCGACGCCACATAGGGGACCGCGATGCAGCGCATGCCCGCCGCTTGCGCTGCCGCCACGCCCGGCGCCGCGTCCTCGAGCGCCACGCAGTCGCCGGGCGCCGCGCCCAGCCGCCGCGCGGCCTCCAGGAACACGTCCGGTGCCGGTTTCCCGTGCGCCACCTCGTCGGCGGAGACATACGTCGTGACGTACGCGCCGAGTCCGGTGCCCGCGAGCACCGCCTCGATCGCGGCCCGGGACGAACCCGATGCCACGGCCGTCGCGATCCCCTCCTGACGCAGCCGTTCCACGAACTTCCGCATCTCGGGGAACACCTCCGTCGAGGATCGGGCCAGCTCCAGATAGAGAGCGTCCTGGTCGGCGAGGAGTTCGTCGACGGGCGTCGCGATCCCGTACTCGGCCCGCAGTGCCGTCAGCGTCTCGCGGGTACTGATCCCGATGTACCGGGTGTGGTGCTCCCAGGTGAAGTCCGGCACGCCGGTACGGGCGAGGAGCCGGCGCCCCGCCTCGTAGTAGTTCGGCTCGCTGTCCACGAGTGTGCCGTCGAGATCGAAGATGACCGAGGGGGCAGGGCTGGGCCGAGTGCTCATGGCACCCAGCATGCCAAGGTGGTGGTCAGTTCGACGGTCCGGCCGTGGCCAGGCCGATGGATCGGACCAAGGGCAGCAGCCGGTGCGGAACCCGCTCGCGCAGGGCCACTTCGGTGCGGGTCCGTACCACGCCGGGCAACTGGATCAGCTGCTGGATCACATCCTCCAGGTGCCCGTTGTCGCGGGCCACGACCCGTGTCAGCAGATCCCCGCCGCCGGTGGTCGAGAACGCCTCGACGATCTCCGGTACGGCGGCGAGGGCCTCGCCCACCTCGTCCAGATGCCCCTGGGTGACCTCCAGGTGGACGAAGGCGAGCACCGGGTGGCCGAGCGCGGCGGGGGAGAGGACCGGGCCCGTACCGGTGATCACACCGTTCCGCTCCAGCCGGTCGATACGGGCCTGCACGGTGCCCCGGGCGACGGAGAGGATCCGTGCGTACTCCCGCACGCTGGTCCGGGGCTGCTCGATGAGCAACCGCAGGATGCGGGTGTCGAGCGCGTCCACCGCCATGGTCCGTCGGCCTCTTCCTGGTCTGCTGATAGGGACTCCGACTGTACCAATGGCCCAGTGAACGGGCCCGGGCCCGTCCACATGGAGTCAGGGACGGGCATCCTCGGGGAGGGTGACCAGCCAGTGGGTGTTGCGGCGGGGGCGGAGGTAGAAGGCCCAGTAGAGGGTGGCTGCCGCCATGATGCTGCCGGTCCACAGCAGGTACGTGGTCTCCTGCTGGCTGAGGATGTAGACGAGTACGACGATCAGCGCCACCGGCATCGCAGGCCAGAGGGGCATCCGCCAGGCGGGCAGGTCCTTGTGGCCGGTGCGGCGGGCGGCGAGCGCGGCCACGGCGACCAGCAGGTACATGCCGGTGACCGACACGCCGGTCACGCCGTACAGGGTGTCGAGGTTGACGAAGCACAGCGCCGCGCCGGGAACTCCGACCACCAGGGTGGCGACCCACGGCGAACCGAAGCGGCCGAGGCAGGCGAGGGCGTTGTTGACCGGCTCGGGCCACGCCTTGTCCCGGGCGGAGGCGAACAGCACCCGGGAGTTCTGGATGACCATGACGATGCCCGCGTTGATGATCGCGAGTGCGACGCAGAGGCTCACGAACGTACCGACGGCCGAGTTGCTCCAGGCGGTGACCATGCCGCTGATGTCACCGGAGGTGAGCGCCGCGAGGTTGGGTGCGCCCATCGTGATCGCGACCACCGGGACAAGGATGACGGCCGTCGAGATGGCCAGGGTGGCGAGGACCGTGCGGGCGACGTTGCGCCGCGGGTTCTCCATCTCCTCGGAGAGGTAGACGGCGGTGGAGAAGCCCTGGGTGATGAAGAGTGCGATGGCCAGACCCGAGACGACCAGCATCGCGGTGACCGGACGGGACGCCCCGCTGTCGCTCGCGACCACACCATGGATCAGGCTGCCCGCGCCGCGCTCGGTGTGGGCGAAGCCGAGCACGGCGACGACGGCCGCCGCGATGACTTCGAGAACCAGGAAGACGCCGGTGATCCAGGCGTTGGCACGCAGGTCCAGCAGACCCGCCAGGGTGGCGAGCACCATGACCCCGGCCCCGGCGGCCTCGGCCGGGATGTGGACCAGCGGAGCGAGGTAGTCCGCCGTGCCCATGGCGATCACGGGCGGGACGATCATGACGACCAGCAGAGACAGGACGAACACAAGCCACCCGGCCAGCCGACCGGTCAGGGTGGTGACCATGGCGTACTCGCCGCCCGCGCTGGGGATCATGGTGCCCAGCTCCGAGTAGCAGAACGCCACAGCGATACAGAGCAGCGAACCGATGGCGATGGTGAGCGCGGTGGCGGAGCCGAGATCGCCGAACAGGTCGGGCACGACCACGAAGAGCGTGGATGCGGGCGTCACGCAGGAGAGGGTCAGCAGGGTCCCCCCGACGACGCCGATGGAACGCTTGAGGGTGCGCGGGCCGTCCTGGCTGTGGGGATCGGTCTCCGCCGGTGCGGTGCCGGAGGTGACGGGCTGGCTGAGCATGTCGGTCATGGAGCGGTTCCGATCGACTGGGTGTGACGGGTGACGGCGGGAGCGCTATCGCCTCCGTGGCTTGCTGCGCTGTTGGTTTCGTCTGCTCCCGGCGCGTTATGGAAACCTGTGGGATCCGTCACGTCAACCATCCATTACCTACGGAATTCGTTGTCGCCAGGCGCGTGGCTGGCGGTATTCGTAGATTGGGTGAGGGTTGGCCCCTTATTGACAACTTGATGGTTCAGTTTCTTCGCTTGCTTGATGACCTTCGAAATGAAGGCATGGATTTGCTGGTGCCTTTGATGCGTGAGTCGGCGGTGAGGGGTTCGGGTGCGGTGAACCGCGCTCGGACCGCAACGGGATGCGCAGCGTGTAATCGGTCACGTTGTACGGATTTTTGCCTTGCGCGACGTGCGGGAGTTGCGGCTCGGTCCGACTGTCCAGGTGGGGGCGACCACGAAATCGCCGCCCGCCTTCCTCGGTGCGCGGGGCGCCGTCGTCCTCACGTCGCCGACCGCGCTGCTCGCCGCATCGGTCGCCGCGGAGGGTCCGGCCCACCGTCGCCGCCTGCCCGCGGCGCACGGTGCGCCCGGGTGAGGCGGACCACGTGACGCCCGCTCCTCGTGACGATGTAACCAGTGTTACTTTTGCTCGATGAGTGAGGAATCGCCGACATCCCCGCTGTCGTGGGTGGTGCTGATCGTGCGGCTGCCGACGCAGCCCTCCCGGCACCGGGTCGCGGTATGGCGGGAGCTGCGCAAGGTCGGCGCGCTGTCTCTCGGGCAGGGCGTGTGGGCGGTACCGGAGGTGCCGGTCTTCGCCGACGGCGTTCAGCGGGCCGTGCAGCTGACCGAACGCGCCGGCGGCGAGGCCGTGGTGCTGCGCGCCGCCGGGCGCGAACCGGCCGACGCCGCCCGGTTCCAGGCCATGTTCACCGCCGCACGCGAGGAGGACTGGGCGGAGTTCCTGGCCGACTGCGGAAAATACGAGACGGAGCTGGACAAGGAGATCCGTCATGCCAAGTTCACCCTGGCCGAGCTCGAGGAGGAGGAGCAGAGCCTGGAGCGGCTGCGCCGCTGGCACCGTGACCTGAAGGCCCGGGACGTGTTCGGGGCGCCGGGATCCGGTGCGGGCGACCGGCAACTGGCCGAGTGTGCCCGGCGGTTCGAGGACTACAGCGAGAGGGTCTTCGCCCACCTGCACGCCTTCGGTTCGGACGGCGGAGGCGCGCAGCCGTGACCCCCGGGCCTGCCCAGGAATCGAGGCCTCTGCCCGCGGCGTCGTGGCGGCGGATGTGGCCGCTGTACGCAGCAGGGTTCACCACCGCCTTCGGCGCGCACGGCATCGCGGCCAACCTCGGCCAGGGCGATGTCGGTCTGACGCGTTCGGTGCTGTACCTCGGGCTGTTGCTCGCGCTGTACGACGGGGCCGAGGTGGTGCTCAAGCCGGTGTTCGGGACGCTCGCCGACCGGATCGGCGCCCGGCCGGTGCTGCTCGGCGGGCTCATCGCGTTCGCCGCCGCCTCCGCGGTCTTCGTGGTGGTCCGCGATCCCGGCCTGCTGTGGGCCGCCCGGCTGGGACAGGGCGCGGCCGCCTCCGCGTTCTCACCCGCCGCCTCCGCGCTGGTGGCCCGCCTCAACCCGCAGGCCCGGCACGGCCGTGCATTCGGCTCGTACGGATTCTTCAAGAGCATCGGCTACACCGCAGGCCCCCTGCTCGGCGGCGTGCTGGTCTGGGCCGGCGGCCTGACGCTGTTGTTCGCGGTGCTGACGGCCCTGGCCGCCGCGGTCGCCCTGTGGGCCGCGTTCGAGGTACCTGCCGTCCCGCCTCTGCCCAAGGCGCGTCAGACCGTCCTGGGGCTCGTCCGGCGACTGGCCGACGGTGCCTTTCTGCGGCCGGTGGCAGCCCTGGCCGCCGCCACTGCCGCACTGTCCGTCGGGGTCGGGTTCCTGCCGGTGTCCGGGGTGGCTGCCGGTCTGTCGCCGGTGGTGACCGGCGCGGCCGTCTCCGTCCTCGCCCTGTGCGCCGCGCTCGTGCAGCCGTGGGCCGGGCGTGCCCTGGACGACGGGCGCCTCGGCGCCGGCGGGGGACTGGTGGCCGGACTGCTGGTCACCGCGTGCGGACTGACCGCCGCCATGCTGCCCGGCCTGCCCGGCATCCTGTCGGCCGCCGTGCTGATCGGGGCTGGAACCGGGCTGATCACTCCGCTCGGCTTCGCCGCCCTCGCGGGTGCCACCCCGCACGAACGGCTCGGCCAGACCATGGGAACGGCCGAACTCGGACGTGAACTCGGCGACGCCGGAGGCCCGTTGCTGGTCGCCGCCGTCGCCGGTGCCGCCGGCTTGACCTGGGGCTTCGCGGTACTCGCCGCAGCGACCGCCGTCCTGCCGCTTCTCCTGGCCGCTCGCCGCACGCCCCCGGCGCGCGGCTGACCTTGCCTTGGGTTCAGCGCGCCGCGGTCACCCGTGGGGTGTCGCGCAGCCCCAGGCGCAGGTGCTCGACGTGGAAGAGGGCCTGTTCCAGGAGTTCGGCCACGTGGTTGTCGTAGAGCGCGTAGATCACCGAGCGGCCCCGGCGTTCGCCGGTGACCAGGCCGAGGTTGCGCAGCAGCCGGAGCTGGTGGGAGCAGGCGGACTGTTCCATACCGACCGCGTCGGCGAGTTCCGTCGCGGCGCAGGGGCCCTCCTGGAGCTGGGCGAGGATCCGCAGCCGGGACGGAGTGGCCAGCGCCTGGAGGGTGGCGGCGACATCGGCGGTGCCCACTGTTTCGAGGCGTTCGCGTGACGTGGCGGCTTGCGTGCCGTCGGATCCGTGGCCCATGGGCCTCATCCTACGGAGAGGCATACATGAATGTATGTTCATAAATTCATGTATGGTGCCGGCGTCCCGGCCTGGAGGTCGTCATGGAGCGCCTCGGTCAGGTCGATGCGGTCGCCCTGGACAAGACCGGCACCCTCACCGAGGGCACCCCGTGCGTCACCGGCATCCGGGTCCTGGCCGGATGCGGCCTCGACGAGGGCGCCCTCCTCACGCCGGCGGCGGCCGCCGAGCACCCCAGCGGTCGTGTGGGACCTGGCCGGCACTCTGCCGCTTCCGCTCGGTGTCCTCGACCGTGAGGGCTCCACCGTGATCGTCGGCCTCAACGGCCTGCGCCTGCTGCGGGACGGCGCCTGGAAGCGCGCCCGTGCCGAGGCCGGCGCGTGAACCGCCCGGAAGGTCTTCCTTCGGCCCGACGGTTCAGCAGGACGTGATCCATTGGCGCTCACCTGGCACATCGAAAGCGTATCGGGTTGTGCCAATGGCACAGTTGCGTCGGTTCGACTTGAGCCAGATGGCGGCGAGATGCTCTCATTATCCCGGTCGATGGCGCTGCGGATCCCGCGGCGCCTTTTTCATGTCCGGACAGAACAGGGAGTGGTAATCGGTGCTGAAGCGGATGTTGGTGGCTCCGGACCCGGGGCGGCTGCGGCTGCGCAGCTCGGCCCGGGCCGTTCTCGGCATCGGTATGGCCGTGACCCTCTCGGGCCTGGTCAGTCACTCGCTTCCCGCGGCCGTCGCCGGCGGTCTCGCCGCTCTGCTCGCACTTTTCACGGTCACCGACGCACAGGTCCGCGACCAGGCGCTCACCACCTTGCTGCTGCCCGTCGTCGGATTCCCGGTCCTGGCTGTCGCGACGGCGCTGCACGACTACCCCCTGGCGCGCGACGCCGCGTTCCTCGCCGTCGTCTGCGCGGGGGTGTACGCGCGCCGCTGGGGTCCCCGCGGTCATGCCCTGGGGGTTTTCGCGTTCATGGCGTTCTTCGCAGTGTCAAGTCGACACTCGGTCGTCAGCCCTGTGTAGCGCGTGTTTCTGCTGGTCAAGCCTGAGTTCGAGCGGAGGTGTCGATCCGCATGTGCGGGCAGGTGTACTTAACTGAATCAGGGCGTATGCTGACTGCTTGCTGATTTCCCTGACTAATCGTCAGCCTCCTCCTGGACGTGCTCGACCAGCAGCGGCTGCCCCGACACCGGTCCGGCCGGACTCCTGCGGACCGAGACTGGCTCGGAGCGCGACTGCGGGGCCTCACCGTGGCCGAAGCCGGGAATGAACTCCTCCTGCGTCGCGACGGCGTGGTCCGGACACAGCTCGATGACCGTGCTGAGGATCTTCGTCGCGCAGGGGGGAACTCCAGCATCTCGTGTTCGAACAACGAGAGCCGTCGACGATCGGGCGAACCCGGGGGGATCTCCTAGCGGCAGGGCAGAGCCCGGCCTTGCTGTTGTGGCTGTCCCGCTCGAAAATACGATTTAGCGGCTGTGGCCTGCACATTTACTGATCCTGGCGACAAGGCCTCGACTGGCCTGCGATGATCTGCGGATGTCGCTGTCGGTCGTCGCCACGCTCGTCCGGAATCTGATCACCGTGCCCGCTGCCGTACTGTGCAGCCGTATGGCCAAAGATGCGGAAGTTCTCGCGCTCCGGCACGAGAACGCGGTGCTGCGCCGGCAGATCGCCCGGGTCTGCTACGAGCCCGCCGACCGGATCTGGCTTGCCGCACTCTCCCGGCTGATCCCGCGCGAACGCTGGCGCCAGGTCTTCGCGGTCACCCCCACCACACTGCTGGCCTGGCACCGTCAACTCCTCGCCGACAAGTGGGCGTTCACCCAACGCCGCCGCCCCGGCCGACCCTCCACCGCGCCCGCCGTCAAGCAGCTCATTCTGCGCCTGGCCCGCGAGAACAGCACCTGAGGCCACCGCCGGATTCAAGGCGAACTCGCCCGCCTGGGCTACGCGATCGCCCCGTCCACAGTCTGGGAGATCCTGCATGCCGCCGGCATCGACCCCGCCCCGCAGCGCTCCGGGCCGACCTGGCGCCAGTTCCTCACCGCCCAGGCCCACGGCATCATCGCCGCCGACTTCCTCCACCTCGACACCGTGTCACTCAAGCGCCTCTACGCCCTGGTCGTCTTCGAGCACGGCACCCGGCGCCTCCACCTCGCCGGCGTCACCGCCCCTCCCACCGCGCAATGGACCGTCCAGCAGGCCAGGAACCTCGCCGTGATCCTGGACCGCCGCATCGACTCGCTGCGTTTCCTCCTCCGGGACCGGGACAGCAAGGACACCCGTGCCTTCGACGCCGTCTTCGAGGCCGACGGCGTGGAGATTCTGCTCAGCCCACCACGGGCACCCAAAGCGAACGCGATCTGCGAGCGAGTCGTGGGCACCCTCCGCCGCGAGCTCCTCGACCGCATGCTGATCTACAACGAGGCCCACGCCGTGAAAGTGCTGACCGAGTACATCCAGCACTACAACGGACACCGTCCCCACCAATCCCGCCAGCAGCTACCCCCGGACAGCGACCAACCGTCCAACCCGGCCGCCATCACCGACCTCCAGGCCCACCGGATCCGGCGACAACCCATCCTCGGAGGATTGATCAACCAGTATCACCGCGCCGCCTGACCAAACGACACCACCGCAGCTCACAGCGCGGAATCGTATTTTCGAGCGGGACAGGGAAAATGCGCCCTGCGCACCTGAACGGCGGGCGATGCGGAGGGCCTTGACGAAGGAGACTCTGTCGGGGTCCTGGCCGGTGTGCGCGGCGGTGTCAGCCATCAGGGTGCGGATGGCGTAGTGGCAGCACAGGTGTCCCCAGATTTCTTGCTGGACAAGGTCGGGGGCTTTCGAGCGCAGTACCGCGCGGGGCCCGCGTTGATGGGTCTTCAGTTCATCGAAGGTTGTCTCGATCTCCCATCGTTGGGCATAGACGGCTGCGAGGTCCTCGGCGCCGGCCTCGGCCGGGTCGAGGATCGTGGTCAGCAGCCGGTATTCCTCGGGGTTGTCCCGGCCGTCATCGACCGTGTAGTCGATCACTCTGACTGTGAGCGGCTCCGTCGTGGCCCGGTTCGTGCCCGACGTCGGGACGATCCGGGCCAGCCAGGACCCATCGGCCAGTGTTTCCAGATGCCGGGGCCGCAGGTTCGTTTTCACTCGCCAGAGCAGATCCGCGCCCGTGGCGGCGGCCTGCTGCCACAGACGGAACCCGTAGAAGCCCCGGTCGGCCAGGACCAGTTGGCCCGGACCGGACATCAGAAGACGGCTTCACCGCACCAGAACGCGGTATCCCCCCTACAATAACCCAAAAGCTCTTAACTGAACGGTATGACTCTGTTGGTGATCTTGTGAGGGACGCTGACAGGTCGTCTGTTCGGCGGTTCGCTGGAGTTGGGCGGGGTGGTTCCAGGGAGAGGGCCGGAG
>NZ_JBHVFU010000093.1:0-20914 GCF_042801455.1 Streptomyces sp. NPDC057565 | reverse complement strand
TACGGATCCAACTGGAGGCGGACAACACACCGTTGTCGCTGGCCGAAGTCGAGGTCTACGCCCGCTGAGCCGACGCACCGCGGCCGGCCGGCCGGCCGCGATGCGCATCGATGACTCCTCGTCACCGACCACCACCTGCCCCCTGCCTTGCGGCCGTCGATGAACCAGCGCAGCCGCGCATGCTTGGACGCCTCGACTCATATCCGCTCGGGCCGCGCACCTGCCGGTCGGTGGGTGTGACACCGGTGAGAACCGGTACGTGCCTGTGGAACCCCGCGACCATCGCCTCACGCCCGGGCAGACTGAACTCGCGGCCCAGTGAGCGCATGATCGAGTCCTCGGTAGGGCCTTGTCAAGTTGCGTGTGTGGCAGGTGAGTTGTGGCGTAATGATGGCGTTCGGGTGCCGTGCCGTGCACGGTGCTCAGGCGTGCGCGGCCGCGCCGGTGACGGTCTTCCAGAGGCGGAATCGTTCGGTCATCTCGGCACGGTAGTCACTCGCTGTGATCAGATGCCGGCGGGGCCGGAAGAGTGTCGAGATCCTTGAGAACGCGGCGAGGAATCTCTGCGCCGCACCCGTTGAGCGGAAGTTCTTCATAGCCCTCTCGCGCTGCCTCGTGGGCTGATGGCTGTTCTCTGCACGGTTGTTCAAGCACTTCGAGCTGCGGTGCTCCACCGAGGGCATGACCTCGCGGTGGGCGACGCCGTAGCTGCGGAGCTTGTCCGTGACGAGTACACGGGGTACGTACTCAAGATCCTTCAGCAGCTTGCGGAAGAAGCGTTTCGCAGCCCGGCCATCACGCTTGCTCTGCACCAGAATGTCCAGGACGTTGCCGTCCTGGTCGACGGCCCGCCAGAGATACCGCCACTTCCCGTTGACTTTGATGAACACCTCGTCCATGTGCCACTTGTCGCCCGGGCGGAGCCGGCGGCGACGCAGGTTCCGGGCGTAGGCGGGACCGAACGTCGCGCACCAGGCACGGACCGTCTCGTACGAGACCGTGATGCCCCGCTCGAACAGGAGCTCCTCGACCTCCCGATACGAGAGCGGGAAACGGTGATACAGCCACACCGCGTGACCGATCACCTCGGCCGGGAACCGATACCCCTTGCACGACGGCGACACCTCGGACTCCACGACCGGCCCCTCCCGCAACGATCACCATCAAGAGCCTCCCACGCCCCTTCGGCAACCTGACAGAGCCGTCGGCACCCACAGTGCGCCCCTGGCACAAGGGCATGCCTTGCGCCAGGGGCGCGTTCAGGAAAGGGCCGCCGTGAGGGTCAGCGAACGGCGTAGGCCTTGATCAGGGTCTGCTCGATCTTGCTGCCGTTGGTGTCCTGTGCCTTGATGCGCAGGGACACGTAGCCCGAATCCGGGTTGCTCACGGACACCTTGTAGCTGCCGTTGCTCTTGCTCTTGACCGTCGCGGGCTGCCAGGTGGCGCCGTCGTCGGAGGACGCCTCCACCTCGACTCCGTCGATGTCCGGGGTGGCGCCGTTCTGGAGGACGAATGACAGGTCGAACTGGTAGGTGTTGCCGCCCGGGGTGGTGTTCTCCGCATCCAGGCCCAGGCCGTACCTCGGCCACAGCAGCGCCAGGTCCTCCTTGCCGTTCGCCGGCCGGGCGGACTTGAACGTCCACGCGGTGCTGGTCTTCGTGGACAACGGGAACCACTCCGAGTGCTCGGCGTCATTGGTGATCCGGTAGGTCGCCGGGTCAGGGCTGACCGGCAGCGTCGTGAGCGAGAACCAGGGCTGCTCCTTGAGGAGTTTGTCGTCCTGGTACAGCCGCCACGTCGACGTGCCGGAAGGGTCCTGGAAGTAGCCGTAGTGTCCCGGCTCGCTGTCGCCCAACTCCATCATGTTGAGGGTGACCTGGTCACCGTCGCGGAACGCAAGGGTGCTCTCCGGTCCGGACGGGCCGTTCGCCGCGCCCAGCCAGGTCTCCTCGCGCTGCTCGCCCGGGCTGTAGTTGCGGATGAGGTCCCTCATGCTGGCGGTGATGTCGGTGCGGTCCGGGTAGACCGTGTGGAACCACCGCATGTCCTTCATCGTCGACCACTTGCTGCCGGTGGAGTACCACTCCTCCCGGTCCGCCGGCGCGTCGTAGAAGTCCACGACCTGGAAGATCGTGGCCTCTCCCGGGCGGATCGCCGAGGTGGTGTCGCCGATCAGAGTGCCCTTGGTGCTGCGGTAGTGGGACTTCACCACGGCCGAGTTCTCCGCGGTGACCGCGTCGGTGGGGTCGGCCGGAATTCCACCGGGAACCATCAGCGCGATGTTGTACACATAGGGGTGGTTCCCGATGCCCTGCAGGTTGATCTGCGTGGGACCGTCGGCCATCCGGCCGAGGAGCACCGCGCCCTCGTCCTGGGTGAGGGTCCAGGCCGGGATGGCAGTGCCGGTGGCGCGTGGCACGATGGTGGCGTAGGGGCCGGGCCGGTCGTTGACGATGATCGCTGCCTTCGCGCCGGCACCGGCCACTGCGGCAATCTGGTCGACGACCTTCAAGGTGGCATTGCGGGTGATGACCGCGAGCTTGCCACCGAGGTCCTTGCCGGCCAGGTCCTCCGGCCGTCCCGTTCCGGCGTTGACCGCCTGGAGCGTGCTGGGGCCGTACAACCGGGCCGCATACATCACCGGCTCAAGCGCGAGCGCGCCTCCCTGCCCGGCATAGGACGCCCGGATCACCGGCGAGTACCTGCGTTGCTGGAAGTTGAACTCGAAGGTGCCGTCCGTCACCGGCGCGGTGGGCACCACATAGGCGTGGTCCCACAGCGGGCTGGATGCACCCTTCATGTAGTCGATTCCCCGCTTGCCGGGGAGCTGCTGGCGGTACCCGAGCTTGAAACCGTTCGGCTCCGCCTCCTTGGGGGTCGCGACCTTGACCTCCTTGCCCAGCCGGGCGTCCATCGTGATCGTCCGGTCCGCCTTCAGATCCACGACGGGCTCACCGGCGAGCGTGTAGTCCAGGGTCTGGCCCGTGACCTTGTGCTTCGTGTTGACGACACCCATGACGGAGTAGCGTCCCTGCGGCACCGCGACGGTCTTGGTTCCGCCCTGGGGGAAGACCTGTTGGGCGACGCCGTTGTCCAGGTCGAACACCACGAGTTCGCCGGACGCCGGGTCTCCGTTCCGGCCGATCGTGTTGATCGTGAGGTCGACGGTGGGCACGTCCTTCGTGGCGCCGACGGTGGTGCGGATCGCGGTGCCGTCGGCCGCGGTGGCGGTGATGACACCGGTGTAGTCGCCCACAGCGCCGAGCTCGGGGTGGTACGTCACCGTCACGCCGGCGGTGGAGTTCGCCGGGACCGTCACGCTGTTGGCGCTCAGCGTGAACATGCCGTCCGGCGGGGGCGCCGTCTCCCCGAGGCTGAACAGGCGGAGCGAGAGCGTCTTGTCCGTGGAGGAGGTGTTGGTGTAGGTGACCGTCTTGGTGACCGGCGCGCTCTCGGCCGACTTCTTGCCCATGCTGATGACGGCGGGGCTGGAGTACGTTGTGGCGTTGATTGCCTTGGGCACGTCGACGCGGCCGTTACCGCCCTGGTAGGCGGTGTACGAGCCCTGCTTGGCGGTGCTGACCAGCACCTGCTTGAGCCGGTCGGCGGACCAGTCGGGGTGGCGCTGGACGAGGATCGCCGCGGCTCCGGACACATGCGGGGTGGCCATCGAGGTGCCGTTGGCCGAGGTGTAGTTGGCGTCGACGGGGGTGCCCATCGTGGTGCCGGCGGCGCGCGCGGCGACGATGCCCACGCCCGGTGCGGTGATCTCCGGCTTGACCGCGAAGGTTTCCTTGACCGGGCCGCGGCTGGAGAAGCCCGCGAGCTGGTCCTGCTTGTTCACCGCTCCGACGGTCAGCGCGTCCTGGGCGGCACCGGGCGAGCTCACGGTGCCCTTGCCCGGGCCGGTGTTGCCGGCCGCGATGACGAACAGCGACCCGGAGGATTCGGTGAGCTGGTTGACGGCCTGGCTGATCGGGTCGGTGCCGTCGCTGGGGACCGAACCGCCCAGGCTCATGCTGACGACGTCCGCGTCCTGGGCCGCTGCCCATTCCATGCCGGCGATGACCCCCGACTCGGAGCCCGAACCGGCCGTGTTGAGGACCTTGCCGATGTACAGGTCGGCGCCCGGCGCCACACCCTTGAGCCTGCCGCCCGACGCGGCACCCGAGCCGGCGATCGTCGATGCGACATGCGTGCCGTGACCGTGGTGATCGACCGCGTCGGGGTCGTCGGTGAAGTTCTGCGCCTTCTTCACCTGCCCCGCCACATCGGGGTGGTTGGGGTCGATACCGGTGTCGAGGATGGCGACCTTGGTGCCGGTGCCGTCGTAGCCGGCCGCCCACGCGTCCGGGGCGCCGATCTGCGGCACACTCTGGTCCAGCGCCACGTGCACCGGCTTGTCGAGCCAGAGCTTCTTGATGCCGTCAACGAGCTTCGGTGCCTTCGTCGCGGCGGCGCTGTCGTCGTCGACCGCCTCCCAGAACGTCGCCGCCTTCTTCTTACCGGCGTGCAGCGCCACCGCGTTCGCGCTGGGCAGCTCGTCCTTCTTCACCGAGCCGGCCGGCGCGGCCTGGTCGAGTGCCTTGCCGGCCTTGCCCGGCGCGCCCCCGTAGGTCGCGATCAGCGGCACAGCGGGGCGGTGTGCGTCGTCGTAGCCGTACTCGACGAGCTTGGTGACGTTGAACAGCTCGCGGTCGAGCTCGTTCGCGGCGAGGTAGGGCTGTGCCTTGTCCGGGATGACGTATACCTCGTCGCCCACCTTCATGGTGGTGAACGCCGCCGGGGTGCCGTCGGCCGCGGGCGCGACCGTCGCCGCCTGCAAGCCGTTGGCGTGACGCTCCAGCGTCACCACCTCGCCCGTGACGAGGGTGAGCTTGTGCGTGGCGACAACGGGGCTGTTCTGCTGCGGCTGGGCTGTCGGCTTCTCGGCGGCGGTGGCGACCGGGAGGGCGGTGAGTGTTCCGGCCACACAGGCCGCGGTGAGAATCCCCAGGGCCGTCCGCACTGGACGGCGTGTCAGCCGGTAGGCTATGAGGGTGGTCGGGCTGGCTGAGGATCTGTTCGGCCCTGCAGGTCGTGACTGTCTCATCAAGGTGATGACCTTCTCTGAGAGGGAACAAGGGCGCACGAAAGCCACGCGGTCACGGGAATTCGGCGCCGCGTCGGATCACTGCGTTGGATGTGGTGGGTGGTTGTGCTGCTCTTTGAGGTGCGAGCGGTGCAGCAGCACTAGGACGGCGGACCGTGCGCCGTGTTGAAGCGGCGGCCATGCGCTGCCGGTATGTCAGGAACGGGAACCTCGCTGCGCTGTCGGATCCGGAAACTCGGGTGCGTGCGCCGCCCCTCTGGGCTGCCCAATCCTCATCCGCGCCTCGCTTCCGGTTCAACTCAGGGTGTTAGCGCAGAGACTAAGCCCTGCACCGGCTGGGGCCGCTTCCATCGTTCGATGGATATGAGTGGGTGCTTGATCCCCAACTGTTCCGAAATACAACAGATTTCGCGTCGACGCCGGCTGTATGAACACCAAACCCGCCGCAGCAATTGGCCGGACAACGAGCGAGGGGACGTCAAAGGTTTGACAGGCCCCGGGTTCTGACTCTGAGAGCCTGTCGGGTGGCTGACCATGCGTGACCCCCTGCCTGAGCTTGACTCTGTCGGGGATCTTGGAATGAGCGGTATCAACTACCGCTGCTTCTCCAGGACTTCGGCCGGTGGATGTTGTGCTGGTCCAGGAATTTCTGGAAGGCGGTGGGCGGTCGGGGTGGGGGCGCTTCCCCGGTCGGCGGAAGTCCGCTGAGTCGCTCGATGTTGACGGCGATGGCGGTCAGGACGTGCTGGAGGTGGGCCTTGTCCTGGCCTCGGTAGCGGCAGCGGCGCATGCCGTGGCCGTGAGCGAACTCGTTGACGGTGCCCTCCACCCCGGAACGGACCGCGTACCGCGCCTTCCACTCGGGTGTCTGCTGCTCGGTCCGGACGCGCAGTTGCAGGTCGCGGAGTTCTCGCGGTGGGAAGCCCACGTTGCGGGCGCTGTCGCGGGAGGTGGTGCACTGGGCGCGGACCGGGCAGGGCCGGCACTGACCCTTGGTGAACCGCGCCACGATCAGCGGGGCCGCGGTGGGCGAGGACGTCGGGTAGGGACCGTGCCAGCCTCGGCTGACCTGGCCCTGGGGGCAGGTCACCTGCCGGCGGTCGAAGTCGATGTGGAAGTCGTCCCGGCCGAAGCCCTCGCCTCGACGGTGCTGGCGGGTGGGGTTGCCCGGCAGCGGTCCGGTGACGGCGACCTGGTGTTCGCGGGCGGCCTGTTCCAGATGGACCAGGGAGGTGTAGCCGCTGTCGACCAGGTGCTCGACGGGCAGCAGGCCGCGACGCCCCAGGCGAGTGTGGATGCCGGGCAGGGCCTGGCTGTCGTGCGTGGTGGCCGCGGTGGTGGCCACATCCGTGATCACGTTGGGGCCGTCAGGAGCACAGGTCTCGGTCAGATGGGCGGAGAACCCTCTCCAGCTGACGATGTGTCCGTGACGTGCGTAGCGGGCCGAGGTGTCGTAGGGAGAGACGATCGCCCGGGACGATGGCGCAAGCCCGGGTCCGCCGTCCTCCTCCGTGCGCCAGAGCAGGCGGCCCGCGGCATCGCGGTAGTAGTTCTGGACCATGATTTCTCGCAGGGCCTGGACCTGGCGGCCGAATGCCCGGCCTGCTCCGTGCCGGTAGAGGTGCTCCAGGAGCCGGGCGGCGTCGTTGCCGGTGGCGAGAATCCTGGTCTTGGGTCGGGTGGGGTTCTTGCCCAGGCGGACCGGTCGGCCGTAGCGGCGCCCCCACTCCTCATCGACCAGGCCGTCCAGCAGGTGCCCGGAGGTGCCGGCGACTTCCTCCAGCGCGGCCCGCACCGCCTCGGTGATCAGTTCCAGCCGTGTCAGGTCACGCACCGCGGCCAGGACATGGGTGGAGTCGGTACGCTGCGTGGTGCGCTCGCGCACCAGACCGGCCTCCTTCAGACGGGCCAGCGCGAGGTCGAGGAGGCGGTCAGCACGCTCGCCCTCGGCGAGACGGTCACGGAAGTCGGCCAGCACGCTGTGGTGGAAGCCGGGGTCGTCCAGCTCCAGGGCCATGGCGTACTTGAAGTCGATGCGGCAGCGCACCGCCTCGGCGGCCTGCCGGTCCGACAGACCGAGCAGGAACTGCAGCACACAGACGGTGGCCAGTTGAGCGGGCGAGAGGCCCGGACGCCCGTCGCGCGGGTACCAGTCGGCGAAGTCCTCGTCGCACCACAGCCCATCCAGCCGGTCTCTCACCCACATCGCTGTCGTGCCCTTCGGGTTGCTCGCCCGCGCGACCCGCACGGTCAAAGGCGGGACTTGCTCACCGGAACGGGGGCGAAGGGACAACGGGCACCTCGGCAGCTGCATCGGTCATCGGAACGACACGAGCATGCTTGTTAACCATGCCGCCGCACAGCGAAACTCCAAGATCCCCGACAGAGTCAAGTTCAGGCCCGTCATTTCATGAATTCCACTGACTGGCAGGGTGACGTGCTCGGCGCTATCGACCGGCTCGGCCGGGGCGAGGGCAACATCTCGTTCTTGCTCGACGGCCTTCCCGGGGGAACCCAGGGTCCGGCCAAGGCTCTGAAGCTCGCGAGGGAGGCCATCAAGTCCAAGGGCGGAGCGATGGCCACCCAGTGGGAGCTCGTACAGATCGACGATGCGGGGCTGATGGGCAAGGTCGACTTCTACCGCTGGAATAGGCGGTTGGGCGCGTACGGGGGGTGAAGTGATGGCAGTTCCCTCGAAAGTGGGCTTTTTCGACGACCGAAGCTTCAGCCTGATCGATTACCGACACGGCCACGCGCACGCGGTCCTGCGTGGTTTCCCGCCGTTCGACGATTTTGTAGTGGAGAGCGGCGAGGGCGTGGTCCTTGACCTGTATTTCGCCGGCGTCCAACGGATCTCCTGCTGGAAGGACATCGGTCCTGTTCATCTCCGGGCTGCGGACACTGCGGAGCGCGCCACCTTGGAATCCCGCATCGGGTCGATCGGGAGGAAATGGGTCTTCCTGATCGAACCGGATTCGATCGAGAGTTATGTCATCGCGGGGCGTGTTGTGTGGGCCGAATTCCTGCTTCCGTCCCCGTTCACGCTTCCCAGCCCACTCGACAGCCTCAACTGGGAGGAGGCGGACACGTACCAGCCGGTCGGTGGCGTCGTGCATTCGACTCGTGCGTACTGACCCTTCAGTTGGAGATCGACTGGTCCGCTGTAGTTCGGTGATCTGTCGGTGCGGGTAACTGGCCGGTATGCAGGCGAAGTTGCTGGATGTGCCGCTGGACGTCACGGATCTGGAGCGGGCCGAGGAGGTCGGTGACCAGCTGGAGCTTTTGTTGCTGGAGGTCGGCGGGTGCTTCCCGCGGGCGGATCTGCGGCGGCGGGCGGCGGCGTGCGTGCGAGGGCTGCTGGCGCCGCTGTCGCGCAAGAACGGCTGGCAGTTGGCCGAGTACGGGGGTGACGCTGAGCCGTGGGGGCAGCAGCATCTGCTGGACCGGGCCCGCTGGGAGGCGGATGAGCTGCGGGACTTCGTGCGCCGTTACGTGGTGGCCGGCTTGAACGACGGCGGGAGCGGGCCCGGGCCGGGCGGGGCCGGGGTGCTGGTGGTGGATGAGACCGGCTTCGCGAAGAAGGGCCGGGCCTCGGCCGGAGTCGCGCGGCAGTTCACCGGCACGCTGGGCGGGGTCTTCCCCTGCCAGATCGGGGTGATGGCGGCCTGGGCGACCTCACGCGGACAGGCCCTGTTCGACCGGGAGTTGTACCTGCCCAAGGAATGGACTTCGGACCGGGCGCGCTGCCGGGCCGCCCACATCCCCGACGAGGTCGGCTTCGCCACCAAGCCCCCGTAGCGCTTCAGAATGGGTTCACTGGTCCTGACCTGGGGGAACACGCGCGGCCCACCGTCTGTCCGGCATGATCGGTCCTCGTGCTGGTACGACTTGTCTACCTGATCGCCATGCGGATCTTCGCGTGGCTGGTCCTGCTGTCCCGATCCTCCGCGGCCAAGAACGCCGAGATACTGATCCTGCGGCACGAGCTCGCGGTGCTCCGTCGGCAGGTCACCGCGCCCAAGCCCGACTGGCCGGACCGGGCACTGCTCGCCGCCCTGGCCCGGCTCCTGCCCCGGGCGCTCCGGGGCCACCGGATCGTCTCCCCGCGCACCCTGCTGGCCTGGCACCAGCGCCTGGTGAAGAAGAAATGGACCCAGCCACCGTCCCCGGGACGCCCGCCCCTGCCGGAGGAGGTCCGCGACCTGATCATCCGGCTCGGCACCGAGAACCCCCGATGGGGTTTCCGCCGGGTGCACGGCGAGCTGCGCCGCCTCGGCCACAGGGTCAGCCCCGCCACCGTCCGACGGATGCTGCGTGCTGCCGGTCTCGGCCCCGCGATGCGCCGTCAGCCGGCCTTCGGCGAGTGGGCCGCCTTCCTCAAGGCCCAGGCCGGCGGCCTGCTCGCCACCGACTTCTTCCACATCGACACCATCGGCCTGCAGCGGCTGTACGCCCTGTTCGTCATGGAGGTACGCACCCGCACTGTGCACATCCTGGGCGTCACTGCCCACCCCACCGCTGCCTGGACCACTCAGCAGGCCCGGCAGTTCCTGTGGCAACTCGGCGACCGGGCTGCCGATTTCGCCCATCTCATCCGCGACCGCGACGCGAAGTTCACCGCAGCCTTCGACGCTGTGTTCGCCGGCGAGGGCATCACCGTGGTCAAGATCCCTCCGCGCAGCCCCAACTGCAACCCGCACGCGGAACGGTTCATCCGCTCAGCACGCGAGGAGTGCACCGACCAAGTGCTGATCTTCGGCCGTGGCCACGCCGAGAAGGTCCTCCACGACTACGCGCGCCACTTCAACAGCCACCGGCCCCACCAGGGCCGAGACCAGCTCGCACCCTATGACGACCCGAACGTCGTCCCCCTACCCGCAGCCCGGACCGAACGCCGAAAAGCCGTCGCCGGCCTCATCAACGAGTACCACCGAGCCAGCTGACCACCGGACGAAGGCCCAGCTCACAGCCGGTGAAGCCATTTCGAAGCACTACGGGGACAAACTCACCACGGTGCAGCAATGGATGTGCGAACAAGTCCTCGGAATCCAACCCGCTGGCGAAGACGAGAAGCCGAAGCCGCGCCGCACGCAGGCCGACAAATGGGTGCTGAACCTGGCAGCGGCCGCCCAGTTCCACGAGCGCGAAGGGCACCTGCGCGTACCCCGCAAGCACGTGGAGACGATCACCGTCGGCGAGGACGGCGGCGAGGACCAGGAGCAGCGGGATGTGCCACTGAAGCTCGGTGCATGGATCGGGAACCAACGCAGTCGGGCCGCGACGCTCTCACCGGAGAGGATGGAGCAGCTGTCGAGGGTCGGGATGCGCTGGGCATGATTCAGTCCCGTACCCAGCACCAAAGGACCAGATCATCTGAGACGACGAGCGAATCGGACCAGATCATCTGAGACCGCGTTTGAGATCTCCGTCGACCGCACGAGCAGATGCCCTACCCTCTGCGGGTGGACGAGAGATTTCCTGTGGTCGGGAACTTCAGAGAGCTTGGGCGTGGCTGGCCCGACGGGCCGTCGCTCCGGGCCGCCGTCCGCGACGAGGCGCCGGCACACGCCAGCGAGCTGGTCGAGTACCTTCGCAATGGCACGATCCTGCTCGCCGCGACCACACTCGTGCACGACGTCCTCAGCCCTTCCAATGCCGTGATTGGTGGATGGCAGCTGCTGACGGACGGGCGCTGGCTCTGGCACTCGGACCTGGCCTACTACGTCGAGCGTTATCACGTGGTGCTCGACCCGCGGTTCCTCGTTCATGCGCAGCGAAACGACTGGACTGTTCCGGAGCTCCCTGACGCGGAGCTGCTCGCGCTGGAGGCGGTGCTTCTCGGTGAGGTCACCGACTGAATCAATTCGCTGACGGCAGACCCTTTGGTCACGCAGCGGGGATCCGAGTGAGCGGCTGGGGCCCTGGCCGTGAAGCCGTTCCTCTGCGTGTGAGGCGGCGAACCATGATGCTATGCCCAGCGGATCATCGACTCCGAGTGGGCCGGGCTGGTCTCATAGTCCCGGGCAAGACGCCGGTGGTGGTGATCCACGAGAACGTTCGCTCCACAGCCCACCGCTTGGGCTGGACCTGGAAACCGCGTTGGCCGGGGGGCTTGCGGTAGGTTCCTCGCCGACGTCTCGCCCGCGACTACGAGACCCTCACCGCCGGCTCCGAAGCCATGATCCACGTCGCCTCGATCGACAACCTCGCCAAGCGCATAACGGACGAGACCACACCGTCGCCTGAAACCAGCACTGCATCCCTGAAGGCCAGTTCCCGGTTGAGCGTCTTCTGCGAAGTGGATCAGTCCCACCAGAAGTCCCAGTGATGGGCGCCGGTGATCCGCTCGGCGTATGCGGCCAGTGTGTACGGCCTGTTGCCCTGCCAGATGTTGTCTGGGCAGAAGGCGAAGTGCTCGGCCGCGACCAGGAGAGCCTCGTGCTCGTTCGCCGGTGGCGCGGCGACGCTGAGGTGCAGCGTGGAGAAGCCGACCGCGACGACACGGGCGCCGAAGCGGTGTTCCCAGTCGCGGACGACCGCGGAGAACTTCGCGATGTCGTTGTCGTAGTTGCAGGGTCCGGCCCAGCCCGCGGCCGTCAGCGCCTCGGCACCGGTTGCTGCGGCGACCAGTCCCAGACGTGTCTGGGGGCGGTCGACGAGGAACCCCTGCGCGAACTCGGCGGCCAGTTGATCGGGATTCGTTGTCGTCCTCCGACTGGGCGCGAGACCGGGCCAGGTCTGCCCGAAGGGAGCCGTGACGGCGAGGCGCCTGTCGGCGTCGAGCATGTCGTCTTCGTCGACCGCTGTATAGGTATCCCACCACCGGGCGAGGAGGCCGGCAGAGTCGTGGCTCGCTGGGGAGGACATCTGCTCGGGAAAGACCTCTCCGGATCCCCACGGGCGGAATTCGCCGTCGTTCGGATCCAGCGAGTCGAGCAGCAGCGGCCACAGGCCGGAACGTGTGTGTTCGGCGTGTATCCGCGTCCACAGTTCGATCGCGGCCGGTCCGTCACTGAGCCACAGGGGCTGTACGTCTCCGTCGCCTTCATCGGACGTGACCATCCGACCGGGCGGAAGGCGACTCTCAGCGGCATCGGCGAGCAATTCGGTCAGGTGTCCCACGTTCATGGCGGGCACCCTAACCGGGTGCGCTGACAAGGGTCGCCTGCTCTGGCACCGACCGGCCGGCCCGGCCCTGGACACGCTCCTCGAAGAAACCCCGCACCACATCATCAAGACCCTCCCCCAGGCCCGTATCGCTCTTGACCGGACAGACCCCTCACTGACCGGCACGCGAAACGTCGGACAGCAGCGGCACATCGAGCCAACCCCTCGCCAGGACGACGGGCAGTGGATCAGCCCTCAGACGCCGCCCGCCGGCATGGTCACAGACCGTCCCGCACGCGCCCGGTCCCAAGGCGCACCCGAGCTCGCCTCCACAACGAGCGGCGCACCGTCCGCGCGAGGGCGTGACCGTCGCGCCAGCAGGATGACAGTCAATGGATCGCCCTTCGGCCGCCTTCCGCCGGCGTCGTCGTGCACCGCCCCGCACGGGCCCCGTGCCAGGGCGCATCCGAGGCCGCCCCCACAAGCCCACCGTCAACGCACCGCCATGACCGCACCTCTCGCAGCGCGGAAGTCCTCTCCGCCCGCCTCGGCACGGTCGCGCACCCCCTGCACGCCGCGGCCCTGACCATCCACGCCGTCACCGCAGCTGACCTCAACCAACTCTCGCTCATCCGCGGCATCGACATCAACGAGGCCGCGACCGTCGTCAAAGTCCACGGCAGTGCGGCCCACCGCCGATGCCGGACCTATCCCCTCCCCGTCTGGACCCGCCCCCTGATACACGCCGCCCGCATCCACGGACAACTCAACGACCGCGCCCCCGAAAACCCACTCCTCCCCCTCATCGCCGTCCGACAGGGGCACCAACTCCACCGCTCCGCGGCAGGAATCCGCTACACCCTGGCCCCCACCCCGTAAAGACCGACCGGCTCCGGTCCCTCACCCCACACACGCCCCACCAGCAGAAACGCCTTCCAGGCCATACCGATCTGCAACCGAATGACCTGCACCATCGTCAAAAACGTCAGCATTGAATCGGCATCCGTGTCACCACTCGAAACCCGACTCACATCCCGCTGAACAGCACAAACCCGATGACAACCACACTGACAAAACCATGCCGAACCAACACTGACAAAAAGTTGCAGATCATCAGGTGGACAAGCGGTTCATGGTGATCGCGAAGCTGGTTGAACTCATCGCGCCGATCAAGAGGCGGTCGGCTCTGGACTCGGCGATCGGGTATCGACCAGCTCACCGAAACATGCGCCCGCAAGAACCGTGGTCACTCCGATGGCAACGGACAGGGAGAACAGGGCTTCGGCGTAGTCGACGGGCATCCGGTTCATGACGGTCTGGTCGGCCGGGGAGAGCGGAACAGGCACGGCCTCCAAGATCATGGAGTTCTCGACGCCCCGTGACCTGTCTGGAAGACCGTGCCTGCCGAAGCATCATCGCTGATCCCGCCTGCCCTTGACCAACTCCGCGAGCATCCCGAGGCCGCGCCGGAAGAAGTGCCCGGACTGCTGGACCGCCTCGCCCAGGTGCCCGATCCGCGTGATCCCCGCGGAGTGCGCCACGCGCTGGTCGGCGTTCTTGCCCTGGCCGCCTGCGCGGTGCTGGCCGGGGCAACGTCGCTGCTGGCGGTCGGCGAATGGATCGCCGACGCTCCGCCCCACGTGCTGGAACAAGTCGGCATGCGACTCGACCCCTTGTTCCCCAAACGGTCTCTGCCTGCGGAAACAACGGTTCGACGACTGCTGGCCCGGATCGACGGCGACACGCTGGACCTGGCGGTCGGCCGCTGGCTCGCCGACCGCCGCAACCGAGCCGAGGGCCGGCTGTGCGGCCTGGCGGTCGACGGCAAGAGCCTGCGCGGAGCGGCCAGGGCCAACGGCCGCAGGATCCACCTGCTCGCAGCCCTGGACCACACCACCGGCCTGGTCCTGGTCCAGCTGGACGTGCAGGAGAAGACGAACGAAATCACCTGCTTCCAGCCGCTGTTGGAGACCGTGGCCGACCTGGCCGGGGTGGTCGTCACCAGCGACGCCATGCACACCCAGCGCGAGCACGCCGACTACATTCTCGGTCGCGAAGCCCACTACATCGTGATCGTCAAGGGCAACCAGAAGAAGCTCCGCAAGCAGCTCAAATCCCTTCCGTGGACAGAGATCCCGCTGCAGGGCCGGGTGAGGGGCACCGGCCACGGACGCTCGGAGATCCGACGGATCAAGGTGGCCACGGTCAACGGCCTGCTCTTCCCCGGAGCCCGGCAAGCCGTCCAGGTCAAGCGCCGCCGCACCGACCGCAAGACCGGCAAGACCACCATCAGGACCGTCTACGCCGTCACCAGCCTCACCGCCGAGCACGCCAACCCCGCCCAGCTTGCGACCCTGATCCGTGACCACTGGCAGATCGAGGCCCTGCACCACGTCAGAGACACCACGTTCGCCGAAGACGCCTCGCAGCTGCGAACCGGCAACGCGCCCCGCGCGATGGCCACCTGGCGCAACCTCGCCATAGGCGCCCTGCGGCTGGCCGGCGCGACCAACATCGCCGCCGCTCTGCGACACAACGCCCGCAACGCGGACCGCCCGCTCGCCCTGCTCGGGCTCAAGTGATCACGAAACGGACGCCCGCCGACTACGCCGAAGCCCTGACAGGGAGAAGCGGGCGCGCAGACCCGGTTGACACGTTCCCCCGCTTGCTGACGGCATCGACGGCAGAAGCCCAGTCCAGCTCACCCAGGACGTTGCGCTCACCCAGGGCCGTCCGATGCAGCTGCCCCCTTGGAGTGAACTTGTCATCGCCACACTACGCCCCTGCCCTCCGATCGATGACAGGAACGCGCTTCACGAAGCTTCCGGCAGGAGCAAAGGGGCGTACAAACCAAGCAAGTTGATGGTTAATCACCCAGCTCCACTGGGGCCTTCCAACGACCTGACAGAGATCGCCTCCTTCGCTTGCTCTAGGTCAAGGACCTCCATAGACTTCCCCCGCCCGGCGCCCAAAGGCAGTCGGGGGGGGAAGAGCAATACGAGGAGGAAGTAATGATCAAGAAGATCCTGCCGATCCTGGCGACGGGCGCTGCGGTGGTGGGCCTCGCTCTCATACCGGCGGTCAACGCTTCGGCCGTTTCGTACGGAAACCGCGTGAACAACTGCTACGGCGAGCGCTGGAACACCGACTGGAACCAGGACTGCGACTACCCTGGTGCGTCTCAGGCCGGGACGTACCAGACCGAAGGCGCGTGCGACTACCAGGCCGACCACTACGTGACGGCGTACCGCTCCAAGGGATCCACGGACGAGATCGACGGCGCGGACTGCACCTTCAGCGTCTCCGCCGTCTACACCGTCTTCTGGTAAGCCCAGCACTCAAATGAATAACGTTCCCTGGTGACACACGACAGGTGGCCCGGGGGCCGGAGGGGTCGTGGCTGGACTAGAGCCACGACCCCTTCTTTTCACGGTACAGGCGCCTCGCCCGACGACAAGGTGAAGGCAGCTGGAAACAGTCGGGAAGAGGAAGCATGCACGTGACGCTGCAGGATGCGAGCCAGGGGTACGGGAGGCGGCTCGTCTTCCAAGGCCTCGATCTTGAACTGCAGCCAGGGATAACAGCGCTGCTCGGTCCCAACGGCGCTGGTAAGAGCACTCTGATGCGCTCCATGGCCACAGTCCAGCCGCTACAGAAGGGTGAGTTGGCCTTCGACGGCAAGGTCGTCAAGGACGCAGCGGCCGCCCGTCAGGTGCGTCCCCGGATCGGTTACCTGCCGCAGAAGTTCGGATTCGACCCCGGAATGCGGGTCGGGGATTTCGTCGAGTACGGGGCATGGCTGCGCGAGGTTCCCCGTGACGAGCGTGCCGAACTGGCGGGGGAGGCGCTGGAGCGGGTCAAGCTGGCCGACCATGCCCGGACCAAGATGTCGGCCCTGTCCGGAGGCATGCGCCAACGGGCTGGGATCGCGTGGGCCACTGTCGGCGACCCGTCGTTCATCATCCTCGACGAACCGACCGTCGGTCTCGACCCGAAGCAGCGACTGTTCTTCCGACAGGTACTCGAGCGGCTGACTGACACAACAGTCCTACTGAGCACGCACCTCATCGACGACGTGTCGGCCATCGCCGATCGCGTGGTCGTCCTCCACGAAGGCGAGATCCGCTTCACCGGCACCATCGACGAGATGTTGGAGCGCGGCAACGACTCGCTTCCTGGTGACACGCCTCTGGAACGCGCCTACATGGGTGTACTCCCGGAAGGAGAGCGCGCCCTGTGAACGCTCTGCTCCTGCACTGGCGGATGCGTCCGCTGAAGTGGCTCCCCCTCGTACTGCTCGCTATCCAACTTACCGTCCTGTTCTGGCGTTTCGATCTATGGAAGGGGCTCTGGGGTGAGACCGGCGCCAACGGCATGGCGAGCGTCCTCTACACAGGCGGGATCGCCGCTGCCGCTGCCGCCTGGACCGTGAGCCTGCGCCGCAAGGACGCCGAGATCAACGAGCAGTTGACTTGCTCTCCCAAGGCGGCGTGGCAGGCCGAACTGCCCCGGATGGCGGCTCTCGTCGTCGGGGTGCTCGGCGCCTACCTCGCCGGGCAGGCCGTGGCCTTCGCCGTGACAGCCACAAGTTGGCCTGCGGGAATCGGGCTGTATCTCGGCTACGTGGCTCTTGGCATGGCCGCGCTCATCATCGCCTGCGCATGGGGCTGGGCCCTGGGCATGCTGTTCAACCAAGCATGGGGGCCGGCTCTGGCCATACTCGGCTGGCTCGCGAGCTATCTGGCGCTGGGCAGCAATCTCGTGGTCATTCAGGGGCCGGCCCGATGGGAGGTCGTCCCCTGGGCGCCGGCGCTGTATGCGCTGGCTGCGTGCGCTCTGCTGGCGCTGTGCCTGCGGCTGACCTGGTTCGAGGAGGCCCCACGGCGCCGCTTCGCCCTGCGCGCCGGCCTGCTCGCAGGCGGCCTCGCGCTGTCGGCCGCCGTCACATCGGTGCCGGCGGTAGCGGATCGCGACCCTGAGGGGCAGGCACGGTGCATCGGAGTCAAGGACGTCGAGACCTTGGTATGCCTTTGGCCGGAGGAGGAGAAGTATTACCCCATGGCCATCGAGGTACTGGACCGGCTGGCGGCCACGGATGTCGGCTTGACAGACGCCAAGCGTGTGTACTCCTACGGTCATCTGTACGACGAGCGCAACCACTGGTATTACGGCGATTTCGACCTGGACAACGGATCCCAATGGGAGATCGCCGACGGCCTCGCGGCGGCGACTCTGGAGGCGACCTTCGCAGGCTGCGATTCCGACCCGGACGACCTCACACCGTCCAAGCTCGAGTCCTGGCTGGAGAAGCGTCTCGCCGGTGGCGGCAAGACCCCGTACACCATCGAGGGCGCCCGCAAGGAGATCCTCGCCGCCATCAAGGATGGCCGTACTGCAGCAGATCTGCCAGAGCGAGAGCAGTCGGAATGGGCGCGCTCGTTGATTACCGCATACAAGTCGAGGCACTGTGATTGACCTGGTCCGCGCACCGGCGGGCGTGTACCGGATCTGGCGCATGATCCTCGCCTCGGCTGTCCTCGGCCTGGCTGGGTTCCCGCTGAAGGACCAGGCCCTGGCCATGCCGGAGTTCGCGGAAGGAGCCGCCGCCCCGATCCCGGCGTGGACCCTACTGTCGGCGTTCGCCGCCGTCCTGCCCTGCCTGTGCCTGCACACCCCGATGGGCGAACTGGAAGCCATGGGGGGCAGAGCGTACGAGCAGCGACGGCTGGTCCGGTTCACTCTCACGGCCGTCGCATCCTGCCTATGCCACCTGTCTGTCCTAGCCCTCTTCTCGGCGGACCGGATCGTCGCGGCAGTGGCTCTGGCCCTGCCGGGTTGGCTGGGCTTGGCAATGCTCTCGGGACGCATCTTCGGCTGGCGGCAGTCGTGGGCACTGCCGACGGCGTACCTGGCGATCGTAGGTTCCGCAGGGGCGAAGGACGCGTCGGGGCATGCCATGTGGTGGGACTTCACCGAAGGCTTCACCGCCGGTGGCAGGGCGACGGTCACCGACAGCGTGGTGTTGCTGGCGTGCGGTGTCATCGCGTTCAGGACACCGCACCGCCGCTGGCTGTGCGGGTGCCGATTAATCATCCGACCTGCTCAGGCGGCATGTTGGTACTCATGCAGGGTTCCGCCGAGCCGGTCTCGTCGGTGGACCTCCAGATGTGCGATCGGTCCTGGTTCGGTGATCGGTTCAGGTAGCGGGCGGAGCGGGGCGGCTTGGCCGAGGGCCCGGTGCGGCCGATGCCCGTTGTAGAACGATGCGAACTCTTGGAGCACGTGCAGGAGGTGGCTTTGGTTCCAGATCAAGGTGCGGTCCAGCAGCTCCCTGCGGCAGGTCTGTATCCAGCGCTCCGTGATGGAGTTCATTCGGGGCATCCGGATACCGCTGGTGACGACCTCCAGCCCGGCGTCGGCGAGCACGGCGTCGAAGGCCTTGGTGAACTTCGAGTCCCGGTCCGGATCAAGAACCTGGCCTGGCTGCCCGCGTCCTGGAGATCCATGGCGAGATTGCGTCCGACCTGTACCACCCAGTCCGCGGTGGGGTGTGCGGTGGCGCCCAGGATCCGGATCCTGCGGGTGGTGTGCTCGATGACGGCGAAAACGTACAGGCGTGCCCCGGCCAGGGTGCGGGTCTCGAAGAAGTCGCAGGCGAGGAGCGCGTCGGCCTGGCTGCGCAGGAAGTCGGCCCAGGTCGTGCCTTCGCGTTCGGGGGCGGGCGGGATGCCGTGCTCCTTGAGGATCTCCCAGACGGTGGAGGCGGCGATCTTGATACCGAGCGCCGCGAGCTCACCGTGGATGCGGCGGTACCCCCAGGAGCTGTTCTCACGTGCCAGGCGCAAGACCAGCTGCGGATCGAGCGGACTGTGGGTGGGCGCCCTCGCCGCCTCGGTGCGCACGTGACGGCATGGCGCTGTTTGAGCAGGGCGCGGTGCCATCGCAAGATCGTGTCGGGACGCACCAGCAGCGGGAGCCGGCACAGCCTGTTCATCGAAAGACGATGGAGCAGGCCGGCGAGCAGCGCACGGTCGGTGTCGGTGAACGCGGTCTTGTCGACCTGGCGCTGCAGGACCAGCAGCTGGTGCCGCAGCGTGAGGATCTCGATGTCTTTGTCCCGCTCACTCATCGGCAGCAGCCGCAGGAGCGTGAACGTATGGGTGACGGCGAGGTAGGCCAGGCGCAGCAGCACGACAGATCATGATGCCGCCGACGGCCATCCGAGTGAACAGCACGGCCGCGAGTGGCGCGCGAGCAGAAGGCCTGCCAGTGACGCTCAAGCTCCTGACCTGGCCGGATGATTTGTCGGCACCCGCACAGTCGTCCTACGCAGGGTCAGCCTCAACCCCGCCGCCATCACCCGGATCGCCCGAGCCGCCCTCCTCCTGCTCCAACTTGAAAACGACCACGCCGTCTGAACGAAGATCACGAAACGTCACGAGAAGTTACCGAGAAGGGCTCAATGTCATACCGTCACGAAGCCCTCGGTCCACTCGTCGTCGTCGATCGTGTAATGGTCGATGTGGAAGCACAGCGGCTCGTTGGAGAAATCCTGGCGACTTTCGAGCCTCGATGATCCGCGATTCTGCTTTTTCGCGGCTTGAGTAGACCCCTAGGAGTTTCACGTCGTCGCCTCCTTCTTCGTCTGCCCAGAAGTCATCCTCGTTCTTGAAGTGGCGAATCTCGCCGTCCTCCTCCGCGCGATGATGCACATGCCAGAGAAGGTAGGCCGAGTTCTTGTCCATTGCTGCACCGCCGCCTTACTCGATTCAATTGAGCGAAAGACATTTGCGCACCCTGTCGTAAATAGCACTCGAGCCCTTTTTGTAGGGTGACCTGTGTCCGCCCTTCTTCATTGCTCGATCGGTTGCGGAGTCGAGCGTTTCCATTGACCGGCAGTGTCAGTCGGTGGAAGCAAGACCATGCCAACGCTGCGACTGAGCCTGAAAGCGTCTGATGCGCGTTCAAGTCGGTTGGCAGGAGGCCATAGACGACCTCATCGCGTTGGCCTGGTCATTGATCGCAGGAAATCTCAGCCAACCATTTCGGGGTGTAGCACTCAGCAAACGACCACTTCTGGTCCGAGTTGCGGTCATCCGTGCTGTCGGTGTACACCTCAAGCGTGGCTTGCGGCGTCAGGCGGTAGTACTCGCGAATCGGGTCACCCTCCACAGTGGGAAAAGCCACCTTCAGTTCTGCGCCCTCACCGCTTTTGAGGGCTCGCCGGAGGCAGGCGATTTCCCGAACCGCCTGCTTCTGCATCTCCTCACCCTGAGCCAAGCTCACCTCGCCACAGCTTGAAAACTCAGTTCTGGACTCCCAGCGGTCCTTGACCGGATCGTCCAGCACGCTGCAACCTCCAGCCACCAAGGACATGGCCGCCATCGCGACGAGCCGCGCGCGGACCGAAACAGCCGCCACGCAGCGACGACGAGTGCTGCTCTCACCTGTCGTCCGCACCAGGTCCGCCGACCCCACCCGTCGCAATTGGTCCGGCACGTCGTCGTCGGAGTACACGGGCAGACCCATCTTCGCTCCCAAAGCCCCTCCCCGAACCCAATGCTTGATCGCGGCTGCACCATACCCGCAACACCGTTGCGTTTGAGTCTTGAGTCGCAGGTCAAGCCCTGGTGAATGACGCAACGGGACGTCCTGATAGATCAGCTTGTGTCGAGCAAGAAGATCATCGGGAGTCCCGTTGCAGGAGAAGTCTGT
>NZ_JBHVFU010000092.1:0-21677 GCF_042801455.1 Streptomyces sp. NPDC057565 | reverse complement strand
GCCAGGCGAAGCAGCACGACGACCGATCCTGCCGCAGATGGCGATCATCGCCGTCGGCGGGGTGACCTGCACGGACGTAATAATCGGCACGCTCAGGCTCATTCGGCGGATGCCCGATGACCACAGTGTTCGGGCGCGCTGCGGGCGATCGGCTCCAGGCCGTTGGTGCGGACGACCACCCCGCGCTGCCGGAACTCGTCGGCGCTGCCGAACCGGGGCGAGGCGGCGACCAGGGCCAGCGAGGCGACCCGGTGCGGATGGCGCAGCGCGAGGTCGGCGCCGATCGCGCCGCCGATGGAGCAGCCCACGTACCCGAAGCGCTGGACACCGAGACTGTCGAGGGTGGCCAGCAGCCGGTCGGAGAGCTCACCGACGGCGGTGGCCGGGTGGGCGAGGGCGCCGCCGTGGCCCGGCAGGTCGAAGCGGAAGATCCGCCAGTGCTGGGAGAGCTCCGGTATCTGCCGGTCCCACATGTGCCATGTGGTACCGAGCGAGGGACCGACCACCAGGGTTGGTGCGTCTTCTGGCCCGTCAAAGCGGTATTGCAGGGTGTTCGGTGGTGTCTCGCTCACCCGTCAGACCATCTCATGTCTCACGAGATCTCACATGGCCGGGGCGAACCCAGCGGCTCTTGTCCCTCTCGCCACGACAGGTGTGGAGGACGGTGTTCGCGCTGTTCCAGCTCTCCACCACCTGGAGCCCGCCGCGGATCTCCCGCCGCAGATCGGGGCCCGCCAGGTAGTCGCAGGAAGATCGTGCACACGTTCCGGCCCAGTTCTTCGTGGGCCCGATAGGTGGCAACAGCAGGTGGCCGGCAGGGCCTGCCGCCCGTTGCGGGCGGCAGGCCCTGCCGGACTGTGTGGTTACCGAACGTCGTAGGCGCGGGTGATGGTCTGGGTGACCGCGTTGCCGTTGGCGTCGGTGAAGGTGGCCTTCGTCATGACCTGCTTGCCGGCGGCGCCGGTGTGGTCGACGACCGCCGTCCACTTGCCGTCCTGCTGCTCGGTCGGCGCCTGGGTCCAGGTGGTGCCGCCGTCGTAGGAGTAGGACAGCGAGGCCGCCGTGATCGCGCCCGCGGTGTACCCGGCGTGGCCCTCGACCGACAGGCCGACCTTGATGCCGCTCTGCGCGGGCAGGGTATTCATGCCGTCCACCGGCAGGTCGTACGCCGGGTGCAGGAGCGGCAGGCCGCGGGAGTAGACGTCCGGCTCCCGGTGCGAGCGGAAGCTCCAGGTGGTGTCGGCAGCGGTGGTACGCAGCCAGTTGCGGTCCCCGGTGTAGATCTTCTCCAGGTGCTGGGTGAGCTCGTACGCGGAGTCCTCGTCCGGCACCTCGAACACGCCGTACGGATAGGCGAGTTTGCCGATCTGCTCACCGTTGCGCTTCAGCTTCAGGTTGCCGATGTCGCCGAAGGAACCGCCGTAGGTCCAGTGGTCGCCGGAGCCGTCGACCCAGAGGGCGTTCTGGATGCCGAACAGGTTGCCCTGCCGCTCGGCAGCCAGCATCAGGTTGCCGTCGGCGTCGCGCGCCGCGCCCGGCCGCAGGGGGCCGCCGTACCACTCCTCGGCGCTCCGCTGTCCGGCCTTGTAGGTGCGGTCCTGGTCGCTCATGAAGGCGGCGAACGGGAAGCTGGTCATCGCACCGTGGTACCAGGCGTCGTCGCCGGTCGTGTAGTAGGCGGTGCGGGTACCAGGCACGTGGACCGTCTGGTACAGGCTCACGGGGATCTGAGTGTTGCTGCTCCCGGAGGGACGGAGGAACAGCGCGTCGATGTAGTCGGCCTCCTTGCCCATGGCATGCCACGTCTCGGTGACCTGGGCCAGCCGGGAGTCATTCGGCTGGTAGGCCTGGTCGGAGTGCAGCGGGCCCTCGGTCGGGAACGACAGGTTGTAGACGTAGGACGAGCCGTCCTCGGAGCCGGTCGCGCGCCAGGTGGGCCGGAACTCGAAGGTGCCCGTCTGGGCGCGCCCGTCGATGTCCGCGTAGAACTTCTGCACGGCGCTGCCGGCCGTGAGTGTTCCGCTGAGCTGCCAGGTGTCGTCCCACGTGCGAGCGTAGTTCAACGTGGTGCCCTGCAGCGTCGAGGGGCGGTCGGTATGCAGGCTCAGCTGGTGGGCCTTGCGTGCGTCGAGGACAACGGTGGTGTCCTCGGTGATCCGCATCTGCGGGTGGGCGAGGTAGCTGATCGATTCGGGCGCGTTGCTCGCGTCGGGCGTCGCTACGAAGCTGCTGAGGGCGTAGTCGCCCGGGCGCACACGGTAGGTCTGCTCGGGCGCACCCGCGTTGGTGCGGCGCTCGCCCTCGTCGGAGTCGATGCTGGCGACGTCCAGGGAGGAGGTGCCGGTCGCGGGCTTGCCGTTGCGGTCGATGGCCTTGACCCGGAGGGTGACCGTCTCCGGCTGGACGTAGAGGGTGACGGGCACGGAGACGTGCACATCGCCGTCGGTGGCCAGGATCCGGCCGGTGATCGCACCGTACTGGGCGTCCTTCAGACGGGCGGTGGGGTCGATCTGCAGCGGCACCTGAGCGGTGGCCCCCGCCGGGACCGTCACCTTGTTCTCCTCCGGCTTGATGATTCCGGAGGTGACGTCGCTGCCGTCGTTGCCGTGCACTCCGCTGACCTTCAGGTCCAGCGTGAGGTCGCTGTCGCTGGTGTTGGTGAAGGGCACCTGCACGGTGGTGCGGTCCGCGGCGTCCTGCGGCCAGTTGTAGCTGCCGGCCTGGACAGCCGGCGCGGAGAGCGCCTTCTGGTTCACCGCGCCGAACACGTCCAGGACCCCACCGCCGGTCTGGTCGGCTTCTGCGACCTTGCCATCGGTGCGGGCGGAGGAGACCAGGGCAGCCTTGATCTGCTGCGCGGTCCAGTCCGGGTGGGCCTGGCGGACGACGGCCGCGGCGCCCGCGACATGCGGGGTGGCCATGGAGGTGCCCGACATCGTCCGGTAGGCATAGACGCCGCGGCCGCCCGCACTGGCCGCCGAGATGTCGACGCCGGGGGCGGCGATCTCGGGCTTGAGGGTGTGGGTGACGGCCACCGGACCGCGGCTGGAGAACTGCGCGGTGGTGTCGTCGCGGTCGACGGCGCCCACGGTCAGCACGCCGGGCACACAGCCGGGCGAGGAAACGGTCTCGGCGCCCGGGCCGGAGTTGCCGGCGGCGACGACGAACAAGGTGTGCTTGCTCTTCGACAGCTCCTGCGTGGCCTGGGCCATCGGGTCGGCGCAGTCGCCGATCCTGGGGTTGCCCAGGCTCATGGAGACGACGTCGGCCTTCTGGTCGACGGCCCACTGCATACCCGCGATGATCCAGGAGTCCAGGCCGTAGCCTGCGTCGTTGAGGACCTTGCCGACGAGCAGGGAGGAACCGGGGGCGACGCCCTTCTTGAGGCCGTCACTGGCCGCTCCGGACCCGCCGACCGTGGAGGCGGTGTGCGTGCCGTGGCCCACATAGTCGTTGGTGGTCTTGGAATCCGTGAAGTTCTTGGACGCGTCCACCCGGTTCACCAGGTCCGGATGCTCGGCATCCACACCCGTGTCCAGCACGGCGACCTTGGTGCCCTTGCCGTCGTAGCCGGCCGCCCAGGCCTCCGGCGCGTGCACCTGCTTGGTGGACCGGTCCAGCGTGGCCTCGACCTTTCCGTCCAGCCACAGCTTCTTCAGCGTGGAGCCAGAACGTGAACGGGGGTTGGTGATGTCCTGCCAGAAGGAGACGGCGGTGTCCTTGCCCGCCTTGAGCGCGACACCGTCCACCGCCGGGAGGCTCAGGCCACGCTCGGACCCGCGAGGGGCCGCCGGCGCACTCTCGGCAACGTTCACGCTGTTCCGGTAGGTGGCGATGAGCGGCAGCGTGTCGGTGTGTGTGTCGTCGTATCCCTGGCGGATGAGCCCAGTGACGTTGAACAGCTGCTCGTCGACCTTGCCCTCGGCGATCGCCTGGGAGGCGCCCGCGGGGTAGACGTAGAGGTCCTTGCCCCTCTGATAGGTCTGGACTATCGGCTGCGTGCCGTCCTCGCGGGGCAGTACGGCCGCAGAGCTGTGACCCGACGCGTCCGTGGTCACCATCACCTTGTCGCCGGTGACGAGCGTGACCGTCACCTGCTTGCCACCCTTTGTTGCGGTCCCGCCGCCGACGATGGGCTTCCCCGAAGCACCGTCAGGCGGTGTGTCCGCCGCCCCGGAAGGCGTGACCGCCGTGACGGCCAGGACGGCGGCGGTCGCCGTGCCCAAGGCCATACGCGTTATGGAACGCATGAATCTCCCTATTCGAGCCATGAACGTCTGCCAAACTGCGGCTGCAGCCTGCCAGACGAGTGGATTGAGTGGGGATGCCGCGCGTGACGGGTTTCCCGCATGGCGGATTTCCGTCACGTGGTCACTTCCATCGGCTCGGTGGGACTTCGGACCTGACTGGTGGGGTAACGGCCTCACGCACGACAGCGAGCGGGCTCCCGGCGTCATGCGACTCTGCCTCCGGCGTTGTGGTCAATCGATGACGCTCCGCGCCGCGACGCCGCCTCCCATGTGCCGGTCGGTCCAACCCGCCAGGAGTTGGCGGCCGGCCTCGCTCGGCGACCACCAAGTCACGGAGGCTCCTCGGCCCTCAGGCCGACGAGGAGGTCAAAGCCAGCCTGCGCGTGCGGCGTGCCATCCGAGTTGCAGGCGCGAATCCGCTCCGGCCAGATCCATCAGACGGCGTGTCCGCCGCTCCACGGTACGTATGGACAGGCCGAGTTGAGCGGCCGCACGCCGGTCGGAGATGCCTGCCAGCAGCAAAGCAAGAACCTCCAGCTCCCCCTCGGTCGGCTGCTGATCGCCTGCCGGCTCCGCGCGCACACCCGTGGCGGTGGTGTACAGCGGCCGGGCCTCGGCCCATTCCTTCTCGAACAGATGGACCAGGGCCGTCAGCAGGCCGCTGCGGTGCACCACGATCGCGCTCGGCTCGCCGCCGGAGTCCGCCATGTCCAGTGGCACCATGGCGCGCTCCCGGTCCGACACGATCATCTTCAGCGGCAGCGAGTCGACCAGGCGAAGCTCGATGCCCGCCGTGATGCCCGCCCGTGCGTCCTTCGCCATACCAGGACCGTCGAGATAGTCCTTGGCAGCCACGACGCGGAAGTCGACTCCGCGGTCCAGCGCGGAACTCTCCGACATGTCGGCATCCTCGCGAGGCACCGCTATGGGCTCGCCGACGAGGAAGACCAGCAGCTCCTGCTGGGCGCCACGCTGCAGTTGATGGAAGCGATGTGCGACCTGCTGCACCCCGACGACCACCTCCACGACGCTGCCCGCAGGGTGTGCAGCGGTAGTGCGGTACTGCTCGGTCAGCATCGAGAACGCGGTCTCGGCCCGGTGCAGTGCGTTGCGCTGCTCGGCAAGGAACGGGGCCAGGGCCACTGAGGGGGGTGTGAGCCGGTAGCGAGCGGGCTGGCAACCGGCGTCACAGTCAGCCGAGTCAGGTGCCCCACTCCCGGCCTCGTCGGCGACCGCCACCAGGCCGCGTGTCGTCAGGTCAAGCAGGATGCGGGTGGTCTCGGCGCTCTCGAGTCCGGTCTGCCGGGCGAGGTCCTGCGCAGAGGCTGTCGGACGGGCCAGCAGTGCGGTGTAGATGGCCTCTTCAGCCGGTCCCAATCCCAATGCCTGCAGCATCCAGCTCCCCCTCGGGCGGCCTCCGTGTCTGGACCTTGGCGCAGCTCGGGTGGACCGAGCAGGCTCTTCCCGGCCGAACCGTATCCCACTCTCACGACATCGCCATTGGCCGGTGCTGTGATTTGCGCCCTGCACGCTGATCTGTCGACCACGCCCCTGCTCCCTGCCCCCGACCTGCACATCTGCGTCGCACGCGCCGCGGATCGGTTCGTCGTCCCGGTCCCCACAGACGTTTCCCCGCCTCACCTGGGCCGCTTCCCGGACCCCGGGCACGTCCGCACCCAGCGACATCGAATGCGACCGGGCCGAAGGAGTGCACGGGCCACACACACCGTGCACGTAGTGCTGGTCACCGCACACGGGACATCGTCCGGCGGGGCGCAGCTCCCCCACGGCCGGGCCTGCCTAACGTACGCGGAGTACACCACCTGCAAGCGCTGTCGTCACCAACCGGATCGGCCCTGCCCGCCCCGGCACCATTGAGGCCCAGCTGGCCACAGCCAACCCCGGCAACCACCTCGTGGACCTGCGCAGCGCAGTCGACGCGCCGAGGGCCGTACAGGCGTGGCTCAAAGGCCGGCACGGCACACGAAGCTTCGGCGCCATGGTGCCGCGCTGGACCTACCGCTTCAATCTAATCCCTTCCTCCTTGGCGGATGAGTACGACGGACTGGCCTACATCGCGGTCTCGTCCGCCTCCCTGCCTCTCCCAATCTCATAAACGGTCGTTTGTGAGAAGAGTTCGGCGCCTCGGGGCGCCTGAGGCGCTGAACTCCAGTCAGGTGTCGCGCGCTGCCCTCACTGCCGGTCGAGGACGGCAGCGGCCTGGTCCAGGATGTGCCGCCAGTGCGCCCGCTGCTGTTCGCGCTCTTCGGCGCTCGCCAGGTGCTCTTGGTGGAAGCGGAGCATCGTCCGGGCCCCGTCGGCGGTGGGGGCGAGGGCGACCTGGACCGTGGTGGTGCCGTGGGTGACGCGGATGCGGTCTTCCGGGCGGTAGCCGCGCACCTCACCCGTCACCCCTGCGGCCGTCTGGTAGGGGGCGCCGCGTTCCGGGACGAGGACCGCACCGGGGCCGAGCCAGAGGGCGAGCCCTTCGGAGCTGCTGATGAAGTCCCAGACGACGGGCGCGGGGTGGGGCAGCGTGCGGGACACGCCGATCTGCCAGCCTGCGTCTTTGGTGAGTCCGGTGGGCATCGGGGTCATCCTTCCTCGGAGTGGCGGGCGCGCAGCGCCCTCACCTTGTGGCGGTTTCCGCAGTGCTCCATGGAGCACCAGCGGCGGCGGCCGGGGCGTGAGGTGTCGACGTAGACAAGGTGGCAGTCCTCGGCGGCGCAGGTGCGGATGCGGTGCGCGAAAGGGCCGGTCAGCAACTCGACGGCGTCCCGTGCGACGGCGGCCACCAGGTGGGTGCCGGTAGGGGTTCCGGCCCACTGCCGCTTCCCGGTCGGCGCAACGGCGGGTGCCAGGTCTGGACAGGCGGCTGCCTCGTTGATGGTCTCCAGGTCACCGGGCGGGTTCGGCTCGCCGCGTGTGTGGGCGATGACCACCCGAAACAGTGCGTCGCGCAGCCTCCGGGCGTCCGCCACCTCGGCTTCGGAGATCTCCAGCACGGGCGTCGGCGTCAGCCGCGACCGGTCCGCCCAGGCGGCCAGGTCGGCGGGCTCGTGCAAGACCTCGTACCGGCGGTAGGGGCCGGGGCCGCCGGTGGTCAGCAGTTCCAGGCACAGCGCGCCGGGGTCGAACCGGTAGGCGACGCCGGTATGGGAGTGCAGCGTCAGCCCCTTGGTTGCAGAGGAGTCCATGTAACCAATATAACTGGTTACATGCCGTTGAGTTGGACGATCCGCGGCGCACCAGCTCACCGGCTCGGCGATCCTCACCATCACCATCTGAGACAGCCCGGCATACGACTGGCCCCGAAGTCGACCCGTGACGACGTAGTAGACGCGCTGCATTGGCCAGATTCGGGGCCTTGTCGCCGCTGTCCCCGACCAGCTGCACGGCGGCGGCCAGCAGATTCTGCAGCCCACCCACATCGCCGTTCTTTGAAGCTCCCCACTCCGCTGAACTACGGAGTGAGGAGTTTCAGCGAGCACCGCGCGTGTTTCCGGCCGGAGTCCTGTGCTCGAGGCAGCCGTCTACGCTCTCGGCATGCAGCACAGTGATGTCACGCGGGACGACGGCACGTGGATAGGCCTGTCCCTGGATGTACAGGACCGCCAAAAGCCGGGGCTGTGCGTGTTCAGTGCCGGGCCGCAACTGCTGGTCTCCCAGCTGTCGCGACCTGTGCTGCTCGCCGTCGTCGACGAGCATCTTCAGGGTGTGGACTTCTGGCGCACCAACGAGTACCGCTCGTTCGTCCCGCCGTTGCGCGCCGATGTGGGGCACGCCCTGGCGGGAAGCCCGGAGCGGTGGGCTCACCGTTTCACGCAGTACCTCATCGACTCGCCGGACAGCCCGCTGCACGAGGGCCGATGGCTGCTCTCGTGCGACAGTCTGCTCCGGCGCTGGCGCCCCGCTGACGCTTCGCATGCCGAGTACTGGGGCTCGATGATCGTCGACGGCCATCCGGCCGGATACCTCGACTGGTTCTTCCACTCCCATTCGTGGGAGGTCCTTCCGCTACGGCCGATGCCCGATGCCGACGACAGCCGGGTCAAGGCGTACCGCAAGCAGGCCCGGGAAGGGACGCTTCCACCCGTCCTGTTGTGGTGGGTCAGCGGCCTGGACAGCCATCTGATCCTGGACGGTCACGCGCGGCTCGCCGCGGCGATCGCCGAGTCCATCGACCCTCCGCTGCTGCAATTGCACCGCACGGTGCCGCGAGACGACCTGGTCGCGCGAACCGATGAGGCCGTGGGCTTCTACGAGGACGAACTGGCACGCTTCGCCGAACTCCGCGCCGTCCACGGCCCCACCATCCCGGATGGTACCGCCACCGCCGGCCCGCAGCTCGTCCGCATCCTCCACGACCTGAACACCACCCAACAACCCACCTGGGCCTGGCCCCTGCCTGGCGGGGAGACCCAATGGCGTCGCATCGCACTCGAGGTGACCGCCGGCCAGGACTGGCCCCGCATCTGAACCCTGCCGAACCCCTCCCGTTGGCGGTCACGTCACGCTGGGCGGCACGGTCGATCACTGATGGGGCACCGGAGCGCCGTGTAGACCTCAACAACCGCACCAGATACCGAAGTTATTTTTCGGCGGCTCCCTGCCCACTGCACTGACACCACGATGCCGAAGGACCCGGAGAACCCGACCATCGCGCCGGGACTCCATCATGCCCAGGCAACAGAATCGCCTCGACCACCCAACAGTTGATGATCAACGCAGCCGCCCCAGCCCAGCCGAAACGGCAAGGCTAGTAGCTGTCGTAGCCGGGCTTACCGTTCGGCCGGTAGACGCCGACGATGGTGCCGCCCTTCGTCGTCGAGACGCTGACCGGCTCCAGCGCAGTGGGGATCGCTCCGTCGGCGAACAGCCTCTTGCCGGTGCCGGTGATCACCGGATGGATGGTCAGCCGGTACTCGTCGACGAGGCCGTGCTGCATGAGGGTCTGGGCGAGGTCGCCACTGCCCACGACGTTGATGTCACCGCCGTCGGACGCTTTCAGCTCGTGCACGGCATCGACGATGTCGCCCTCCAGCAGCGTGGAGTTCTGCCACTCGACGGATGTCAGGGTGCGAGACGCCACGTACTTGTGCATGCTGTTCATCCGATTGGTGAACGGGTTGTCGGGATCGGCGGTCGGCCAGTACGACGCGAAGATCTCGTACGTCTTGCGGCCGAGCAGCATCGCGTCGGAGGACTCGTACCAACCGGCGATGGCCGCGCCGACCTCGTCGTCGGCCACCGGCTTCTGCCAGCCCCCGTGCTCGAAGCCGCTCTGGGTGTCCTCGTCCGGACCGCCCGGCGCCTGCATGACACCGTCCAGCGTCAGGAACGTGCAAACAATGATCTTGCGCATGGTGCGCTCCCTTCGTCGACAGGTAGACCGCACAACGGCCGAAAACTCATCGGCGGAGCTTCCGCGGCGCAGCACACCAGGCCGTCGTCTGGATCAGCCCGACTGTGAAGTGCGGTGGTCGGTGCCGTCGGCCATGACGATGCTCTGGGGCCAGGGCGGGATCGCTCTTGCATCTGTCCCAGCTGGCGGCCGTGACGCCGAGCTCGGCGGCTGCTTCGTGACAGTCGAGCTTTCTCAGCCGCTGCAGCGATGGACAACCCTAGCCATCCACCCGCTATCCCGATCGGTACCAACATGACCTGACGATTCGTCAAAAACGTCAGCGCAACATCGGCAACCACTGTCAGCAGCAGACACCCAGCCGCCCCCATCCCAGCCAGCACTATCAACACCCCACACCACTGACACATCCACGCCGAAAAGCCACTGACAAACCAGCACACATCATCACCTCGCGGCCGGTGCGCGCCTCGAGGAGATCGTGCCCGGAGTGACGCATCGTGGCGACGACATCGGACGCTGGCTCGCACGGCAGGCGCGGGACTGGGCACGCCTGAACCCCGAGCAGCAACGACGCCTCGGCGAACTCGGGGTGAAACCAGCTGCACGCCCCCAGAAGGACTCGGTGCGCACCAACGCGAAGACAGGGGCCGAGAAGGGCGCGGCACGCGGTACAGAAGCCTTCCAACGGGGCGTACAAACCCTCGCTCAGTACATCCAACGCGAGGGGAAGACCGTCGTCGCAAGGCAGCACGTCGAAGAACTCCCCGACGGCACGTCCATACGACTCGGCGTCTTCCTCAGCAACCAAAAAAGCCGTCGCGACCGGCTCACCGAGGACCAGCTCAGCGCGCTGGCAGCCCTCGGACTGGGAGTGTCTAATCAACGGCGGATCAGACATCCCATGCCGTTTGACGTCAAGCGGGATGGGGGTGTGCGTGGCAAAGCAAGTCTCAAGACCGGTCAGGAATCGAGAAGCCCCGGCCGCCGCGCAGCCCCTAGCGTGATGGTCATGGCAACCACCACTTCCACCGCAGCCAACACGTCCCTCGCGTCCGTCACCCTTGAGGTGGCCGACCCCGAGGCCGCTCGCCGCTTCTACAGCGCCTTCGGCGTGGACACGTACATGCGCCTGCGGGCGTCCGAGGCGCACTCCACCGGATTCCGCGGCTTCACCCTGGCGCTCACGGTGTCCGGGCCGGCCACCGTCGACAGCTTCGTCGGCGCCGCCGTGGACGCCGGCGCCACGGTGCTGAAGCCCGCCGCGAAGTCGCTGTGGGGCTACGGCGGCGTCGTCCAGGCCCCGGACGGGACGATCTGGAAGATCGCGACCTCGGCGAAGAAGGACACCGGCCCCGCCACCCGCGAGATCGACGAGGTCGTCCTGCTGCTCGGCGTCGAGGACGTGAAGGCCACCAAGCAGTTCTACGTCGGCCGGGGCCTGACCGTGGCCAAGAGCTTCGGTGGCAAGTACGCCGAGTTCGCCCCCGGTCAGTCCAGTCCGGTCAAGCTGGCGCTGTACAAGCGCCGTGCCCTTGCCAAGGACCTCGGCGTCCCCGCCGACGGCACCGGCTCGCACCGCATCGTCCTCGGCAGCACCGCCGACACCTTCACCGACCCGGACGGGTTCGCCTGGGAGGCTGCCGCGTCGCTCGCCCCCACGCCGTCCTGACTCCCGGCCCCCGCACTCCCGCCCCGCTTGACCCTGTACGAGAGGAAACTTGTCATGCCGTCCACGAAGTCGCCCGCCGAGGTCTCCGGCACGACCACCGAGCAGTACAACGGATTCACCGCCGAGGAGCGGGCCGCGATGAAGGAGCACGCACGCGAGGAGAAGAAGGCGGCGGCGCGACGCGGTTCGTCCCGGGCGGAGAAGGAGGCGGCGGCGGAGCGGGACGTGCTCGCGAAGATCGCCGAGATGCCGGAGGCGGACCGCGTCCTCGCCGAGCGGATCCACGAGATCATCAAGACCGCCGCTCCGGACCTCGCGCCCAAGCTCTGGTACGGGATGCCCGCGTACGCCAGAGACGGCAAGGTCGTCTGCCACTTCCAGAGCGCGGAGAAGTTCAAGTCGAGGTATGCCACGCTCGGCTTCAGCGACCAGGCGGCACTCGACGACGGCGCCATGTGGTCGACCGCCTACGCCGTGAGGGAGCTGACCGCGGCCGACGAAGAGCTCATCAGCGCGCTCGTCAAGAAAGCGGTGGGCTGAGGCCGGCCGGGGCAGAACAGACCCCGACGCCGCGGAAGCCCTTCATCGCCCGTTCACGCTGCCTCGTCGGCTGATGGGAGTTCTCCGCACGGTTGTTCAGGCCCTTGTGGGAACGGTGATCGACCGAGGACATCAACTCTCTGTGGGCGACGCCGTAGGAGCGGAGCTTGTCGGTGACCAGCACCCTGGGTGTCCTCCGCTGCTTCTTCATCAGCTTGGCCATGAACCGCTTCGCGGCCTTCGCGTCCCGCTTGGACTGCAGCAGGACGCCGAGGACAGTGCCGTCCTGGCCCACGGCCCGCCACAGGTAGTGCCGCACCCCGTTGATCTTCAGGAACACCTCGTCCAGGTGCTTCCCAATGCTGATGTCAAGCCACCGCTGTCACTGGGGGTGTGACCTGGTAGTACCGTCGGTCACGCATCAGGACCCACAGGACGTTGACGCGACGGCGTGCGAGCGCGAGGACGGCCTGGACGTGGCGTTTCCCCTCGGCGCGCTTGCGGTCGTAAAACTTCCGTGAGTTGGGGTCTCGTTGGACGCTGACCAGCGCGGAGATGTAATCGAGGCCGTGCTCAGCGCTGTCCGGACGCCGAGGATGAACTCGATCACGGAAAGATGGGTGCAGACCTGCCGACGCGAGCTCCTGGACCGCACCTTGATCTGGAACCAGCACCATCTGCTACATGCCCTGCGCGAGTTCGAGCAGTTCTACAACTCCCACCGCCCACACCAGGGCATCGCGAACACTCGGCCGCTACGCCCCTTGCCCACACCGATTCCCAATCCGGACGAGAAAGCCCGCCTCGACATACGCCGACGCGAACGGCTCGGCGGCATCCTGAATGAGTACCAACATGCGGCGTGAGCAGCACGGATGGGGTTTCCGGCAAGCGCAGCGTCAGCGGGCGATGAACGGCTCGGTCAGGTGCGGTGTCGCGAGGTAGAGCGTGCCGGCGGCCCGGCTGCGAAGCACCTGTTCCCTTGAGGACCTTGCCTGCTCAACGTCCATCTCGTGGGCGTAGGTGAGTTCGGGGTGGAGCAGCTGGATCGCGTGCACGAGCAGGTCACCGGTGACGGCGACCAGGTCGCGCCCGGACTCGACGAGCACGCTCTGGTGCCCGGGTGTGTGCCCGGGCGTGGCGAAGACGCGCTCGCCGCCGCGCAGCGGGGAGTCGCCGTCGAGCAGCCGTAGCTGGTCGGTCTTCCGGAGCGGGTCGATCACAGCGGACCGCAGCTGCGGGTTGACCTCCTCGATAGCGTCAAGTTCGGCCTGCTGCAATAGGTATTCGGCGTTCGGGAAGAACGGCCGCGCCTGCTCGCCGCCGACGACGGCCCAGCCCACGTGGTCGGTGTGGAGGTGCGTGAGCACCACGGTGTCTACATCGGATGGCTCGATACCCGCGGCGGCCAGCGAGGCCGGGAGCGCCCCGGGCACGGGCGCCCATGAGGCCGCCGGGCTGTCGGCCGGGCCGATCCCCGCATCGACCAGCGTCACACCCCGGTCGCTGCGGATCGCGAACGCGCGGAACTGGAGCCGCCAGCGCCCGTCGGCGTCGAGCGCGCCGGGATCGAGCCGGTCGGCCGCCGCCCACTGCTCGGCGGTGGCATCGGGGAACGCCTCCAACCTGGGAGAGAAGAAGGGGCCCGCGCCGTCGGCGAGCGCGATGACGGTGTACGGGCCGACCTGGAGGGAAGGGGGCATCCCGCAGATAATGCCACCGGTGGGCGGCCCACGACCAGGCGGGTTGCCCTGGAGTTCACTCCAGGTCGTGGGCTGCGACGGTCAGTACCGATAGAGGGGCATGACCCAGGACGCCAGATATCCGCCACGGATGATCTTGGAGTCGTGAGGGTCCGCTACGTCTCGGCATCGGGCGTGAGGATGAGAGTAGGGCGAGGCCGAGTGTCCCGTCGCGGTGTAGGTGGCAGGTAGCGACTCGTTGACCTGCATGAGTGCCAGATGGTTGGAGACTGCCGATGGCTGACGTTCTCAAACGGCCTGGCTTTCGTGGAAGTCCCGCTCGCCGTGGAAACAGAGGTGTCCGGCGAGCGTCAGCCTCGCGACGACATTTGTACAAGACTGACAGCGGGCAGCGCAGGCATCGTCCCGTACATGGGACATGACGACGTCACGCACTTGCACGGGATGCATGTGGTCCACTACGGCCCGCGGCAGGCGCCGCCGCTGGTGCTCATCCACGGATCGGGATTCTCGGGCGGCTCCTGGAGCCCGGTGGTGCCGGCACTCGCCGACCAGTATCACGTCATCCGAGTCGACCTCCCGGGTCACGGCCAGTCCTCGCCCGCGCCGTCGTACGACGTGCCTGAGCAGGCGGGCCGCTTGGCCGCGGTACTCGACGAGCTCGACCTTCGTCCGATCACCGTGGTCGGGCACTCCAGCGGTGGATACATCGCCACCGCGCTTGCCGAACAGCGCCCTGACCTGGTTGGTTCGCTCGCGCTGATCAGCAGCGGCCCGAGTCCCGACGCGCTCCTTCCGCAGCCCGTCCTCCTTCAGATGCTGATTGCCCCGCCGCTGGGCCCGCTCCTCTGGTCGATCCGCTCGGACGCAATGCTCCGCAGGGGGGTGACCTCGGTATGCAACCGCCCGGTGGACGTCCCGGACGACCTGGTCGTCGAGGTCCGAGGCATCGGCTATCGCACGTTAAGAACGGTGCTGCGCCGAAACGCCGCATACATCGCCGAGCGGAGCGTGCCCGACCGCCTCACCGCCCTCGACGTCCCGGTCCTGGTGATCTTCGGCGCTGCCGACCGGCGCTGGGATCCGTCTTCGGCACACCAATACGACACGGTGCCGAACGCGCGCGTCGAGCAACTGCCCGACGTCGGACACCTCCCCATGTTCGAAGCGCCGGAGACGACCAGCAAGTTGCTGCTGGCCTTCGCGGCGGCAGGCCGCTGACACCGATCGCTACCCTGATGCTGTGTGGGCCACAGAGTCACCACCTGACTGGACGTCGGTGGAGGTCGCGATCCCGCGGCAGTCAGAGCGACTGCCCGGGATCAGCATGGCCGGGTTCGGTCAACGTGTCCCGGCGCTCGTGGACATCGCCATGGTCGCGCACCCATCGGTCACCCTGTTCGTGGACCTGAGCGAAGGAGACGGCCTCGTCTACAACGCCCACGGCCGGCGCGAACGCGGCAGCGTGGTCGTCGGGCTGATCCCGGGCAACCTTCGGATCAGCGGCCGGACGGCCGAGGCAGGCCAGTGCCTCCAGATTCGGTTGTCGCCGGTCGTGACGGCTGCAGTGCTCAGCGCATCGACCGAGCTCGTCGGGACCGTGGTCTCCCTGGAAGATGTCTGGGGTCGCGACGCCGGACGAGCCGAGGACAGGCTGCGCGCCGCCACGTCGTGGGACGAACGGTTCACGATCGCGGCGGATGTCCTTGGCCGACGGCTGGACGCCCGCCCACCGCTCGATCCGGAGATCGCTGCTGCCTGGTGGCGGATGCTCACCAGCCGGGGACAGGTGCGGGTCGACAGCCTGGCGAACGAGGTGGGATGGAGCCGTAAGCGCCTGTGGTCCCGCTTCCGGTCCCAGATCGGCCTCACTCCCAAGCGCGCCGCCCAGCTGGTGCGCTTCGACCACGCCGCCCACCTTCTCGCGGCGGGTGACGCCATCGCTCGGGTGGCGGCCGCAAGCGGCTACGTCGACCAGTCCCACCTCCACCGCGAGGTCAAGGCGTTTACCGGGGTGACACCCACCGCCGTAGCCGCTGCGCCGTGGCTCGCGATCGACGACGTCGCGTGGCCGACTTCGTTCGCCGACCTGCCGCCGTCGCCGTCTGCGTTTCGTCAGGTCCCGGCGAGGTGAGCACAGGTTCCACGAACGGAGCAGGCGGCGGCCCGCAAGACTTGCCCGGATGAGAATCGGACAGCACGAACGAGAACGGGTGGGAAGCCGACAGGTCCAATGCGACAGGACACCGAGGGATGTGCCCTGTTCTCCCGAAGCTACGGCGAAGTAACAAGTAGCTCTCTGTAATCATAGTGACGCTGCGCTTGCCGGAAACCCCATCCGTGCTGCTCACGCCGCATGTTGGTACTCATTCAGGATGCCGCCGAGCCGTTCGCGTCGGCGTATGTCGAGGCGGGCTTTCTCGTCCGGATTGGGAATCGGTGTGGGCAAGGGGCGTAGCGGCCGAGTGTTCGCGATGCCCTGGTGTGGGCGGTGGGAGTTGTAGAACTGCTCGAACTCGCGCAGGGCATGTAGCAGATGGTGCTGGTTCCAGATCAAGGTGCGGTCCAGGAGCTCGCGTCGGCAGGTCTGCACCCATCTTTCCGTGATCGAGTTCATCCTCGGCGTCCGGACAGCGCTGAGCACGGCCTCGATGCCCGCGTCCTTGAGGGTCACGTTGAACAGGGCCGGGAACTTGTCATCCCTGTCCCGGATCAGGAACCGGGCCCGGCAGCCGGCGTCCTCGAGGTCCATGACGAGATTCTTCGCGGCTTGCGCCACCCAGGAGGCGGTCGGGTGCGCGGTGGCGCCCAGGATCCGGATCCGTCGGTTGGTGTGCTCGATAACGGCGAAGACGTACAGCCGCGCCCCGGACAGGGTGACCGTGTCGAAAAAGTCGCATGCGAGCAGGGCGTCTGCCTGTGAGCGCAGGAAGTCGGCCCAGGTGCTGGAGGAGCGCTGGGGCGCGGGATCGGTCCCGGCCTCCTTCAAGATCTCCCAGACGGTGGACGCGGCCACCTTCACCCCCAGCACGAGCAGCTCGCCATGCACCCTCCTGTAGCCCCAACTGGGGTTCTCGTTCGCCAGGCGCAATACCAGGGCCCGGATGGAGTGCACGGTCCGCGGTCGTCCTGGGCGCTCGGGGCGGGAGGCGGCGCCGTGGCGGCGTGCGAGCAGGTCGCGATGCCAGCGCAGTAGCGTGTCCGGGCGAACCAACAGCCGCGCTCTGCGGAGCACATCCCTCGGGAGTCGGTGCAGTAGCGCCGCCAGGAACGCCCGATCGCTCAGGGTGAACCGCACCCTCTTCTCGCCCAGTTGGCGTTCCAGGACCGTGATCTGATGGCGCAGGGCGAGGATCTCCGCGTCCTTCTCTCGATCGCTCATCGGTAGCAGCCGCAGCAGGGCGAACGCGTTCGCCCTGCCCAGGTAAGCCAGTCGAAGCAGCATCGTCGATCATCATGCCGTGGTGATCGACAACCACGCGAAGGCACTGGCTCAAGCGACCGCCGTGGACATCGCCTACACCATGCACACCGGCTCCCACCAGCGCAGATGAGTTTTCGGCAGGCGCACGGTCCGCGAGCAGTTCCTGGTCGAGGTCGACACCGACAACGTGACTGACCTGGCCACTTTGAACAGGTTCTTCACGGCCTGGGTCGAACAGGTCTACCACCGCAGGACCCATTCGACGAGACCAGCGCACGCGCCGCCGTCGCTGAAGTCACCGCCGAATGACCGGGCGTCACCGCGGCCAGGCGTCGCCTTGGACGCGCGCATGCAGATGCTCGTCATGCCAGCCGTCCGAGTGCAACAGGGCGCTTCGCATCGTGCCTTCCAGGGCGAACCCCGCCTTCTCCGCCACCCGGCAGGAGGCGGCGTTGGCGACGGAGTGCGTGATCCGCAGGCGATGGAGCCCCAGGTCATCCATGGCCCAGCGGCTGACGCGGACCACGGCGTCGACCATGGCCCCGCGACCCCGGCCAGCAGGCAGCAGCCAGTACAGGAACTCGGCGCTGCCGCCGTCGAGATCGAAGTCGGCCAGGCCGATCAGCCCCACTGGGCTCCCGCCCCGGGGCTCGGCGATCGCCCAAATCGCCGCTTCCTCGCTCCGCCAACGCTTCCCCCAGCGCGCGATCCGGTCACGCGCATCGTCCAGCGACAGGCGTCCCGGCCGATTCCACTGCTGAACGTCCGGATCCAAGCACGAGTCCGCGAGGACCTTGGCGTCGCCAGGGCGCCAGGAGCGCAGCTCAAGACCGCTGGCCAGGCGGAACACTGGCTGGTCGGTCTGGCCCATACGGCCCGGGGGCACAACAGCAGGTATCGGAACGATCATCTGAGCATCATGCCAAAGGTCGGCAAGGAGATCGGCACCCCGAGCATCCCAGTGACACCATGAAGATCAACAGGGCCCGTCGGGAGACCTCGGCGGGCCTTCCTCAACTCCGCACATGCTCATCTTGAGTGGCAAGGCCGTGCTCATGTTGAACGACACTCAACAACCGCCATCGACCCGGACTGGAACCCAGGACAGTTGGGGTGGACCGTCGACTGGCAACGCCACTGGGTTGGTCTGACCGCGCTCCTCGCGGCCGGTGCCGGCCTCGGGGAGATCGTGCCCGGGGTGACGCATCGTGGCGATGACATCGGACGCTGGACCGCACGACAGACCCGCGACTGGGCCCAACTCAACGAGGAACAGCAACAGCGGCTCGCGGCCTTGGGCGTGAAACCAGCTGCACGGCCCCAGAAGGCCACAGCGCGAACCAACGCGAAGGTTGGGGCAGGAACAGGCGCAGCACGCGGCAGCGAAGCGTTCCAGCGGGGCGTAGCAGCCCTCAAGCAGTACATCCAGCGCGAGGAGAAGACCGTCGTCGGAAGGGGCCACGTTGAAGAGCTCCCGGACGGCACCTCCGTACGACTGGGCGTATTTCTGAGCAACCAGAAAAGCCGACGCGACCGGCTCACCGAGGACCAGCTCGCCACCCTCGCCGAACTCGGATACCACTGGGCGGTGTAGCAGCAGAACGCCGCTCGAGGAGATGCCACCAGCAAGACGGCCGTTCAGCCGCATACCAGCGCGGGGTGCGCCATCGGTTCTCGACCCGGGTGAAGACGAGACGGCGGCGTGCGCGGGAGGCCATGACATGCAGTACGCGCAGTTCCTCTGTCAGCGCTTCTCCCTTGGTGCTGCGGAAGTCCTGCGGAAGTCCGGAATGCTTCCTTCCTCCAGACCGATGACGTAGCCGACGTCGAACTCCTGGCCCTTGCCCGCGTGCCCGGTGAGCAGGTGAAGTCCGGGAGGGACCGGGGCGTTGGACGTGGTGTGGGGGCGGAATGCCGCAAGCGTCTGTTGCAGAGGGGATGTGGCGAGTCTGTCGCTGAGGGCTTCGCAGGCGATGCTCAGCTCGTCGAGTGTCGGGGCGTCGTCCGGGGGAAGCTGGCTCCGGCACAGGCGTTCCAGTGCCGCAAGCTGCTCGGCGCGATCGGCGCCGACTGCGAGGGCCTCGGGAAGGTGCCGGTGCAGTAGTTCAGCAATCTGCGGCACCACCGTCGGCTGGTACCAGTCCTGGTAGTCGATGCCAGCGAGGTCGAGTGCGCGTGCGATGTCGGTCATCCGGCGGAAGTTGCGGGTCATGACGCCCACGGTGCAGTTCGCGTCGTCGGCCAGGTCCCGGCGGACGGCGGCCACCAGGGCCTCGGCCTCTGCGGCGGTGTCCTCGAAGACTCGGAGATCAACCCTGCAGTCATCGGCCCAGTTGTCCGGGGTGGCGCAGCGCAGCGGTGTGGCGCCGAGTTCGGCGGCGAGCTGGTTGACGGCCTGGAGGACGGGCGGGCTCGAGCGGTACGAGACGTCGAGCCCGACCTCGGTGGGGGCTGCGGCTCGGATCGCGGCGAAGACGGCGGAGGGGCGAGCGCCGGCGAAGCTGTAGATGCCCTGGGCGGGGTCGCCGGCGTAGGTGGTGCGGCCGGCCCCGATCGCCTGGACCATGCCCAGTTGCAGGGGGCTGAGATCTTGCACCTCGTCCACCAGAACTACCGCGAAGTGCTCTCGGTACAGGCGCGCCACCCTCGGGTCGGCGAGCAGTCGGACACCTGGCTGCCGTACTCCCGTCAAAAGATCAGCCCGCAGAACGACGAAGGCTGACCGACGACTCCCCCGGAATGCCGTCGGTCAGCCTCGTTTGCGCAGGTCAGTTAGCCAGAGGAAGGTAGACACGGTTCCCGGAAGCGGCGAACTCCTTCGACTTCTCCAGCATCCCGGCCTCGATCTCCTCGGGGCCCTTCACCGCCCCGCCGCCTCCGCCTCCGCTGTGACGTCCTACGATGCGTCAGTCCTCCGGCGGATCCGGATCATCGTGCGGCAAGGGGAGTCCATGCGCCTGTCCAGCTACGTCAGGAAGGCTGCCACGGGCGCGGCGGCGATATCTCTGCTTGCCGGGTGCACGGGGGAACAGGGCGCGGGCGGGGCCGTGGAGCGAGCTGCAGAGAGGCCTGCCTCCTGGACGGACCTGCCGGTGCAGACCGGCGCACGGGGCGTCGTCCACACGGACACCAAGCACCGGTCGTACGAGGTCCGGATCACGGTCAAGAGCCTGGTCCGGGGTTCGGAGGAGGACATGCGGGGCGCGCGCACGGACGAGGAGCTGAAGGGCATGGTCCCCCACTACCTCACCTTCGAGGTCACCAACACGGGCCGGAAGGAAATCCCCGCCGCCTACATGGTGGACAGCAACTTCGCCCTGAACGGCACCGACTGGGCGCGCGGGGAGGAGGTCTACGTCAGCGGCGGCAGGCCGGGCGGGGTCGACCTGCCCTGCGCGGACACCGCGCCGAAGACGCTGGCGCCCGGCGACTCGTACAGCACCTGCGTGACCTACGCGTTGCCCGAGGGCGTCGGCGTGCTGTCGCTGACGCACAACGCCGACGGCTACCTCGACGAGGGCGGGGCGGTCGCCACCTGGCCCGTCGAGGGCGGCCTCGAGGCGGCGTCCGCCGGGCTGAGGGAGCCGGGCGACATCGTCCGCGTCCGGTGGGACGCCCGCGAGGACGGCGTCCTCGAACTGCCCGCCACGCTGGTTTCCGTACGCCGGGGCAGCGCGGCCGACCTCGCGGGCCTGGACCTCGACCTCAACGAGAACGAGCGACGCGGCATCCCGTACTACGTGTCGGTCACCTACACCAACACCGGGCCGAAAGACCTCTACCCCAACCAGGCCGGCCACGTCCGCCTGCTCACCGAAGGCGGTCGGCAGATACGGGGGAAGACCCCCTTCGTCTTCGACACGAAGATCCCCGGCTGTCCGTCCGACTGGGTCGCCCGGATGATCCCGCCGGGCGACAGCGTGACGGAGTGCAGCATCCACCTGGTGACGGACGACGGCGACAAGCCGTTCGCGGTGGGTTTCGCGGAGGCGGGCCGGCCGGGACTGGTGGCCTGGCGGGCCCCCCTCCACTGAGGCGACCGGGTTAGCCGGCCGACCTGCCGCCCGTCTCCGCGAGCGGCAGGTAGACTCGGTTGTCCGATGCCGCGAACTCCTCGGACTTCTCCCTCATCCCCGCCTCCACGTCATCGCTGCTCAGGCCCATTTGAGAGCCGTACTTCGATGTGATGGTTTGGGAGATCTTCATCGAGCAGAAGAACAACGTGCACCTGAGCCACGCGCTGACCACGCTTGGGGACATCCGCCGCGCCCGGGAGAGCCAGCAGCGCGCCCTGGAACTGTCCGCGCCGACGAGCACCATGGCGTGCACCCTGCTCACCATCGACGGCGCCGCCTGCTCCCATCACGACGGCGACAGCGAGGAAGCATGCCGCCATACGGTTGCCGCGCTGATCGGACTGCCGGACGGCTACCGCCCCGGACTCGGCGCCGCCGCGCACAGGACCTGTACGAGGCGATCCCCGCTCAGCACCACCGGGAACGTGCCGTACGCGAGTTGTGGGACGTCATCGCAGCCTGACCGAATAAGACCGACCGGCAAATGGCTACGTCGCTCGTTGGCTGACGGTCCCGGAAACGAGACAGGCACGGGCCCTGCGTGATCATGGAGTCCTACCTTTCAAGCGTGGGTTTCCGCTGGTCATTCGTAAGATCGACGGGCCCGGGGGCTCCGGGTATGGCTGTCATGGAGGAGCCGATCGGAT
>NZ_JBHVFU010000091.1:0-22118 GCF_042801455.1 Streptomyces sp. NPDC057565 | reverse complement strand
CACGCGGACACCGTCGGTGCTCTCAACGTCCTACGGGCCGGGCTGGTCCGTCGCGAAGCCCAACCGGCATAGCGAGAAGCCACCCCGTCCACGGGGTGGAGGAGTCACGATGTCTACGAAGCAGCCCGTCACGCATCCCCCCTCGGCCCCGGAAGATCCTGCCTTCTGCGGTCTTGATCGTGCGCATCTCGGCGGTTTGACCGAGGATTCCCACGATCTCACCGTCCGGCCTCGCGAGGCCGTCGAGCAGCAGGAAGAGATCGGACGCGGACGATCCCTTCGAGAGCCTGGCGGTGGCCGGGGTCGTCCTCAACGCCGCTGCTGACCTGCTGTTCGACCACCACCGTGCCTGGGCGGGCGCGCACATCGTGGTCTCTTCGTCGCCGAGGCTCCCGGCCCTCGGGGTCCTTCGCCGACATGGGCATTCATATACGCCCCATTGACCTTTCCTTGACCCTCGGGTCAGCATCATCCGGAACGCCCCCCACGCCAGTGCCGCCCGTCACGTTGTGAGGAGCCCGCCCCATGCGCACCTACCGCAGCACGCGGAACACCCGTCCGCGAGCGCTACACACAGCCGTTGCCACCGTCGCGGCCTTTGCCGCCCTCGGCGCGGTACTGGTCACCACACCGGCCGCCGCCACCGCCACGGCCGCCGAAAGCGATCCCGGCAACTGCAAGACCTCCGACGATCCGTCCTGGTCCGGCTGGACCGACCATAATCAACTCGGCGCCACACTGCGGCAGATCGAGAAGACCAGCAAGGGCCGGGTGCAGGTCGAGGTCGCCGGGCGCACCACCCAGGGCCGCGAACTGTGGGCCGCGCGAGTGGGCACCGGCCCCCGCGTCCTGATGGTGACCAGCGCCATTCACGGCAACGAGCGCACGGGCACGGAGGCCCTCATCGGCATCCTCAAGGAGCTGGGTTCGAGCTCTGGTCCGAAGTCCGACGAACTCCTCAGCAAAGTCACCCTGGTTGCCATGCCGATGGTGAACCCGGACGGCGGCGAGCTCAACCGTCGTATCAACGTACGCTCCTGGGACCAGACCGTCGCGCAGTTCCCCCAGCTGGCCGGGGCGCCGCGGGCCTGGTACCACAGCCTCCGCGGCGACGGCATCGACCAGCCCGGCTATGACCTCAACCGGGACTTCAACCCGGATCTGAACTACGTCCCGCAGGCCTCCGACCTCCCCGGCGAGCAGACCGATGCTGGCTTCTTCCTCTCCCCGGAGTCGCGCGCGATCCGTGACACGTATGTGAAGATGCGCAATGAGAAGGGATCTGTCGACGGGTTCATCGATCTGCACCACATGGGTCCCTGCGAGCGCATCACGGGGGGCCCTCAGGACGGCAAGCTGATCACGGTCTCGCTGGACTATCCGCCGCTCGGCACGAACGATGGGGCCAAGTACAAGAAGCAGTGGCCGAAGCTGGACCAGGACAAGTCCCGCCGCTATGCGCTCACGGTGGCCAATGGCATCGCCGACGCATACGGCGAACAGTCGAGGCTCGCCGCGACCGGCCGCTATCTCCACCCCGACGCGCGCGAATACGCCGGCCAGGGCCGCTCCGCTTTCGCCCTCAACGGAACCGGCACAGTCCTCTTCGAAGTCCGCGGGCAGCAGGACGACTTGGGACAGCGGCAGCGCGGCATGTTCGTCCAGTCCGTACGTACCGGAGTGGAGTCCCTGATGACGGGCCTGGCCACGGGCAGCGCCGACCGGGTCAACGGGGACGACTTCTTCAAGCTGCCAGACTACGGGTGGGAGACCACGGCGGACTGACCTCGGCGGAACGGGTCCCGTGCGCAGGCACGTGACCCACGGCAGCGACGCGGCCCGCGGCAGGTTCCCAACCTGCCGCGGTTGCCACGTCTGGTCGTTGCCTGCCTGTTCCATGGCGGCCCGGCCCAGGCGGGTCTGGCCACACCGGGCGGAGATCACCGAGGCGGGGGAGTGGAATGCTTCCGGGCGGGCCGGGGCCCACTCGACGCCGCGGTGGCGACGTGTCGAGCTGCTGCCGGGCCGCACGCTCGCCGACGCCGCTGATGCGGTGAAGGCGCCGATGGTAGTGGTCCCGCCCGATGAGAGCGGGTCGATGCCGTGTCAGCAGTACTGCAGTGCCGCCGACTTTGTCCGATGTGCGGAAAACCCTGCCTGACATCAGCATGTGTCGGTCGTGACACAACAGGGTTTGTACTCACTGATGACAAACTTATAGACGCAGCAGGCAAAGGACTCCTATGGTGTGCGACACCTGGCCGAATCCAGGCATCTCACGCACACCGCGCGTCATTTCGGGTCGGTGCGACGCCGACCGCACCACCTCGTCGTCCCGTACCACCGTCATGGGCGCCCCTCCACGGGGTGACCCTCCGGGGAGGATGCATGAGTCCACGGTCCCGCTCCAGATCCCGCAGACGGCTGACCGGTCTGGTCGCCGTCTCGTTCCTGTTCGGCTGCTTCACGTCGGCACCGGCCGACGCCGCGGATGCCGCCGAAGACCTGCCGCCGCAGGTGCCGGGCGTCACGCTGCGCGTCTTCGACATCGGACTGCCGATGAACGAGATCTGCGTGCTCAAGCCCGGACAGACCCCGAACGTCGACAAGTTAATCCCCACCATCGACTTGTCCACGACCGAGCATTTCGGTGTCGCTGACAACTTCGTCTCGCAAGTGATCGGCAACATCGAGGTTCCCGAAGACGGGACCTACACCTTCCGGCTGACCAGCGACGACGGTTCACGCCTGACCATCGACAGCCGGACGATCATCGACCACGACGGCCTCCACGCAGCCGAGCCCAAGGACGGCACGGTCACACTGACGGCAGGTCATCACCCCCTGCGCATCGACCACTTCGACCGTACGGGCGGCCAGCAGATCACACTGGCCTGGAAGCCACCGGGCGCCGCTTCCTTCTCTCTCGTACCGAACTCGGCACTGAGCACCGACGCCGATGTCGTACGCGTGACGGCCCCCGGCCGCAAGCAGTGCGAGAGCGGCACCGACAGCCCCGGCGACGGACTGCCGCTGAACGCCGTACACCCCGACTACACTCTGACGGACCTGCGACCCGACGGCTTCAAACCACAAGTCACCGGCATGGACTGGCTCCCGGACGGCCGCCTGGCCGTGACCACGTGGGGCGGCACGGACAAGACCGAGGGCGCGGTGTACCTCCTCGACAACGTCACTGGGCGGACCGGCCCCGACAAGGTGACGGTGAAGAAGGTCGCGAGCGGTCTCAAGGAACCGATGGGCATCAAGGCGCTCGACGGGGCCCTGTACGTGTCGCAGAAGCACGAACTCACCGAGCTGCTCGACACCGACGGTGACGACGTCACCGACAAGCGGCGCACGGTGGCGACCTGGCCCTACGGCGGCAACTTCCACGAGTTCGCCTTCGGCATGCTGTACCGCGACGGGTTCTTCTACCTCAACCTCTCCGTCGCGATCAACCACGGTGGCGCGACGACGAATCCGCAGCCCGCGCCGAACCGCGGCACCACGATCAAGGTGAACCGGAAGACCGGCAAAGTGACCTACCTGGCCGGCGGCCTGCGCACCCCGAACGGCATCGGCTGGGGCCCCGGCGGTGACATCTTCGTCGCCGACAACCAGGGCGGCTGGCTGCCGGCCTCCAAGCTGGTGCGCATCAAGCCCGACCGCTTCTTCAACCACTACACCAACCCGGCCGGCCCGTTCGACGACCAGCCGGTGACCGAACCGGTGCTGTGGCTGCCGCAGAACGAGATCGCCAACTCCCCCAGCACCCCGATCCTCCTGAAGAAGGGCCCCTACGCAGGCCAGATGCTGTTCGGCGACGTGACCTACGGCGGGCTGCAGCGTGCCTTCCTGGAGAAGGTCAAGGGCAAGGACCAGGGCGCCGTCTTCCGCCACACGCAGGGCCTTGAGGCGGGCGTCAACCGCATCAGCGAGGGCCCGGACGGGGCGATCTACGCGGGCGGTCTGGGCGCGGGAGGCAACTGGGGCCAGGAGGGCAAGCTGACCCACGGTCTGCAGAAACTCACCCCCAACGGCGGCAAGGCGTTCGACATCCTGGCCATGCGGGCCAAGCCGGGCGGATTCGAGCTGGAGTACACCCAGCCGCTGTCCCAGGAGACGGCGGACAGGCTTGCCCAGAGCTATCAGGTCAAGCAGTGGCGCTACGTCCCGACACCGTCGTACGGCGGCCCCAAGGTCGACGAGGAGACCCTCGCCGTGAGCGACGCGCGGCTCTCCGAGGACCGGAGGAAGGTCACCCTGGAGATCATCGGTCTCAAGCCCGACCGTGTCGTGCACGTGCGCTCGCCGCGTCCGTTCAGCTCCGCCGATGGCGAGCCGCTGTGGAGCACCGAAGCTTGGTACACACTCAACGCCATGCCCGGCAAGCAGCCCGCGACGACGGCATACGAGGCGGAGGAAGCCAAGCTCTCCGGCGGCGCAGGCGTCGCCACCGACCACGCTGGGTACTCCGGCAGCGGCTTCGTCGCCGGCTACGGCACCCGAGGCGCGTCCACCACGTTCACCGTCGACGTGGACGAGGCGGGCGCGTACGACGTGGCCCTGAGGTACGCGAACGGTCCAAACCCCTTCACCGGCACCAAGACGGTGAGCGTGTACGTGGGTGACGAGAAAGTGAAGCAGTCGAGCCTGCTCAGTACGGGCGGCTGGGCGAACTGGTCCACCCGTACCGAGACGTTGAAGCTGCGCGAGGGATCCAACACGATCACCTACCGAGTGGACGAGGGCGACATCGGACACGTCAACCTCGACATGATCAGCGTCCACCCCGAGGGCGAACGCATCGTCTTGTTCGATGGCGCGGACCGCGCGGCCTGGCAGCAGACGGACGGTCGCACCGCGCAGTGGCCGCTGACGGGCGGCGGAATGGAGGTCTGCTGCGGCGACCTGCGCACCAAGCAGTCGTTCGGCGATTTCAAACTCCACACCGAATTCTGGCTGCCGGAGCTGCCGCCTGAGGTGACGGGCCAGAACCGGGCCAATAGCGGCATTTATCTGCAGGACCGCTACGAGATCCAGATCCTGGACTCGTTCGGCGACACGACGCCCGCCGACGACGAGGCCGCCGCGATCTACAAGCAGAAGGCCGCCGACGCCAACGCCGCCCGCCCACCGGGCACCTGGCAGACGTACGACATCACCTTCCGCGCGGCGCGCTTCGACGACAAGGGCGCGAAGACCGAGGACGCTCGCGTCACGGTGGTGTGGAACGGCGTGACCGTCCACGACGACGTGGCCATCACCGGCCCGACCGGTGCCGGCGCTCCGGAAGGGCCGACCGCGGGCCCCGTCCGCCTCCAGGACCACGGCAACAAGGTTCGGTACCGCAACATCTGGATCGAGCCGCTTTCGTAACGGCACACGAGCGCGGCGCACGAAGCGGTGGCCGGCCCGGGCATGCCCGGGCCGGCCACCGCCGTTCGTCGGGTGGGCCGCCATGCGCACCACGTCGTCCCACTGGTCGTCGTGGGCGTCGCGGACCCAGGACGCCGAAGTCGCGGGCCTGGACCGCCGCCTTCGCGTCAGGCGTTCGTGTCGGTGCGTCGCGAGGATGCGCGGACCCGGAACCGGGCGGTCGTCAGGACCGGTCCCGCGCTCGGCTCGCCCGCGATGCGCGCTTGGAGAAGGTCGAGCAGCGCCAACGTCGTTTCCGCGGCGTTGAGTTCGACTGCCGAGATGGCGGGTCGGCTGTGTCGGGTGTGCTCGGAGTCGGAAGCCGCGGCAAGCATCGTCCGATCGGGCACAGCGACGCCGCGAGCCGTGAGGCCCGCGAGCACTCCAGCCGCCTGACGACCGGTGTGGCACAGGATCGCATCGGGGATCCCGTCGTCCACGATCGCGTGCGCGATGTTCTCGCCGCCATGCTCGCCGGCGCGCTCGGCCGACATGTAGACGCGCGGCGTGATCCCGACGCTCTCACACCATGCGAGGTACGTCGCCTCGCTGTCGATGTTCCATGCGTTGGGGTCGGTTCCGCGCAACAGCACGATCGATCGGGCACCGGATGCGGCGAAGTGCTCGTAGATGCGCCGGAAGCTTGAACCCTCGTCCTCGGTGGCCCAGTCGGTGAAATTCGGGCGGCTGGGATCGCGCCCCAGCGTCACGTAAGGGATCCCACGCCGTTCGAGGAGACCGACCACCGGATCATCCACGTGCGGCATCGTCACGATGTAGCCATCGAGCGACAGCGCCAGTGGTGGTGTCGGCCGCTTGGTCGGGTCAGGCACGAGCATCACACTGAGTCCGCGGTCCATCGCCTGCGCCGAGGCGGCGCCGATGTAGCGAGTGAACACATCGACGCCCCGCGGCGCGTACTCACCCAGCGCGTCCAGCGACCGGATGACGAGTCCGATTGCCCCGACCGACGAACGTCGCAGGCCGCGCGCGAGGGCGTCGGCTTCGTAGTCCATCTCCTCGGCGATGGCCCGGACGCGCAGTCGCGTGGCTGCGCTCAGCGTCCCGGTGCCGTTGAGCGCCATCGAGACCGCCGCGACGGAGACACCCGCGCGCTGGGCGACATCGCGAATGGTGACGCCCTTCGATCGAGCCACGGCGACCTCCTTGGTTCGTACCTTTCGATGCTGCCTCACGCCGCCGGACCGCGGTCGCCCACGCAGGCCCGGGCGACAGAAGCAGAAAGTGACATGAGAAACACCATTGTATTAAACGTTTTACCTACCTAGCGTGTCGCCCGCCCCTCACCGTGACGGGCCTCACAAGCGAAGGTCGCACAGCAACACCATGAAGCTGCACACACTGCGCACGACCACCACCGACTTCCGCGACCGTGGACGCGAGATCGGCACGCGATACGCGGACCAGGTGCGTGACGTCAGCGCCCGCTACCTGGCGCATTTCAAGGTTCTGGGCGTCTCGGAAACGACCGTCCGCGACATCGTCGCCCACAGCTACGACGCCTTGCGCGACTGGTACCCGGGTCTGGTCGAGGAGTCCGACGGAATCGCTGAGGCATCAGGAATCGAGCCATGGCAGGTGGCAGCGGTCGGCGCACGGACCGAAGTACTTGCTGCCGCGCCCGGGAAGGGTGAGTGCACAACCGCCGTGCACGCACCGGCCTTCGGCGGCCCACCCGAGACGATCCAGACGTGGGACTGGCACGATTCGCTCACACCGGACGGTCTCCTGTTGTCGCTCGTGACCGGAACGCAACGCCGGGTGAAGCTTTTCACCGAATTCGGCACGGCCGCAAAGATCGGGGTGAACGACGCCGGCCTCGGCCTGCATTTCAACATCCTGAACCATCGCTCCGACAACGCCACCGGCGGCGTGCCCGTCCATGCTGTTGCGCGTCGCGTCCTCGAGGAGGCGACGACAGTGGCGGAGGCCCGCGACATCGTCGCCTCCGCGACCGTGAGCGCGTCCACCGTGCTGACCGTCGCAACCTACCGAGACGGCCACGCCGCAGCAGCGTCCATCGAGATGTCACCCTGCGGGTTCGCCGTGGTGCAACCCGATACCGACGGCTGGGTCATCCACACGAACCACTTTCTTGATTCCGGCCTCGCCGGCGGTGACACCAGCACTCCGGAATCGGTGTCGGTCGAGCGGTACCACCACACGCACGCTGTGCGCGGCAGCATGACCGGCCGCTCCGCGCCGGAGCGCGCGGCCGCCTTCTGTGGCCGCGACGGTGCCGCCGCCGTGGTGTGCGTCCACGCCGACGATTCCCAGCCGGGCCACGAGCGGTGGAGCACGTTGCTCACGGCATCTCTCGACCTCCCCGGCTTTGCCCTCGAGTGCCGGGCAGGCAACCCCGACGCTGCGGCCCGCGAGGGCCTCGACCGGTTCTGAGGAACCCGATGGACAAGGACACGACCATGCCCGCTCATCTCTACCGCAACGCCCAAATTTTCACCTCCGACCAACGCGCGTGGGCCGAGTCGCTCGTGGTGGTCGGCGACCGGCTCGCCTACGTCGGCGACGAGGCCACCGCGGCGCGTGTGGCCGGACCGGATGCCCTGATCCACGAACTCGACGGCGCGACCGTCCTCCCCGGATTCGTCGACGGCCACGCGCACGTGGTCGGCACCGGCGAGGCGGCGGCCCAGGTCGATCTCTGGGGCGCCAACACAGTGGAGGAGATCCAGCGGCGCGTCCGGACGTGGGCGCAGGAGAACCCCGACGCACCTCGCGTGCTCGCCACCGGGTGGAAGCACGGTGACATCCCGGGCGGCCTGCCTGATCGGGGCATGCTCGACGCGGTCGTCGCCGACCGGCCCGTCTATGCGCAGGCCTACGACTTCCACTCGATCTGGCTGAACTCGGCCGCCCTCGCCGAAGTCGGCATCGACGACACCACGGCATCACCACCGGGGGGAACGGTCCACCGGGACGACCGGGGCGCGGCCACCGGCCTGGTCGACGAGACCGCGATGCACCACCTCGTGTGGCCGGTGCTCGACAGCTTCGCCAGTGACTCCGACCGTGACGAGGCCCTGGCGGTCGCCCTGGCGGCGTACGCCGAGTCCGGGATCGTCGGTTCGACCGAGATGGCGCTGGGCGAGGGCGACTACGAGGCGATGCGTCGTGCCGATGCGGCGGGCGTCCTGACCACTCGCATCGCCGCGTTCTGGCGCGTCCAGCCCACCGGTGACGAGGGCGGGAACCTCGCCCAGGTCGAGCGCGCTGTCGAACTCGCCACCCACCGGTCGACCCCGTTCCTGCGCGTGACCGGCATCAAGGTCATGGTCGACGGAACCGTCGACGGGTGCACCGCATCGCTCGGAAAGCCCTACGTGAACGGCACGAACGCCGACCCGATCTGGGGTCTTGCCGAACTCGCGCCGGTGGTGGCCGCCGCGGATGCGGCCGGCCTGCAGGTCGCCATGCACGCCATCGGTGACGAGGCGATCCGGGTCGCGATCGGCGCCGTCGAGCACGCCGTCGCTCTCAACGGCCCCAAGGAGCGTCGCCACCGCATCGAGCATCTCGAAGTCGTCGACCCTTCGGACATCGACCGACTGGCCGCACTCGGCATCACGGCGAGCATGCAGCCCGTGCACGCCGATCCGGCCATCCAGGAGAACTGGCGACGAGTGCTCGGCGACGAGCGGGTCGACCGCGGCTTCCCGTGGCCCGAGATGACCGAGGCAGGAGCCACGCTCGTCCTCGGCACCGACTCCCCCACGTCGCCGCACGCCCCGCTGCCCAACATGTTCATCGCGGCGACACGGCGCTCGGCCCTGGATCCGTCACTGCCTGCCAACCACGCGCACTACGCCCTGCCACTGGCGGACGCGATCGTCCACGCCACCCGTGACGCCGCCTGGGCGAGCCGCTCCGAGCACCTTCACGGCCGTCTCGCCGAGGGCCTGTACGCCGACTTCATCGTTCTCGACCGGGACATCTTCGCCCGGCCGCTCGAGGAACTGCTCGACACGCGAGTGCTGCGGACAGTCGTGGGTGGCCGCGTGGTCCATCACGCACAGCCGGGGGTGAACCGATGAGTGACGCCACCATGTCGGCACCCGTGCCATCAGGGCAGGTGAAGGCGAAGCAGCGGCCCGCCGGGGCGATGCTGCGGTTCATCGCCACTCGCATCGTAGGGCTGGTGGTGACCTTGTTCATCGCGAGCCTGGTCGTCTTCGGAGCGCTCTACGCCGCGCCGGGAAGCCCGCTCACCTATCTCACGCACGGTCGCACCATGAGCCCCGACGCGATCGCCGCGATCAAGGCCGAGTATCACCTCGATGACTCCATCTGGCAGCAGTACCTGAGGTGGCTGGGTGGCGTGGTGCACGGCGACTTCGGAACCTCGATCATCTACAACCAACCGGTGTCGTCGCTGGTCGGAAGTCGCGCCTCAGCGACCACGCTTCTCGTCCTCATGGCCGCGGCGATCGTCCTGGTGCTCGGGTTGGCCATCGGCACTCTCGCCGGCCTCAAGCCCGGCTGGTTGTCGCGGTCCGCCATGGCCGGCGCGACGGGCGTCATGGCGGTGCCGACCTTCGTCGGAGCGGTCGTGCTGATCATCGTGTTCGCCGTCGACCTGGAGTGGTTCCCGGTGTTCGGGGCCGGCCGGGCGGGCCTCGACGAGCTCTACCACCTGGTTCTTCCGTCGATCGCGCTCGCTCTCGCCTCCGTCGCGTTCGTCGCGCGACTCGCCCAGACCGCGATCCGACAGGAACTGTCGGCCGATCACGTGCAGACGGCGATCAGCCGCGGACTGCCCCGCGCAGTCGTCATACGCAGACATGTGATGCGCAACGCCGCGATGCCGGTACTGACCGTCGCGGGTCTCACGATCGCGGGCCTGATCGCGGGAAGCGTCGTCGTGGAACAGGTCTTCCAGCTCGGCGGGCTCGGTCAATTCCTCGTGAATTCGGTGCAGCAGAAGGACTTCCCCGTCGTCCAGGCGATCTGCCTGATGTACGTCGCTGCCTTCATCGTGCTGAACACCCTCATCGACATCGCCTACACACTGCTCGACCCGCGCGTGTCGATCGGGAAGAAGGACTCATGAGCACGACAGCAGCGGTGCGACGTATCGGAACCCGAAAAGCCGGCCGGCGTACGACGCGTCGTACGAGAGGCATCGGCATGTCCGGTTGGGTGGCGATCGCCCTGCTCGGACTCGTCGTCTGCTCCGCCGCCCTCGCGCCCCTCCTCTCACCGCACGATCCGAACGTCGTCAACCTCTCCGGTGCGTACCAGGGTTCGAGCGGCGCGCACCTGCTGGGAACCGACGCGAGCGGGCGGGACCTTCTCTCGCGCCTCGTCCACGGTTCCCGAACCGCGCTGATCGGACCGTTCCTCGTCGTGGTGATCTCGACGCTCCTCGGGACGATCCTCGCGCTCGCGGCCGTGTGGTTCGGCGGCTGGTTCGACCAGATGGTGGTGCGCGTCGTTGACGCCGTGTTCGCCTTCCCCGGTCTGCTGCTGGCGATCCTGGCGACCGCCCTGTTCGGGTCCGGCCTGAACGCTGCCGTTGTGGCGCTGTCCATCGCCTACGTCCCCTACATCGCACGGATCGTGCGGAGTGCGGCGCTGCGAGAGCGCTCGCTGCCCTACATCGCGGCACTGCAGGTTCAGGGCGTGCACGGGTTGCGGATCGCGTTGCGGCACATCCTGCCCAACGTGGGTGGGCTGATCGTCGCCAACGCCACGCTCGCCTTCGGGTTCGCCCTGATGGACCTCGCCGGCCTCTCGTTCATCGGCCTCGGGGTGCAGCCACCGACGTCGGACTGGGGCGCGATGGTCGGCACCGGTATGGCCGGTGTGCTGCAGCAGCACCCGCAGGAGGCTCTGTTCGCCAGCGCACTCATCGTCATCACCGTCGGTGCCGTGAACATGCTCGGCGACCGACTCACGGAGCGCTGGGAGGCACGCTCGTGAACGCACTACTCGAAGTCGACGGTCTGACCGTTCAGTTGCCGGTCGCGGGCGAGTTGCGCACCGTGCTGCGCGATGTCTCGTTCTCACTCGACCGTGGAAGCACTCTCGGCCTGGTCGGCGAGTCCGGTTCGGGCAAGTCGATGACGGTTCGCACCATCGCCCGCCTGCTCCCCGACGGCGCCGACGTCCGGGGCAGTGTCCGCTTCGACGGCGCCGAGGTGTTCGACCTTCGCACCGACGCCCTGCGGTCCTACCGGGCGAAGGACGTCGCGATGATCTTCCAGGACGCACGGGCCTACACGAACCCCGTACGCACGATCGGCGACTTCCTCACCGAGACGATGCGCACCAACGACCGGATGCCGAAGGCCGCTGCGCGCAAGCGCGCACAGGAGCTGCTCACCGAGGTCGGGATCGAGGACCCGGAGCGCAGGCTGCGGCAGTTCCCGCACGAGCTCTCCGGCGGCCTGCTGCAGCGGGTGATGATCGCTGCCGCGGTCGCCGCGCGGCCTCGGCTCGTCCTCGCCGACGAGCCGACGACCGCGCTCGATGTCACCACCCAGGCGGAGGTGATGGCGATTCTCGGGCGCATGCAGCGCGAGTACGGCATGGCGATGCTCTTCATCACGCACGACCTGGAGCTCGCCGGTGCCGTGTGCGACGAGACGATCGTGCTGTACGCCGGCCAGGTCATGGAACGCCAGGCGTCAGTGCAGCTGCACGAAGACCCGCTCCACCCCTACACAGCCGCACTGGTGCAGGCGCGGCCCGAGATCGGCCGGCGTGTCGATCGACTGCCCGCGATCACCGGTCATCCGACCACCGCCTACGAGGCGCCGGACGGCTGTGCTTTCGCGCCGCGCTGCCGCTTCGCACAAGAGGAGTGTCGGGCGGGGGTGCCGCCCCTGCTGCAGATCGGTCCGTCGGAGACCCGGTGCGTCCGGATGCCCGGCCTGCGCGGCCAGATGGTGCCGCAGGAGCGCGTCGGCTCCGCTTCGAACGAGGAGGTCCAGCGATGACCGAACCGCTGCTCGTGGTCGAGCACCTGACCAAGACGTTCGGCCGTGGAAGGGCCGAGGCGACCGCGGTCGCCGACGTGAGCTTCGCCCTGGCTCCGGGCGGAGCCCTCGGCATCGTCGGCGAATCCGGGTCCGGCAAGACGACCACGGCGCGGATGATCATCGGCCTGGAACGTCCCTCCGGTGGCCGCATCGTGTTCCGTGGCGAGGACCGCACACACCCGGCGCATTCCGCACGCAGTCGCCGTGAGCGGGGCCGGGACATCCAGATCGTCTTCCAGGACCCGTACACGTCGCTCGACCGCCGTCAGCGCATCGGCGACTGCCTCGCGGAAGTCGTCGGCGTTCATTCCCGGCTCGGCCACGACGAGACCAGGAAGCGCGTGAGCGAACTCGCCGAGCTCGTCGGACTCGACGACCGGCAGCTCGCGGCACTGCCGAGGTCCCTCTCCGGAGGGCAGCGCCAACGCGTGGCCATCGCTCGCGCGCTCGCCGCCGATCCGGACGTCCTCATCCTCGACGAGGCCGTGTCGGCCCTGGACGTCTCGATCCAGGCACAGATCCTCAATCTGCTCTCTGACATCCGGCAGAAGCGTGGCGTGAGCTACCTGTTCATCAGCCACGATCTCGCCGTCATCCGCCAGGTGACCGACGACACGATCGTCATGCGTCACGGCGCCGTCGTCGAGCAAGGGCCCACCGCCGACGTGCTCGACAACCCTCAAAACCCCTACACCCGCTTGCTGCGCGACAGCGTCCCTCGCAGCGGGTGGGACCCCGAAGCCATCACAGCCCGACACTGACCAGGAGTTGCGCAATGTACTCACCCCACCCACGCAGACGGGCAACGGCACTCGCCGTCGTCGCCGCCACCACCCTCGCGTTGGCCGGTTGCTCCGGAGGCACATCCGGCACCGAAGCGACCGGGTCCTCCGACGCGCTGACGACCTTCACACCGACAGGCTCGGGCTCGGTCGACACGATCACCTGGAACGTCTTCCAGGGCGAGCCTCAGACCATCGACCCCTTCCAGTCGGCCGACTACACGCCGAACATGATCAACTCGAACATGTGCGAGACATTGCTCGTCCAGACGCCTGACTTCCAGATCAAGCCTAATCTGGCGACGTCGTACTCGAACCCCGACCCGACGACCTGGGTCTACAAGCTGCGCAGCGACGTCACCTTCTGGGACGGCTCGCCGATGACCGCCGACGACGTCGCGTGGAGCATGCAGCACAACATGACGGACAAGTCGAGCTTCTACGGCTACCTGTACTCGAACGTCGCCTCGATCGCGAAGACGGGCGCCGACGAAGTGACCGTCAGGCTCAAGAAGCCCGACTACCTCTTCAACGACGAGTTGGCGAGCTTCGCCGGTGTCGTCGTCAAGAAGAAGTTCTACGAGCAACACGGCAACAAGGTCGGTACGCCGGGCGTGGGTGTCATGTGCACCGGCCCCTACAAGTTCGGCACGTGGACGCAGGGGCAGTCGATCAAGGTGAGCCGCTACGACGGCTACTGGAACAAGTCGCTGCCACGGAAGGTGAAGAACATCGACTTCACTTTCCTGACCGACGACTCCGCGATCACCTCCGGCCTGCTCTCGGGCCAGATCGACGGAACATACGGTCCGCCGATGGCCGGGCTGGCACAGCTGAAGGCATCGTCGGCGGGCAAGCTCTACTCGGGTGCCGCGCCACTGGCTGTCACCCTCGTGGTCGCGAACCACAAGGGCGCGATGGGTAACGCCGACGTGCGCAAGGCGCTCCAGATGGCCATCGACTGGAAGGGCATCGGCGACCATGTGTACGCCGGTGAGGGGACCCCTGCTTCGCTGCAGACCGTACCGGCCGTGTACGGCTTCGCGAAGGATGACCTGACCTCGTACGCCGACTCGGTCAAGACCGATGGCTCCGCGAAGACAGACGAGGCGAAGAAGCTGCTCGCCGGCGTTCCGGCCGACGTGAAGTCGAAGCAGATCAGCCTCGTGGTTCCGCAGCAGGCGGAGACACAGCAGCTGGGCGTTGGGATCAAGGATGCGGCCGACAGGATCGGCCTGAACTTCAAGCTCAACGTCGTACCTGCGACCGGCTACTCGAACTACCTGTACGACCCGGCGACGCGTGGCAACACCGACCTGCTGTACACGCAGTTCTGGCCCAACATCCCGAACCCGCTCGACTGGCTGGGCCTCACCGCGGTGACCGGCGGCACCTTCAACCAGTCCGGCTACAGCGGCATCGACGGGCTCTACGCCAAGGCGATCAGCACGCAGGACGACAGCGCCCGCTCCAAGCTGGTCCTGCAGATGGAGCAGAAGCTGCACGACGAGATGGATCCGATGTTCTCCGGCATCCAGCTGACGAACGACGTGTGGCTCGGAAGTAAGATCACCGGGGCGCCGGCAGCATTCGACTATGTCTACTACCCATGGGCGGCTCACCTCAGCGGAACTGGCAAGTAGTTCTCACTTGACTCCCCTCCCGCCTAAAGGACTCCGTTGGGCAATCCGTAAACCGACTGGTGTGGTTCGGGCCCTTGCTGCATGCGTGTCCGAGCGCCGCCCAGCCGCGCGCATGTGCGCGTGGCTGGGCGCGTGGCTGTGAAGGATCTCGCTGCCCGGGTGCGGCGGTCGAAACACCACGCCACCGGACGTGACCCAGGGCCGGCTATGTCCCCTGGAGTGGTGTAGTGGTCGTGCGCCAACGGGCTGGCGGTGGGCGGTAGTTCGTCTCGGGCGTGCTCGATGGGGGTAGATCTGGCCCATGCTGCCTTCGGGCGGGGGGAAGGCGATCCATTCGTCGTGCATCTCGAAGAGCACGGCGGTGACCAGCCGCAGGAGCGCGTCGTCGTTCGGGAAGACCTGGACGATGTCGGTCCGACGTTTGATCGCGCGGTTGATCCGCTCCAGCGGGTTGGTGGACTGGATCAGGGGGGAAGGCCCTTACGCCAAGATCCCTGCTACACCATTCCACGGGACGCCATCCAGGGTTGAAATCCATCCAGGGGGAAGGCTTCCGCCGCGCCATACCCCCAGCCGGAATTGCGCTCCGGATGCTCCGCGCGCACGCTGGAACGAGGAGGGGCGTTGGCGGAGATTGAGCGCCAGGAGAGGGGCGCGCGGTGATGCCCTCACTCAGGCATCTTGGCAGAGAGTCTTTCCGCATCGCGGTTTCGGGGCCACTCGTGCGTGCGCGTCGACCTCGGCGGATCGTTCTGCTTTGGTGGCGGGCATTGCGCAGTGTCAACAAATTCCTGCTCGTGACGACTGCCGCGCTCGTGATGCTGCTCGTCGCGCTGACGGCGGCAGGGGGTGATCCTTTCCGGAAGGTGTCTCCTGCCGGCTGGGCCAGTATCGCGCTCGCGGTGGTCCTGCTGGCAGCTGCCTTGTGCCACTCCCGGCCGGTTCGGATCCTGCCCTTCAAGAACCTGGCCAGCGGAGACGACACAGGGCGGGCAGCCGCCGTCGCCATGGGCTTCGCCGAGCTCCTGCACAGCGAGATCCGACGGATCCTGGACCTGGTCCGCCAGGAACCGTTCATGACGCCTGCTGACGTGCTCAACCCGGCCGGGAGGCGGGGCGACATGGTTCGACGGTCGTCCGCCCGGGTGCCGTTCAAGACCGGCGTGGCGGCCACCGGACTGCCGGGAGATATCAAGCCGACGGAAGTCGGAACGGTCACTCTGGGCCCGCTAAAACTTCAGGTCGGCACCTTGCTCACCTGGCTGGAGCGGCTCTTCGGCACGACGCTCCAGGGATCGCTGATGGAGGCGGACGGGGTGCTGCGGGTCGTTGCATCTCAGTCCGGGCTGCGCGGCGGCCCAACTTGGTCGGCACAGGTAAGGATCGACGGCGATGCCTGCAGGGCCGATGAGCGCCTCGCCAGGGAGCTGGCGCACCGCATCGAACTTGAGCGGCCCGGGGCAACGGAGTCAGGTGCCGACGTCGACAGCTTCCAGCGGCTGGTGGACGGCCTGGATTGCTATCAGCGCTTCCAGCAGGAAGGCGTACTGCAGTACCTCGACGAGGCGGAGGACCACTTCCGCGCGGCCCTTGCCCACAGTCCAGGTTACGCCGCTGCCTACCACAACCTCGGTCTGGTCTACCGCGAGCAGCGGCGCGTCCGTACGGATATCGATCTCGGAGTGTCGGAGGCGGTGGGGTGCGGACCGGTGCTCATGTGGCACAAGGCGATCGCCCTCGACCCGACGTTGGCTCCCGCCCGTGTCCAGTTGGTCAGGGCGTTCCTTGAGGAGGCTGACCATCCGGATGTCAATGCTGACAAGCGGGCCGAGCTCCTGGAGCAGGCGATCCAGTCAGCTGACAGCGCGCGCAAGCAAACTTCCGGCACACATCCCATGGAAGGCACTCTCGCCAGGTACTGGCTCGGGGCCGCACTGCTGAAGCAGGGTGGTCACCAGCGGCCGCAGACGAAGCGCGGGCGGTCGGACCGCATGGTGCGCAAGGCGCTTCGTCGCTTCCGCCGTACGGAACAGGATCTGATCGACGAGCGGGCCCGAAGGCTGGTGGTCGACGGGGACACGACTGCGGTACGGCCGCTGACCGGGCGGATTGCCCAAGTCCTCGGTCTGGAGTCCGAGTGTTGGTTCCAGCTCGCGGGCAGTGCGGGCGGCCTGGTCCGGTGGCGTCGCGTCATCATGGCCAAGTGGCGCATCCGTACGGCGATCCGCTGGGCCCCTGAGCTGCCCGAGCTACACGTGCTCCGGGGCCGCATCCTCTTGAAGTACGGCCATAAGGACCGTGCGCGGCTGGCGTATCTGGAGGCCTTGCAGCGGGACCCGCAGAACCATCACGTCACGGTCAAGGACGTCGGTGGTCTCACCGCCATGACGGGGACTGGTGAGGCGAGGGAACTGGCCACCGATCTGTTCATCCTGGCGGCCCACCAGCACCCCGACGACGCCGTGGCCTGGCTCCTGCTCGCGTTGGTCTCACCCGATGAGCGTGCCGCCCGGTCGCTCGCGGGCAAGGCGCTGGCCCTGGAGCCCGGCGGGGAGGACGTGCGTCGGGCTGTCGACGAGCAGTGGCCACCACTTGATGGCACCGCCCTTGGCGCCCTCGGCTGGGAAGATCACTTCAGTCTGCGTTGGGCGCAAGCGTGGAACGATGCCCGCGAGGCACGGCAAACTTTCAACGAGCCAAGTCTGCGTGAGGCGCTGAAGAGCATTGACGAGCTACGCGGCGAACATGGCGGGAATCGGCCCGAAGTCTCCTTCATCGCACGGGAGATCGGGCTGCTGCACGCATCGTTGGCGTCGATGATCCGTCCCTCCGGTGAAGAGCGCGTGCACTGGAAAACAGCAGTCAGCCGCCTTACGGAGGCCGTCAGACAAGAGCCGCCCTCGGGGGTGGAGATGCCCCCGCTGTGGTTCGTGGAACTCGCCGATGCACACGCCGCCCTTGCGGACTCCCAGTCCGCCGCAGGGCTCGGGGACGAATCCTCGGACAACTACGAACAGGCCGTCAGAAACTACACCGCGGCCATCAGTAGGTCACCCAAGACCGTCCGCCCCCGGTACCGCACGGGACGTCGGGGCCGGGAGCGGTTGACGGAGCTGTCCGCCGAACAGCAGGACTTGCCCACGCGTGCGCGTGCGACGGCAGGGCGGGCGGCGGTGTACGCGAGTCAGGGCCGCGTTGGCGATGCCGTACGTGACTGCCGCGACGCCCTGAAACTGGCCCCGCTCTACGCCTATCCGCGTTTCACGCTGGCCCGGCTGTACCGGGAGCAGCGGGCCCAGTACGACCTGGCGCGGCAGACGCTGCAACGGCTGATTGAGCTCCTGCCGGCCGGAGAGCAACGGGACTTTGCCCGGCTCGAGCTGGCGCGTACCTACCGCAAGCAGGCTGAGACGTCGCCGGACGGCGACAGCGAAGAGCTCCTCGACCGAGCACGGGAGGAGTTGGTCAACGCCACACGTGAGGCCTCGCTGGACGAGGACCTGGAGGCGTGGATGCATGAGGAACTGGCCACCGTGCTGGATCTGCTGGGCCGTCCAGACGAGGCCATCGTTGCCCTGCGCACCATCGGTGGCAGGGCCCAGCAGCCGCACGCCGCGCAGCACCACGAGCGAATCGCGCACCTGATGACCGGTAAAGAGCAACCGTGGGAGGTGGAACGTGAGCTGATCGAGGCTCAGGAGGCCTGCTCGGCCCGACTGGAAATGTCTCGCGGCGCAGACGAGGAGCATGTGCTGCGTGCCAGGCTGGTCACTCTGACAGCGCGCGTCGCAATGTTCTATGCCGAGCAGGGCATCAAGCTCGGAAAGGCGCACCAGATGGCGGAGAATGCTCTGAAGAGCGCGTCGCTCCGGGACCCTGGTCGGCTTGCGATATGCGAAGACGCCCGCGGGTGGGTCGCCTACCGGGAGGGGCAGCTCGGCGAGGCCATCGGTCTGTTGGAGAGGGCCGTGGAGCATTCCGCGGGTGACGCTCAAGAAAGGGCGCATCTCGCTTGCGCATTGGAAGCGCGGTCTCGCCGTCTCCGGCACCGGCGCCGAGACGTCGACAGGGCCCGCGATCACTGGCAGCAGGTCCTTGACCTTTTCCCCCACAGTCCAGCTGCCGAGCAGGCCAGGAACCACCTCGACCTGTTGCCCGAGCGCTTGCACCCGCCGAGGCCGCAGGCCTCCCGCGGCCTGTAAGCCCGCCGCCCACCCCTGCTCGGTGGGATTGGGCAGGGCATCCCAGACTCTCGGGCAGAGGGCGAGGGACGGGAGGGGCACTTCACTCGCGAGGAGAGATGATTATGTCCAAGCGTCTGGTCGTCTGCTGCGACGGAACGTGGGACTTCGCCGACCAGCTGAGCAGGACCAACGTCACCAAGGTCGCCCTGTCCGTACGCCCGGGGCCCGCTGCAGGGAAGGACCAGCGGGTCTACTACCACAGTGGCGTCGGCACCCACCGGTGGGAGCGCCTGCCCGGCGGCGCGTTCGGCGTGGGCCTGTCCTGGAACGTCATCGACGCCTACCGCTTCCTCGTGGAGACGTACGAGCCCGACGACGAGTTGTTCCTCTTCGGCTTCAGCCGGGGTGCGTTCACCGCCCGCAGCCTGGCGGGTCTAGTGCGCAACTGCGGCGTCGTACGGCGGGAACACGCCAACCGGATCAAGGAGGCTTGGGCCCTCTACCGCGACCGAATCGAGAAGCCGACCGGCGCGGCCTCCACGTTGTTCCGCGGCTCGTATGCGCACGAGACGGAAATCCACTTCATCGGAGTGTGGGACACCGTCGGTGCCTTGGGAATCCCGGTTCCGGACTCCAAGTGGCTCAAGCCCGTCGTGAACCAGTTCAACCAGCGCTGGGCGTTCCACGACACCGAGCTGAGCAGCTGGGTCAAGGCAGCCTTCCATGCACTGGCCATCGACGAGCAGAGATCGGCGTTCCGGCCGACGCTATGGCACCAGCAGCCCAGCGCCGCCGAGCAGGGCCAGGAACTGAAGCAGGTGTGGTTCGCCGGGTCGCACTGCGATATCGGTGGCGGCTGCAAGGAGACGGGGCTGTCCGACATCACCCTGCTGTGGATGGTCGACCAAGCCCGCCGATACGGGCTGGAGTTCAACGCCGAGGCTCTCAGCGCGGCCGGGCCCAGTGAGATGAAGTCGGACGAGAGTATCGACTTCCGTGTGCAGCCAGACCCCTTGGGCCAATTGCACCCCTCGTGCACGGGACTCTACCGACTGGCGACGCCGCTGCATCGGTCCCTCGGAGGGGCGGCGGGCAACAAATGTCGGCTCAACGAGTTCCTGGCAGTGTCGGCCAAGGAGCGCTACGACAGGGACACGGAATACCGGCCGCCGGAGCTTGAGCGGTATCTCGGCGATCAGCAGCGGGTCCGACTGGAGCCGGTAATTCTGCCAGGCATCGGCGCGAGGCAGACGGAAGAGGACAGAAGGCAGTGGCCGGAAGAGGAAGCGACGAGTACCCGCTGACACCGGCTGCCGTTGCGCCTGAACGTGCTCCTCCTCGCACATCCGGGCCCGCCCCTCGGCTCCTTCCGCCTCGCTCTGGCCTGTGCCAGCCTTCTGCCTCGCGACGTCGCTCGCGGACGGTACGGCTGCTCCAGCTGCGAAGGCGGCGAACGCTGTTCGTTCTGCTGGCTCTGGTCGCGGGCCAGGACGTGGAACCCGCCGAGGACTCCGACGGGCGCTGGCGGATCTTGAAGCGCAGCCGCCGTCGTCGCCGGTCTGCTCGCCGACGAAGATGGCGAGCAGACCGTGCTCGGCGACTCCGCTCTACGGCACCGGTGACCTGCGCACTCGGCCGCACGCCGAGGGCCACACCCTGGTGATCAAGCCGCCGCCCTTGCGGCAGGCCGTCCCCGGTGGCTTCGCCATCGACGACTTCCACATCGATCCGGTCGCCGGCACCGCCCAGTTCAAGTGCCTGTGCGCCGGTTGCCCCTTGCGGGAACGCTGCACCACCTCCAAGACCGGACGCACCCTCGAACTGCTCACCGCCTCCCGGACTCAGGCCGCCACCGATACTGCCTGGCAGGACGAGTACCGCCGATGGCGACCACCGGTCGAACGGGCCATCGCCTGGCTGGTCGTCAAGGGCAACCGCCGGGTTCCGCACCACGGCGTCATCGCCAACAACGTGTGGCTCCACCACCGCGCCGCGGCCCTGAAACTCCGCCGACTGATCACACTCGGGCTCACCCGGACCAGGCCCGGAAGTCCGACTTGCGCTCGGGTGAGGCATCGGCGAGAGCCTTCGTCACGCCGTCGACGTCGGCGCGGAGCCCGTAGACCGGGCTGCCGGGCTGCTGGCGCCAGGAGTCGTCGATCCCGCCGGCGTCGACAGTGTCGAAGCCGAGTTCATCGATCAGGGCGCGGACCCTCGCTTTGGCGGTCTCGTCGTCCGAGGCGACGGGTAGCGCGATCCGCTCGGGATGCCCGGCCGGCCGCGGCATGGCGAGGATGTCCTGGGCGAGGGTGCCGTTGAACGCCTTGACGACCGGATGGCCGAGGTTCTGCTCGGTCCAGCGGCTCTCGGTCAGGCCGTCTTCCTCGATCGCGGCGATCCGTCCGTCGCGCTCCTTGGGGTAGTAGTTGCCGGTGTCGATGACGGCGAATCCCTCGGCCGCGCCGTCGAAGAGGCCGGAGGGCAGGCCGGGGACCCTCCGGAGCGGGATGGTCACCACGACGATTTCCGCGCCGCGGGCGGCTTCGGCGGCAGTGACCGGGGTGGCACCGGTCTCCTCGGCCAGGGCGGCCAAGGTCTCGGGCCCGCGGGAGTTGGCCACGGATACGTCGTGCCCGAGCGCGGTGAGGCGACGGGTGAGATTGCCGCCGATATTGCCTGCTCCGATGATGCCGATCTTCATGAGCTGTCCTTCGAGAGTGGTTCGGTATCCGGCGTCGGCATCCAGCGTCGGTCAGAGGGGGCTGCTGAGCGCGTCGAACTCGCCGTCGGTGAGGGTGATGAGCGCGGAAACAGGTGTGCGCCGAGGGCGCCGGCTGCGCGGGGCTTGCGGACGAGATGCCCGGGTGTCCGTCAGAGACGGGACTTGCAACACCCGAAAGTACAGGTCACGGCAGGTACGCAGAGAACTCTGCCGCTTCACGGCTCCGCTCCAAGGACCCATTCCTCCCCGGCCTGAAGGACTCTGCTGAGGAATCCGCAAAACGGGTTGTCAGGCCGCGAGCATGAGGGCTTCGAGGCGGGAGATGTGGGTGCCGCCGAGTGGAG
>NZ_JBHVFU010000090.1:0-22853 GCF_042801455.1 Streptomyces sp. NPDC057565 | reverse complement strand
GCGCTCACCTGGATCGCGGTCGGCATGGGCCTGGTCAGCCCGAACGCCGAGGCCGCCAGCAACAACGCGATGCCGATGATCCTGCTGCCACTCCTCTCCAGCGCCTTCACCCCGGTCGACTCCATGCCCGGCTGGTTCCAGCCGATCGCCGAGTACCAGCCGTTCACGCCCGCCATCGAGACCCTGCGCGGGCTGCTGCTCGGCAGCGAGATCGGCCACAACGGGTGGCTCGCCATCGCCTGGTGCCTGGGCCTGACCGTGCTCGGCTACTACTGGTCGAAGGCGAAGTTCAACAGCGACCCGGAGTAACCGCCGTGACAGCGCGGGCCGCCTCCCGCAACTCGTCCCGTCCCGGGGCGGCGTACTCCGACACCGCGTCGGCATACGCCGCCCCGTCGGCGTTCTCGGCCGTCCGCCGGGCCCGCTCCGCCGACATCGTCGGCCGGAACTCCCGTACCTCCCTGAGCCGTTCGGCCGGCGCGAGGAACCGCACCGCGGAAGGGCCGCCGGCAAGGCCCGCCACGGCGAGCCTTCCCCGCTGGACCGGGTCCGAGGCCTGCGGACCTGGGTCACCGACGCCTACGCCTACGCCTACGACGGTGTGCGCGCCGATGCCGCCGTCCTCGACCGTCTGATCGCGATGGCCCGCGACGAGGTCCGACCCGCTCCGACAGAGAGGTGCGGCACCGCACGGAGCGGTGCCGCACCTGCCGCATATGATCGACAGACCGTTTCCGACCGTCGTCCTGCCGTGCCACCGGGGGTGCACCATCCGTTCCGTACGCGTCCGCCCACCCGGGCAACGGGGCGAACTGCTGACCCGGCAGGAGGACGGTCTCGCCCTGCACCACCTCGTCTGGAGGCTCGGACCCGGCTGGCGGGTGTGCAGCAGCGCCGTACTCGGCGGCGGCATCGGGATGCGCGAGTGGATCCTCAACGCCCAGGTGCCCGGCGGTTATCCGCGCCTCGACCCCGACCGGCACCTCGCCGAGATCGCCGCCGCCGAAGCGCTCACCGGTCCCGGTGCCGGACTGATGACCGCGGCCGATGTCACCGCGTACACCGTCGCCGACGACGAGGGCGTGACCGCCACCGCCACCACCGGTCTGGGTGTACGGGGCTGGGCCGCCGACCCGGCCGCGGGACACGCCGGGCCGCTGTCGCCGGGCACGGTGAATATCGTCGTGACCGTCCCCGTGGCCTTCTCCGACGCCGCCCTGGTCAATGCCGTCGCGACCGCCACCGAGGCGAAGGTCCAGGCGCTCCTGGACGCCGGACTCGACTGCTCCGGCACCCCCACGGACGCGGTCTGCATCGCCTCACCGGAGCCTGGACCCGGCGCGGCCGGGGAACCCTTCGCGGGCCCGCGCTCGACCTGGGGGGCGCGACTCGCCCGAGCCGTGCACACCGCCGTACGGGAGGGCTCGCTGCGGCACCCTTGACCTCGCACCGACCACGCGCCGACGAAGGGACCCTTGCTCTCATGACGTCCACCTCTGCCAATGCCATCCCCGAGCGGCCGACCGTGGCCGTCCTCGGCACCGGGATCATGGGATCCGGGATGGCCCGGAGCCTGCTCCGCGCCGGACTCGACGTCCGCGCCTGGAACCGTACGCAGGCCAAGGCGGCCCCCCTCGCCGCCGACGGCGCCACGGTCACCGAAACGGCGGAGGAAGCCGTACGCGGCGCCGACGTCATCGTGACGATGCTGAACGACGGACTGTCCGTGGCCGCCGCACTCACCGCCGCGGCGCCCGGGGCGCAACGCGGCCAGGTCCTGCTGCAGAGCTCCACCGTCGGAATCGACGCCACCGCCGAACTTGCCCAGCGGGCTGCTGACTTGGGGCTCGTCTATCTCGATGCCCCGGTTGCGGGTACCAAGCAGCCCGCGGAACAGGGTGCGTTGACGGTCTTTGTCTCCGGTCCGTCCGCCGTCCGTCCGTTGGTGAACCCGGTGCTGAACGCGATCGGACAGCGCACGGTCTGGGTCGGCGAAACACCCGGCGCCGCCTCGCGGCTGAAGCTCGTGGTCAACACCTGGGTGATCAACATGGTGGGCAGCATCGCCGAGTGCCTGAACCTCGCGGAGGGGCTGGGCATCGACCCGCAGTCGTTCCTCGACGTGATGAAGGGCGGCCCGCTGGACTCCGCGTATCTCCAGGGCAAGTCTGCCGCGGTCCTCTCCGGCGACCTCACCCCGAGCTTCGCCCTGTCCACCGCACTCAAGGACACCCGCCTCATCCTCGCAGCCGCCGAACGGACCGGGGTGACGTTGGATCTCGTCGCCGCGTCGGCGGACCGGTTCACGCGCGCGGAGGAGGCGGGACACGGCGGCGAGGACATGATCGCCACCTACTACGCGGGCCGCCCCGCCGAGAAGGACGACGACTGACCGTCCCCGGTCGCGGCGGGCGCCGGGGCCACGCGTTCCGTGGCCCCGCCGAACGCCAGGAACGTGGTGCGCGAGGCGATCAGCCAGATCCCGTCGACCTTGCGGAACGTGTCCTCGCCGTGCCAGGTTCGCCGATCCCGAGCCGGCGGACGAACTCGATGACGAGACGTCCGCACGCCGGCTCGGCCAGCAGCGGTTCCAACGGGTCGAGGGGCGCGGGGGAGTTGATCGGCATACCGAGTTCTTGTCAGCCGGGTCCCGGAGATGCCGGGTCTTTTCTGCCGGCCGCACCTGGCTCCGCTCAGACCACGCGCACCTCGTGCCGTACGACCGCGTCGAAGAGGTACCCCTGCGTGTTGTGGACCGCCACATCGGGCTGGGTACGGCCCGTTCGGTCCGTCGCCCGTGCCAGCAGGACCGCGGAACCGCGCTCCTTCGGCAGCCAGTCGGCCGACCAGCGGACCCAGCTCCCGCTCCGGGGCTCGTCGCGCAGCCGGGCGCGTCGCCACCGGGTGCCGCCGTCGGTACTGATCTCGACGGAACGCACCGGCACCCCTCCCGACCAGGACCGCCCCGTCAGCACCTGGCGGCGGTGCACGGGAACCGACGCACCGGGCGCCAGCTCGAACGCGCTCTTCAGGGTCTGCCGGGTCAGCGGTGCGCCGCCCTCCGGCGGATACGCCGGGCCGAACAGCCGGTAGAGACCGGTGTTCCACGGCGAGAGCAGGGGCTCCGCACTCACCTCGATGTCGCCGACCCACTTGATGTTCGCGATGCCGACCCAGGACGGCACGATGAGCCGCACGGGGTAACCATGGTCGGGCGGCAGCGGCTCGCCGTTCATCTCGTACGCGAGCAGCACATCGTCCAGTGCCTTCGACACCGGCAGCGGACGCCGCACCCGCCCCAGGTTCGTCCCGTCGCTGATGACCTCGTTGTCGAGCCCGCGCGGCAGCACGTCGACCGCGTCCCTGCCGATCCCCGCCCGTCGCAGCACATCGGCGAGCCGTACCCCGCGCCAGCGAGCCGTACCGATCGCACCCAAGGTCCAGGCAGTGCCGCTGACCTGCTGGTTCTGCTGTGTCGCACAGAAGCTGCGGGCGTTTCCGGCGCACTCGACAAAAGCAGTGCGGGTGACGGACGGCAGGGCGCGCAGCTCCGTTTAGGTGAAGTCCACGGCCGGGCCGGTCAGCCCACTGCCCCATACGGAGAGCCGCCAGTCCGCCGCGTCGATCCTCGGCGTCACGGTGTGATTGCGTACGAAGAAGCGATCGGCTGGAGTGAGGAGCCCCGTGGACCGCAGCGCCGCGAAATTGGTTTCGGCGTTGGTGCCGCGCACGGTGAAGAGCTCCGGCGGCAGTGGCTTCACAATGCCGGGAGCCGGCGTGACGGCTGCCTGTGCGGGGGCGGCCGTGGCGGTTCCGGCCACCGACGCGGCCGCCACGAACTTCAGCAGATCGCGGCGGTAGATCCCGGCGGACCGCGCGACACCGCGCGACCACTCCCGCAGTCGCATTCGGTCGTATCCGGCCTCGGACAGGTGAACGGATCTCATCAACACTCCTGGGATGGTGAGTGGACGGACAACAGTTCAGACGGGTGGACCGTCGGCGGAGCCGGAGAGCAACTCCCTCACCAGAGAGACGGCCCGGGCCGTCTCGATCAGGAAGCCGTCATGTCCGTAAGGAGATTGAAGGACCCGCAGGCGGTCCGCGCCAGGCAGCAGATCGGCCAACTCCGCCTGCTGATGCAGCGGACAGAGGCGGTCGGAGTCGACGCCCGCGACGAGTGAGGGCATACGCGCACGGTGCAGCGCCTGCGCGATGCCGCCCCGGTCCCGGCCGATGTCGTGCCCGTTCATCGCTTCGGTGAGGGTGACGTAGCTGCCCGCGTCGAAACGGTGCACGAGCTTGGCGGCGTGGTGGTCGAGATACGACTCCACCTGGTGGCGGCCTCCCTGGCCGGCACCTCACTCGTCGTCTCTCGCTCCTCGACGAACATGCCGCTGCGGAGCTTTTGCAGGATCCGGCTGAGCAGCCGCGACACATGCATCTGGGAGATGCCGAGCTCCGCGCCGATCTGCGACTGCGTCATCTCCTGACCGAAGCGCATGTCTATGATGCGACGCTCGCGCGCGTCGAGGTGGCCCAGCAGCGGGGCGAGTGTGTGCAGATTCTCGACCGTCTCCATGCCGGGGTCCGGGGAGCCGAGGGCGTCGGCGAGCGTGCGCCCCGGCGGGTGGAGCCGTCCCGCGCCCGCCGGATCCGACGGCATGTCCAGCGATCCCGCGGTGTACCCGTTGGCGGCGACGATGCCTTCGGCGACCTCGTCCTCGCCGATCCCGAGCTGCTCGGCGAGCTCCGGCACGGTGGGGTCGCGGTCGAACTCCGTAGCCAGTGACTCCTTGGCCTTGGCGATGTCGACCCGCAACTCCTGCATCCGGCGCGGCACGTGGACTGCCCAGCTCGTGTCGCGGAAGAACCGCTTGATCTCCCCGACGATGTACGGCACCGCGAAGGAGGTGAACTCCACCTCGCGGGACAGGTCGAACCGGTCTATGGCCTTGATCAGCCCGATCGTGCCGACCTGGACGATGTCCTCCATGTCGCCGCTGCCGCGGTTCCGGAACCGGCCCGCGGCGAACCGGACGAGCGAGAGGTTCATCTCGATGAGCGTGTTGCGTGCGTACTGATGGGCGGGGGTGCCTTCCTCGAGGAGCTGAAGACGGTCGAAGAACAGGCGAGAGAGGACCCGCGCGTCCTTCGGGGCGACCTTTCCGGCATCCTCGATCCACGGAAGTTCGCTCGCCGAGCCGGTCATGCCCGGGGCGTCTGCACCGGTCGTCCGCGCTCTGTGCGCCGTCATCTCGTCACGCTCCCCTGGTCGTAGGCCATGAGGTGTATGCGCCTGCCCCCGGCAGGGGCACTCATGCGTGAGAGAGTGAGTCGATCCGGCCAATCGGCGCGAATGGCCGGGAACGTTCGTGATCCGGTGTCGCATCCGTGCAGGTGAGGAGCGGAAGAACACAGAACCGCCCCACCGGTACGGGGGAGCCCGGTGGGACGGTCACTATCAGACTGCCACAGGTGTCCGCCCGATGTGGCCCGACTGGCCCGTATCGGTGGGCAGTTGAGTCGAAATCGATTCCGGACCGGGCCGCGGGGCGGGTCAGTCGCGCGGGTATCCCACGACGGTGTGGGTGACGGCGGGGGAGTCCTGCGTCGTGTAGTAGTGGCTGCTGAGCCCTGAGAAGCGCGCCGTGTCCCCCGTCTCCAGCAGATGCGGGACGTCGTCCACCACCAGTGTCACCTGGCCGGACATCACCAGCACGTACTCCACGGAGTCCGCGCCGTGCGAGCTGATCTGGCTCTGCGCATGCGGGTGCAGACGGGTCCGGTAGATCTCGATACGGCCCAGCTCATGGCCGGCGAACAGCAGATTGACCGAGGTCTCGTCGTCCGGTTCGTCCAGCGACGAGGCGCGGATGATCTCCGGCCGGAGCAGGGGCTGACGCAGGAGATCCGTGCAACTGGTGTCCAGTACATCGGCGATCCGCACCAGCACATCGACGGTCGGATTGGCTTCGGCACGCTCGATCTGGGACAGCAGTCCCTTGCTGACGCCGGTCGCAGCGGACAATTCCCGCAGACTCCAACCACGCGCCAGGCGACGGCGGTTGAGGTTCCCGGCCAGCGATGCACGCACCGTCCCCGCGCCGGGCTGCTGGGTGCCCGGTGGACGTGGGGCCGCGGGCAGGCCGGCGGCGGCGTGGTCCTCTGACACCGTTCCTCCTCGCTGTCGTACGCGCAGGTCAGCGGCACACTCTACCGGCGCGGCTGCCGGGACGTCAGATCCTGGTCGCCCGCATCCGTGCGTTCGGGCAGCGCCTCGATCATGCGCCGCGTCCAGGGGTGCGCGGGGGTGTCCAGCAGGTCGGCCGCGGTGCCCTGCTCCACGATCCGGCCCTGATACATCACGGCCACCCGGTCGGCGATCTGCCGCACCACCCCCAGGTCATGGGTGATGAACAGGACCGCGAACCCTTCGCTCCGCTGGAGCGAGGTGAGCAGATTGAGCAACTGCGCCTGTACCGACACATCCAGCGCTGCCACCGCCTCGTCGCAGATCAGCAGCCGTGGCCGGGCGGCCAGGGCCCTGGCCAGAGCGACCCGCTGCCGCTCGCCGCCGGAGAGAGCCGCCGGGCGACGGGAAGCGTACGAGGCGGGCAGCCCGACCCGCTCGAGCAGCGCCCCCACCTCGGCCACGGACCTGTCGCGTCCGCTCCTGCCGGTGGCGGCCGTCAGCGCCTCGCGCAGGGTCGCGCCCACCGTACGCGACGGATTGAGCGAGGAGTACGGATCCTGGAAGACGATCTGCACCTGCTCGGCCAGGCGGCGCCGGTCCGTCGTGCCGGGACGGCGCCCGGCGGACAGCGCCAGACCACCCACGGTCACGGTGCCGGTGTCGAAGGTCTCCAGGCCGACCGCGATCCGGGCAAGCGTCGTCTTGCCGGAGCCGGACTCGCCGACCAGAGCCACGACAGTGTGACGGGGAACGATCAGACTCACGTCGCGCAGAGCCGCATGGTCACCGGCAGGTGACCGGAACGTACGGTCGACGGACGTGGCGATCAGCGCTGCGTCGCTCTCCTCCCGCACCGCGGCCGTACTCTCCGGTCCTTCGGGGAGCACGGCCGGGACCCGAGCCCGCGGCACGGCGAGCGCATCGCCGATCTCACCGACCCGCACACAGGCGGTCAGCCGGGCGCCCGGCCCGGAACGAGCGCCGGAGCCGGGACCCGACCCGGTCCCGCGCTCGGCGGCGACGGGCTCCGGCACGGGCAGCAGCGTCATCGGAGCCGCCCGGCACTCGGCAGCCGCGTGCGCGCACCGGTCGGCGAACGGGCAGCCGCCGCTCCGGGCGCCCGGAGCGGGCACGAAGCCCGCGATGGCCGGGAGTTCGGCGTACCGTTCTCGGACCGACGGCTCGGAGGCCAGCAGGCCCGCCGTGTACGGATGCCGGGGGCCGGACTCCAGCTCCTGGGCGCGCCCGTGTTCCAGGACGCTGCCCGCGTACAGCACGTACACCCGGTCGCAGGCGGAGAACGCGACCCGCAGATCGTGGGTGATGAGAACCAGCCCCATGCCCCGGTCGCGCTGGAGTCCGCGCAGCAGGTCGAGGACGGCGCGCTGGTTGGCGGCGTCCAGGGCGGTGGTCGGCTCGTCGGCGATGAGCAGCTCCGGGTCGCCTGCGAGCGCCGCTGCCGCGGCGACGCGCTGCCGCATGCCGCCGGAGAGTTCGTGCGGGTAGCGGTCGGCGATCTCCGGACCGAGACCGACCTCGGCGAGACGCCGCTCGACCTCCGCGTGCCTGGCCGCCCTGCCCTTCCGCCGCCTCAGCACGCCGTCCGGGTCGCGCAGCCCGTCGGCGATCTGACGTCCGCAGGTCAGCTGCGGATGCAGCATGGTGAACGGGTCCTGCATCAGCAGAGTGACGCTTCGGCCCCGCAGGGCGTGCCGCTCATGCGGCGCAAGAGTGAGGACCTCCTCGCCGTCGATCCGTACGGACCCGCCCGTGACCGAGGTCCCGGACGGCAGCAGTCCCGCCACGGCGCGCATGGCCAGGGACTTGCCACTGCCGGACTCGCCGACGATGCCGATGCATTCGCCGCGGGCGACCTCCAGCGAGATGCCGTCCAGGATGGGGACCGGGCCGCCCGGGCCCGCCGTCGCGGCGACCCGCAGGCCGTCCACCGCGAGCAGCGGATCGGCTTCCGGTGCCGGGGGAGCGGTACGCATGTCCGTTGCCGGGCGCACTGCCATCAGGACCTCCCGCGGTCGGAGAACGCCTCGAACAGCCGGTCTCCGAGGAGGTTGAGCGCCACCGCCGCCACGATGATCAGCACCGCCGGTGCCAGGGCGGCGGACGGGTTGTCGTACAGCAGGGTCCGGTTCTCCGAGAGCATCCGGCCCCAGTCGGGGGCGCCGGGCGGCACACCGAGCCCGAGGAAGGACAGCGAGCTGAGGGCGACGATCGCCCCGGCGAAGTTCAGCAGGGTGTTGGCCACCACCACCGGCAGCACGTTGGGCCAGATGTGCCGCGTCATCACGGTGAACGGGGACAGCCCCAGCGTCTCCGCGGCCTCCACATAGGCGCGGTGGCGCTGCTCCAGGACGGCGGCGCGCACCAGCCGGATGTCGCCGGGTGAGGTCAGTACGACGAGGACCCCGACGGCCAGGGCGTATCCACCGCCGCCGATTCCGGCGACGACGATCGTGACGAGCAGGGCCGGCAGTGCGAGCAGCAGATCGGCCCAGCGGCGTACGACGACGTCGGTCCAGCCACCCCGATAGCCCGCCAGTACGCCGAGCACATTGCCGATGACCATCGAACCGAGCGCCACCAGGGCCGCACCGGCGAGCGTGCTGCGCGCCCCGGCGATCACCATCTGCGCGATGTCCCGGCCCAGTTCATCGGTGCCGAGGAGGTGACCACCTCCCGGCATGACGGCGCCGGTGGCGAGATCCTGTGCGTCCCAGCCGGGGAGAACCAGCTGACCGAGGGCCGCGGCCAGCGCGAACAGCACAAGTACGACGCAGCAGCAGACGGTGAGCGGCGTGTACCTGCGGCGCGATGCGCGCTTCCTCATCGGCCCTCCTCCTCGCGGACGTCGGCCGGCCGGCCGGGAGAGACCGCTGCCGCAGAGCCTGCCGCGGCCTTCGCCGCGGACGCGGTCCGCAACCGCGGATCCAGCAGCGGCTGGCTGAGGTCGGTGACGAGACCGGCCAGACAGACCAGGGCGGCGATGAGCAGCGCCTCCGCCTGGACGACGGGGATGTCCCGGAAGGTCACCGAATCAACCAACAGGGAGCCGAGACCGGGCAGCGCGAACACCTGCTCCACCATCACGGTGCCGGCGAGCAGATAGGCGAGGACGAGACCGATGCCGGTGAGGACCGGGACGAGGGTGCCGCGCAGCACGTATCGCAGCAGGATGTCCCGCTCCCGGACCCCCCGCGCGCGGGCGAAGGTGACGTGCTCCCGGTCGAGTTCGCGGATCACCGCGGCCCGGGTCAGTTTCAGCAGGACGGCGGTGACGGCGAGTCCGAGCGCCAGGGCCGGCAGCACCAGATGCATCAGGCGGTCGGTGCCCGAACCTTCGCCGGGGCCGTACGCCGGGAACCAGCCGAGCATCAGGGCGAAGACGTAGATGAGGAGCAGCCCGCCCGCGAACGCGGGTGTGGACAGCGCCACGACGCCGAGGCTCTGCACCGCCCGGTCGGTGCCCCGCCGGTTCCGCAGGCCCGCGAGAACACCGAGCGGCAGTCCCAGCAGGAGCGCCACGGCGAAACCGAGGCCGACCAGCTGACCGGTCAGGACGAGCCGGCTGCCGATCGCCGCGGCGACGCTCTCGCCGGTGCGGATCGACGTACCGAGATCGAAACGGGCCGCGTCGCTGAGCCAGTACCAGTACTGCACGGCCAGCGGGCTGTCGAGGTGGAAGCGGGCCCGTACGGCGGCCAGCGCCTCCGGAGTCGCGCTGCGCGGTCCGAGCAGGGTCTGCGCGGGGTCGCCGGGGGCGGCCTGCAGCAGGGCGAACACAGCGACGGACAGGACGAACAGCAGCCCGACGGTGCCGGCGAGGCGCCGGACCACGAAGCCGAGGGGAAGGGTCGCGCGCAGCCGCGAGCCGTTGGCGGTCATTGTTCGCTCCCGTCCGGGACTGCGGTCGGCGGCGGGGTGGCAGAGCCGCTCCGTCCGGGAGCGGTCGGTCCGGAGGGTGCACGGGGGACTGCACCCTCCGGACCGACCGGAGAGGCCGTGCCGGGGATCGGCTCGGGGGAAGCACCCCCCGGCACGGCGGTCCGATGGGGCAGGGCGGGGGTGGCTGCGCCGGTGCCCAGGTGGGCGGCGAGCCATTCCTCCACCCGCGCGGCGGCGTCGAGGATGTGGCTGCCGTCGGTGAACTCATGGCCTTCGCCCGGGTACACGTACAGCTCGACGGGCGCCCGTCCGGTCCGCAGCAGCGAGCGGTACAGCTCATGTGCCTGGCCGACGGGAGTGACCCGGTCCGCCGACCCGTGCACGATCAGGGTCGGTGTGCCGCCGCCCCCCTGCGCGAACACGGGGGAGCGCGCGATCAGCCCGGCACGGTCGTCCGTGCTGCCGCTGCCGATGCGGTACGTACGGTCGTAACCGCCACCGATGTTGCTGGTGTGGGTGAAGCTCAGCCAGTCGGTCGGCGCGGAGACGACCACCGCGGCACGGAAGACGTCCGTGCGCATCGCGGCCAGAGCGGCGAGGAACCCGCCGTAGCTGTGTCCGAGGACGGCGGCCCGGTCCGGATCGGCGAGGCCCGCGTCGACGAGATGGCGGACGCCGGACAGCACGTCGTCCAGGTCGGCGCCGCCGACATCACCGACCACGGCGCGCGCATGGTCGAGGCCCCGGCCGCTGCTGCCCCGTGGGTTGGGCAGCAGGACGAGATAGCCGGCGGCCGCAAGCGCCGGGGCGAGCCCCAGCACATCGCCCGGCGCGTATCCGGCGGACCAGAGCCAGGCGGGGCCGCCGTGCACGAGTACCGCGAGGGGGCGGGGTCCGGTCGGGGCACCCGACGAGAGCACCAGCCCGTCCACTGCGCGGCCGTCGGACGCGGACCAGGTGGTCTCCTCGGTACGGACCTCGGCGAGCGGCGAACCGGCGGAGGCGTTCAAGGTGGTGACGGCCAACCAGTTCCAGGCGTCCGGACCGCCGGTGCGGGCGACGACGGCCTCGGCGGGACGCCCCGGCGCGTCCAGGACGGTGGCGGCGATCCGCCGGTCGGCGCTGAGGGAGAGGGCGGGCTGAAACGCGGCGCCGCTGAGCGTCACCGCGCCCGACCACAGGGAGCGCCCGGCGCGGCCGACGCGGGAGCCGGTACCGTCCCAGCCCGCGAACCAGAGTGAACCCGGATGATCGTCGGCGGCACTGCCGTCGAACTGCAACCAGGTCGCGTCCTCGACACCGGGCACGACCTCCGTACGGCCCGTCACCGGATCGATCACGACCGGGCGCCCGGCGACGATCGAGATGCCCTCGCAGACCGCCGCCAGCCGACCGTCCGCGGCGAGGGCCGGAGCGCCCAACTGGCCTTCCGGCTCGTACAGGGTGCGTGCGGTACGGGCGTCGAGATCCAGGGCGGCGAACCGTGCGCCGTAGTAGCCGGCGGGCAGGGTGTCCTCGGAGACCGTGGCCACGGCGGTGGTCCCGCCGCGCCAGGCGACGTTCCACACGGTCAGCCCGGCCGGACCGGCCTCACACATCGTGCCGTTCGCGAGGTCGACGAGATGCAGGGAGCGGCGGCCGGTGCCCGGGGCGAAGCGTTCGGGTGCGGGCGCGGCTCCCAGTCGTACCGGCAGCCCCAGGTTCATGCCGTCGCGTTCGGCACCGTCCTCCGCGCACAGCAGCAGCGCCTGCCGCCCGTCGTCGGAGACCAGCAGCTCCTCGACTGCGCCGGGGGCGGTCGCGACGGACCGCACCGCTCCTGTCGTGGTGTCCAGGGCGGCGAGCCGGGCGAGGGCCGGGGTGGGTCCTGCCGGCTCGGCGATGTGCAGCAGGGTCCGCGAGTCCGGGAGCCAGCGCGGGCTGTGACGGTGAGCGGGAGCGGCGGACCGGGGCGGCGGGAGGAGGACGGGGGGTGCCGCCTCCGCCGCCTCCCCGTCCCGGAGCCCGGCCGGGACCGGGGTCAGGACCAGTTCGACGCCTTCCGGACCGGCGGCGGTCACCGCGACCGCGCGCCCGTCCGGGCTGACCCGGGCCTCGGCCGGATGGACCAGCCGCAGCATCGCCTCGCGGACGTGCCGCACGACGATCGCGGCGCGCCGCTGCGGCTGCTGCCTGGGCGCGGCGGTGCTGGGCATGGTGGTCCGTTTCTTGTCCGATGGGGGAGAGGGGGCGTCGGGGTGCTCAGGCGGCCTTGCGGATCCTGGTGGCCCATGGGCCGATGAACGCGAACGGCCCCTGCTCCAGGAGCACGAAGTCCTTGGCGAGCGCGGTCGCGGTCTGCGCCCACCACAGCGGGAGATACGGCAGGTCGGCTCCCGCCGTCTGCAGCGCCTTCATGAGCTCCCGGCCGCGGACGTCCCTGTCGGTGGCCGATTTGGCGGTGTCCAGCGCGGTGTTGACGGCCCCGTTGTCGTAGTGCGCGATGTCCGTCGCCGTCGCGGCGGCATGGAGATAGGGGTCGGCCAGCTCGGCCGGGTCGCCGGTGACGGGGAAGTACCACAGGAACTGCAGCGGCTGCTTGCCGGAGCCGAGCTCCGCCACCCACTGCTCCAGGGTGATCTCCTTGACGTTCAGCGTGATGCCGATCTTCTTGAGCGACGCGGCGAGTGCGAGCGCCGCCTTGCCCAGCTGTGGACCACTGTTCGGATAGTGCAGCTCCGCCGTGAAGCCGTCCTTCGCCGAGGACTTGGCCAGCTCCTTGCGGGCGGCCTCCATGTCGAACGGCAGGGCGGGGATCGCGTCGTAGCCGGAGCGGACCTCGTCCGCCGACATCAGATCGCCCCACATGTCGCGCGAGGGCAGCGCGGCGGCGACCTCGGCCTTGCCGTGCAGGATGCCCTTCACCATGCCCTCGCGGTCGGTGGCATGGGCCACCGCGCGCCGCACATGAAGGTCGTCGAACGGGGCCTCGGCCGTGTCGAAGGCCAGCGACACCACCGACCGGTCGCCGGTGTACGTGACGCGGGCGGCCGACTCCCAGCCGCGGGCCTCGTCCGACGCGAGGTTCAGCGCGCCGTCCACGGCACCGGACTTCATCGCGACCAGACGGGTTCCGGCGTCCGGGACGAAGGAGAGCTTGAGCTTCTGGATGGCGGGCTTCTCGCCCCACCAGGCGTCGTTGCGCTCCAGCAGTACATGGTCGTCGGCGGCGAACTCGGTGACCTTGTACGGGCCGGTGCCGAGCAGCAGTGTGGCAGCCGTACCGATCTTGCCCCGGTTCCGGGTCAGGAACGCCCTGCTGCTGATGAGCAGTCCGCCTGCCGTGGTCGTCCACGCGAACATCGCGTCCGGCGCCTTCAGCCGGATCGTCACCTCGTGGTCACCGGTGGACTTCACCGACTGGACACCCGCGTAGGCGTACGAGAGGGCCGAGCCGTTCTTCGGGTCACGGATGGCCTCGATGGAGGCGACCACGTCGTCCGCGGTGAACGGGGTGCCGTCGGTGAACGTCACACCACGGCGGAGTGTGTAGACGTATGTCCGGGCATCGGGCTGCTTCCAGGACGTGGCGAGCCCCGGCTTCAGTTCGCCGGACGGGGCGACGGAGAGAAGCGACTCCTGGGCCAGCACCGCGACCATGTAGTTGAGCACGCCCGACTCGCGGCCCACATCGAGGGTGGAGATGGAGGAGGGCAGCGCGATGGTGAGCTGGTCGATCGGCACGTCGGCGCCCTGCGCCTCGGCGCCCGAGCCCTTCGTGCCGGTGCCACCGCCCTCGGCGGAACCGTCGGCCGGCTGGGGTGCACAGGCGGCGAGCACACCGGACGCGGCCAGTACGCCCATCCCTGCGCCGGCGAGCCGAAGCAGGCGCCGTCGGCTGAAGTCTCCACCCGGTTCCGATGTCATCGGGAACCACCCATCTCGCGACTGTCCACTAGAACTGCCCAACTGGGCGGGGACGGTATACGAATGCTGGGGAGGCGTCAAAGGGTGGCGCATGAACGTCCAGGTCGTGGACGCCTGGCAGGGTTCAATCGCTGAGAAAGCATCAAAAAAGGTAGTGAAAGGGAGTGTCGATCGAGGGCCGACGGCTGGGCCACGGCCGGCGTACCGGTTCGGAACCCGCTCGATGTACTCGGCCCCCTCGCATGGCGGATGGTGACCGGCGGTCGGGATCCGGGACGACCACCCTGGCAGGTCCGCCGCATCCGGGCGCCCCGAGTGCCGCCCGTCCGGCCCGCGGGACGGCTCCGACCTGCTCCTATGCAGCTCGATCCGGAATCATTGCGGCCCTGTGAACACTCCGGGACCCCGGGAATACGTGCATGCCGAATGGACTTTTCGTTGCTGCAAGCCACGGTGGCGGTGCCGACAGCCGATGCCATGAACCGGAGCGAGGGAGCTCATGCCCAAGGCGTACGTATTCACCCGCAACGGCGGGCCTGAGGTGGAAGCCTTCGTCGAGCAGGAGGTACCGACCCCTGGGCCCGGGGAGCTCCTGGTCGCGGTCCGGGCGGCCGGAGTGAACCCCGTCGACTGGAAGCTCCGCGACGGGTACCTCCGGCCCGGCAGCACGGCGCCGGAGTTCCCCGCCGTGTTCGGCAGCGAGGTGGCCGGGATCGTCGAGCGGGTCGGCCCCGGAGTCGAGGGGTTCGAGGTCGGCGACGCCGTCTTCGGCAACCCGCTGAGCGGTGGGTACGCCGAGTACGCACTGCTGCCCGTCGCGGTGACCGCCCACAAGCCCGACAGCCTGCCGTTCACGGAGGCGGCCGTCCTGCCGGTCGCGGCCGCCACCGCGTACGACGGTCTCCGCCAGCTGGACCTCGAACCGGGCTCGACACTGCTGATCACCGGTGCCGGAGGAGGCGTCGGCGTGGTCGCCGTACAGCTCGCTCGCCACTTCGGCCTGCGGGTCGTCGGCACGTCGAGCGAGGCCAAGAAGGACTTCGTCGAATCGCTCGGCGCCGTGCACGTCCCGTCCGGCCCCGGCGTCGCCGAACGCGCACGGGCAGCAGCACCGGACGGCATCGACGCTGTCTACGACCTCGTCGGCGGCGACGACCTGCGGGCTGTGGCCGAACTGGTCACGGACCGGAAGCGGCTGATCAGCGCCGGAGGCAAACCGCTGGCCGTCGAGCTCGGCGGGGCGGCCGTCGCCCGTGCCCGTACCGCAGCCGTACTCGACGAGGTGGCACGCCTCGTCGTCGACGGAGCCTTCACGACCTACGTGACACAGACCTTTCCGCTCGGCGAAGCGGCCGCAGCACTGCGTGCGGTGGAGAGCGGACACACCCGTGGCAAGATCGTGATCGAGGTGGCTGCCGCATGAGTGCTCCACAGCCCAACGCCGCGTCCGGGCACCCGCTGGACAACCCGGCCCGCGCCTCGCTGACCGGACCGCACGCCCACTTCGCCGAACGCCGGGGCCGCGTCCTGCGCTACCCCACCGATGTGGCGCCCTGGCTCGCGCTTCCGGACACCCCGGATGCCGACGACTGGGCCGACGCCGCCGCCCTCGCCGGGCCCGGCGCATCGCTCACCCTCACCGCCCTGCGCGAACCGCCGCCCGGCGACTGGGAGATCACCTTTCACGCCGAGGGCGTCCAGCTGGTCGACGCCGGACTGGCAGCAGCCCCGGATCCGGAGGCCGTCCGCCTGGGTCCGGCCGATGTGCCGGAGATGCTCGCCCTGGTCGAACGCACCCGCCCCGGACCGTTCCTGCCGCGCACCGTCGAGCTCGGCACCTACCTCGGCATCCGGCGCGAAGGGGCACTCGTCGCGATGGCCGGGGAGCGGCTGCACCCGACCGGCTACAGCGAGATCAGCGGTGTCTGCACCGACGAGTCCGCACGAGGTCAGGGATTCGCGGGCCGCCTCGTCCTCGCCGTCGCGCACGAGATCAGGGAGCGCGGCGACATCCCGTTCCTGCATGCCTCCGCGACCAACACGAACGCGATCAGGCTCTATGAGTCCCTGGGCTTCCGGCTCCGCCGCCGGACGTCGTTCCTCTCCGCTGTCGTGCCGCAGCAGCTGCCGGTGTCCGGACGCACCGGTGGTACGGGTGGCGGGCAGGTGGCAGCCCTGCACTGACGTGTGAGCCGTCTCTCCTCCCTGCCGGGTGGCGGATGTCCTGCGGCCGGAGCCACGGGACCTTCGGCCCGGGACTTTTGGACCGCACACCACCGGCAGACCCCGACCGAGGACCTTCGACCCTGCCTCTGAGGCCGTTGGCCCCGTGTGGCCGCTGTCCGATCCGGGTGGACTGGATGCGGAGGCCGGGAACAGGCCGGCACCGGTACGAGGAGGCAGTGGCGTGACGATCGGGGACCGACGTGCGGCGGTGGTGGGAACCGATCCGGGGGAGGCCGCGGTCTCCGCGCCCCGGGTCGGCGACGCCGTGCTGTTCGGCGGCCTGCTTCTGCTGACCGCCGTGATCGTGCTCCTCGACGTGCGTACCGGCGAGGATCTGCGGGTCGTGCCGCTGCTCGTCGTCGTGCCCGCCCTCGTCTCGGTCTTCGGCACCGTCCGGCAGACGGGGTACACCGCCGCCTGGATCATGGCGGTGGTCGTCACCTCCCGGCTGGTGTCCGGGGGAACGTTCTGGGACGTCGCCGTCGGTGTCGGCTTCACGGTCCTGGCCTGTGTCCTGGGAGTCGGCTCCTGTTTGCTGCGGATCCGCCATGCCACCGAGATCGCCCGGCTGCGCTCCGCGGCCGTAGCGCTCCAGCGGCAGATCCTGCGCCCGCTGCCCGTCGTGACCGACCAGGTCGTCGCCCATGGGGTCTATGCGCCGATCGAGGAGGACCGACTGGTCGGCGGCGACATCTACGAGGTCGTCGAATCCCCGTACGGAACCCGGGTGGTCATCGGCGATGTGCAGGGCAAGGGGATCGCCGCCATCGGTGCGGGGTTCGCCGCGCTCGGCGCGTTCCGGGAGGCGGCCATCCGCGAGCCCACCCTGACCGGAGTGGTGGACGCCCTGGAGGACGCGGTCGCCCGGCACAACACCTTCTCCGCCCAGACCGGCGAGGTCGAACGCTTTGTCACGGCCCTGGTCCTCGGCTTCGAGGGCGAGGACCGGGTGGAGGCCGTCAACTGCGGTCATCTGCCGCCCCACCTGCTGCACGACGGAGGAGCAGCCGCGGTCCCGCTGCGCCTCACCTCCGTACCACTGGGCATGGCGGAGCTCAGCAGCGAGGCGCGCGGCGCGGAGCAGTTCGACTTCCCGGCCGGTGCGACGCTTCTGGCATTCACCGACGGAGTGACCGAGGCCCGCGACGCCTCCGGCGCCTTCTACCCGCTGGACACCCGGCTCGACCGCTGGGCCGGCTACGGACCGAGTGAAGTGCTGGACGCGCTCCATGCGGACCTGGAGGCCTTCTCCGGCGGCGTACGACGCGATGACATCGCGATGCTCGCCCTGCACAAGGCGCCGACCGGCAACCGTCGCCGACAGTCCGGGGCGATGTCCGGTCAGGGCGCCCGGAGGGCCGCACAGACCTTCAGCGAGTGGTGACGGACAGGCGAGACCCGATACCCAAGTGTCCCGACGAGACTCATGTCGCGCCGGGACATTTATGGGTGTACCGTGCAGTCATGAATCCGGAACGGAAGACCCCGGAAAGGCGGAGCCGCAAGGCCCGTCGCACCCGGGACTCACTGGCGCAGGCCGCTTTCGAGCTCGTACTCGACCGCGGCCTGAGGAACGTGACGGTCGAGGAGATCGCGGAACACGCGGACGTCGACCGGCGCACCTTCAGCCGGTACTTCACGAGCAAGGAAGCCGCAGTCCTGGACCCGCTCCGGGGCGACGGTGACCGGATCAATGACGCCCTGCGCGCCCGCCCCACCGACGAACCCCCGCTCACCGCCTACCGCCGCGCCGTCCTCGACTGGCTCGAAGACCCCGAGGCACAGGCCTGGCACCGGCGCCCCCGGATCTTCGACCTGCTGGTCGTCGCCGAGGAGGAGCCGACCCTCTACGCGGCGTTCCACCACATCCGGGTGGACGCCCAGGAGGACTCGGTCGCCATCGTCGCGGAGCGGCTCGGCGTCGACCCACGGCTGGACATCCGTCCCGCCGTCACAGTCGCCGCCGGCGCAGGGGCGCTCCTCGCAGCCCAGGCCGCCTGGGTCCGCGGCGGACAGCCGGACGCCCTGCCCCGACTGGTCGGGCAGGCCTTCGACGCCCTCTGCGGAGAACTGCTCGCACAGCGCCCCGCCGGGCCGGCGCCGCACAGCACCACGGAAGGAAACGCACCATCATGAGCCTCTCTCCCACCCCCGCCGACCAGGAGTTCGCCGGCCGGACCGCCCTCATCACCGGCGGCGCCTCCGGAATCGGACTGGCGCTGGCCCATCGGCTGGCAGCGGGCGGCGCGGCCGTCGTCGTCGCCGACTACGACGAGGAGAACGCCCGCAGGGCCGTCGCCGAACTCGAAGGCGCCGGCGCGAAGGCAGCCGCCGTCGCCATGGACGTGACCGACCCCTCCTCCGTCGAAGCGGGCGTGCAATTCGCCGTCGACACGTTCGGGGCCCTGCACCTCGCCGTCAACAACGCGGGCATCGGCGGCCCGAGCGCCCCGACCGGTGATTACGCCGTCGAGGACTGGAACCGGGTCGTCGCCACCAACCTCAGCGGAGTGTTCTACTCCCTGCGGTACGAACTCCCCGCCATCGTCGCCGCGGGCGGCGGCGCCGTGGTCAACATGTCGTCGATCCTCGGTACCAACGGCTTCGCCGGATCCCCCGCCTATGTCGCCGCCAAGCACGGCGTCGTCGGTCTCACCAAGACGGCGGCCCTCGAATACGCGGCACAGAACGTCCGGATCAACGCCGTCGGTCCCGGCTTCATCGACACACCCCTGCTGCGCAACACCGAAGGCCCGGCCCGCGATCACCTCATCTCGCTGCACCCGGCCGGACGCCTCGGCACCGCGGAGGAGGTCGCCGAACTCGCCGCCTTCCTGCTCTCCGACCGCGCCTCCTTCATCCACGGCAGCTACCACCTGGTGGACGGCGGCTACTCCGCGTCCTGAATCCCGGACGGGGGCACGGGAGCCGGAAACATCGAATTGAAGTGAGAGCGAGGAGAACCCCATGAAGGCCGTCCAGTACCGCACCGTCGGCGCCGCCCCCGAGGTCGTCACCGTGCCCGACCCGGAGCCCGGACCGGGCCAGGTCCTGCTGAAGGTCACCGCCGCAGGCGTCTGCCACTCCGACATCGCGGTGATGAGCTGGCCCGCCGACCAGATCCCCTTCCCGCTGCCGCTCACTCTCGGCCACGAGGGCGTCGGCACCGTCGCCGCCCTCGGCGACGGCGTCACCGGTCTCTCGGTCGGCGAGTCCGTCGCGGTCTACGGCCCCTGGGGCTGCGGCACGTGCGTCAAGTGCGCCGAGGGCAAGGAGAACTACTGCCTGCGCGCGAAGGAGCTCGGCATCACGCCGCCCGGACTCGGTTCGCCCGGGGCCATGGCCGAGTACATGATCGTCGATGATCCGCGTCACCTGGTGCCGCTCGGCGGACTCGACCCCGTGCAGGCAGTGCCGCTCACGGACGCGGGGCTCACCCCCTACCACGCGATCAAGCGGTCCCTCCCCAAGCTGGTGCCCGGCGCCACCGCCGTCGTCATCGGCACCGGTGGTCTCGGCCACGTGGCGATCCAGCTGCTGCGCGCCATGACGGCCGTCCGCGTCATCGCCCTCGACGTCACGGAGGAGAAGCTTGCCCTCGCCCGCACCGTCGGCGCCCACGAGACCGTCCTCTCCGACGAGCACGCCGCGGCCAAGGTCCGCGAACTGACCGGCGGCGTCGGCGCGCAGGTCGTCCTCGACTTCGTGGGGGCACCTCCCACGGTCACCACGGCGGGTGCGGCGGCCGCGATCGACGCCGATGTCACCATCGTCGGCATCGGCGGCGGCGCCCTCCCGGTCGGCTTCGGTTCCCTGCCCTACGGGACGACGGTGACCTCCCCGTACTGGGGATCGCGCTCCGAGCTCGCCGAGGTCCTCGACCTGGCCCGCGCGGGATCGGTCGAGGTCCACGTCGAGACGTACACCCTGGACGAGGCGCCGCTGGCGTACGAGCGGCTGCACCACGGCAAGATCAACGGCCGCGCCGTCATCCTCCCCAACGGCTGACTTCTCCAGCGGTACAGGAGGGAGTGCGGGCCGTCGCCGATGGGCGACGGCCCGCACGCTCGTGCTCCGGAGAGATGCGTACGCCCGGTGCTCCGGCGATACTCGCCAGATGGAATTCGTGGCACTGATGACGCTGCCCGGACTGGTGATCGGGCTGACTCTGGTCGCGTTCATCGACCAGTTGATGCTGCGAGCCGGGCGAGCGGGGGTGTTGCCGTGGCGCAACAGCGGGCGCCGGGGCCAGGTGTCGGCGACCGGATTCGAGCAGCTGCACGCGACCTTCTCACCGGGCAAGCAGAGCGAACTCAAGGAGCGTCAGAGTGCCCTGCTGCTCCGTGACGACGAGGAGGACGGCGCCCCGCCGAACCGCTCCACCGTCGACCTCGACGGCGGCCGCGCCGTCATCCGCCCCCCTGCGGCCACCCCCTCGCAGGGCTCCGGCACGCTCTGAAGGCTGTCCCGCCGCAGCATCGCCGACCTCGGCAAGAACCACCGGTACCCGACGAATCTGCAGGTCGTGATCGATGCCAACAGCCGCCCAGGTGTGCTGTCCCGGGACGTCGGTGACGCGCGACTTGCTCCTCCTCGGTGCTTGAACAGATGGGGGCGTTCCGGGTTCGGTGTGGAGGGCGACATCTGCACCGAGTTGCAGGAGGCCCTGCACCGTCAGGGCAGGCGTGTTCGGGCCACGTTCCCCTTCAGAGGAGCTCAGCGCCGCGCCTGTCAGGGGTCACGGCCGTGGGGGAGGCCCGGCTGCGCTGCGGCGGTGGCCGCACGTCAGGTGACGGGGGCGTACAACCGTTTGCCCATGCTGCCGGTCTTGTTTGCTGCGGTCCGGGAATTCCGCTCCACCGCCTCCGGCATCACCGCCCGCTCCTTCTCGCTCGCCGGCGGCACGGTCGACATGAGCACGGCCCCGGCCCGCTTCGGCGTGGCCTTCACCCACTGACCCCGACGCAGCACAGCGACAGAGCACTGGGAGTGACATGAACAGACGTGCACTGCGATGGAACCTCGGACTCGCCACCGCGCTCGCAGTGAGCAGCGCCATGACCGCCCCTGTGATCGCGCACGCGCAGGGGATCGCGATCGACCGGGCAGCCCCCGTCGCGGAACTCCCGGACGACTTCAACGGCGACGGATACTCCGATGTGGCGGTCCCCGTGCCCTCGGCGACCGTCGGCGGCAAGGCGAAGGCCGGATATGTGGCCGTGATGTACGGCTCGTCGACGGGCCTGAAGGCCTCGACCAAGCAGGTGTTCCACCAGGACAGCGCCGGCATCCCCGGAGTCGCCGAGGCCGGGGACGCGTACGGAAGTTCGGTCACCACCGGTGACCTGGACGGCGACGGGTACGCCGATCTGGTCGTCGGTGCCTCCGGCGAGGATGTCGGCACCGTCGCCGACGCGGGCTCGCTCGCGGTGATCTGGGGCGGTGCCAAGGGGCTGTCGGGTTCCGGTTCCGTGACACTGGCTCTCGGCGACGGGGCCTACGACAGACTCGGGCGCACGGTCAGGGGCGGGGACTTCGACGGGGACGGCGACCTGGACGTCGTCGGCGTCGAGAACTACCTGAACCTGCGCGTGCTGTCCGGGCCGTTCGGCCGCGACGGCTCCGCGCGGAGCACGGTCCGGATCACCGACACGGACGGCATGCGACTTCTGGGTCTCGCCACGGGCGACATCAACGGCGACGGGGTGACCGACCTTGCCGCGGTGGTCAACTCCGTCGACGAGTACGACTGGCGGCACATCCGCTACTGGACGGGCACGAAAGCGGGACTGACCGGACCCGTTTCGGTCAGAGCCGCGAACGGCCGCTGGCTCCAGGGCGGCGAGAGCCTCGACATCGGCGATGTGAACAACGACGGCATCGAGGACATCGTCGTGGGGCGGGCGGTCGACGGCTACGACAGCGACGTGGAGATACCGACCGCCAACGGCGGCATGATCACCTACGTCCCGGGCAGCAGATCGGGCCCGGTCGGTACTCGGGCGAAGGCCTTCAACCAGGACAGTGCCGGCATCCCGGGTGTCGCCGAGAACAACGACGCATTCGGTGAATCCGTCCAGGTCGCCGACATCGACGGCGACGGTTACGAGGACGTGTCGATCGGCGTTCCGGGTGAGGACTTCGACGGCAGGAGCCAGGCAGGCTCGGTCGTCACCCTGCGGGGTACGGCCTTCGGCCTCACCGGCACGGGAGCCAAGAGCTACTCGCAGGACACCACGGGGGTACCCGGCGTCGCGGAGAACAACGACCGCTTCGGGGCGGCCGCCAAACTGGTCGACACCAACGCCGACGGTCGCGCCGAGCTGATCGTCGGCGCGCCCGGCGAGAACGCCGACGCCGGCTCGGTGTGGGTGTTCAAGTCCACTTCCTCCGGGGTGACGCCAACCGGTTCGTTCACCTTCGGCGCGGGCACGCTCGGCACGGTCTCGACGCGCGCGCAGCTCGGCTCGACGTTCAACTAAGAGTCATCACGTAATGCTGTGATGTCCGCCTGGTGTCTGCGCGGAACGGGCACGCCTGGGTGGTGTGCTGTCCGTGCAGCCGGCTGCTCCGACGTGGGCCTTGTGCCGCTTGGTTGCGGGTCGGGTCTCATTCGGGGTTTGTC
>NZ_JBHVFU010000089.1:0-23836 GCF_042801455.1 Streptomyces sp. NPDC057565 | reverse complement strand
CAACCCCAGGCCCTTCGTCTGGACGAAGACCGCCGACGAGATCTTCGAACGCCTCACCGGATATCTAAACCGAATCAAAGACTCAGGACACTAGGGAGTGGGTTGCACGCCTTAGTTATGTGGGGGTGAGGCCCGAATGTTTCACGGCATCTGACTGCGGTCGCTGTCGTGAGTGAAGAACAGAGTTCCCCTGCCGCCGCTGCTCCGGTGTGCGAGCGGGAGTCGTGCGACAACCCGTTGACTCCGTCCCGGGGGGCGACTCCCCGCAAGTACTGCTCGCAGTCCTGTCGGCAGCGCGCCTACGGGGTTGTGACTGGTGGGCTCGCATGTTGGGGTGTCGCGTATTCAGGCTGGGATGCGGGGCTCTATCACTCTGCGTCAACCACTCATGCGGGGTCCCTGGGTCCGCGTTGAAGGCGACGGTGGCATGATCCGGGCCATGGATCAGCTTTCGTACTCGGCTGCATGGCTGTCACGGTGGCATGACGAGATCACAGATGCGGTGAGCTCCATGGTCTTGACGTTCGAGGAGACGAACGGCTACGAGCCGGGCACGAATGAAGTCCGGACCGCCAGTAAAGAGGATCTTCGGGCTGTCCATGACGATGGCCGGGAACTTCAGGGATTTGAGGATCTGTTGACGTTCTACGAGTCGATCGGGGAGGTCGTGCTGCCAGACGTGGGCAACGGCTTCTTCGTCCACTCGGCGTGCGATGTCCTGCACCGCCTCGCGGAGGAAGGGCCGGTCTCCCTCTCGGAAGCGGACGACCCTCACGGGATGGTGATCGCTTCGAATGGTGGGGGCATCCTCTATGTCGCAGACCGGGGCGGCGCGATCCACCGGTCTCGGACCGCGTCCCTGGACAGTGCAGAGTTCGACAAGGTCGCCGACAATCTGCCGCAGTTCCTTGAGCACGTCCGCCGCTGCGTCGTCCGTTTCGTGGAAACGGGCGAGACCGGAGATTTGTAGCGATCACCGGCTGTGGTCGCCAGGGGCGTATCGGCTCCAGGTTCCGCCGGCTTCGGTAACAAGCCGTGTGGCGGTCTTGTCGTGGTAGCCGAGTGCCTTCGCGATGACGGGGGCCGGGGCCTGGAGGGTGGCACTGTTCAACCAGGCGGTGGGCTGGCTGCGCCGTCACCGGGTGCTGCTGCCTAGGGTGTCGGTGCTGGCCCGGCAGGTGTCGGAGGCGCGGAAGGTCGCGGAGAAGCGGCTGCACGCCACGGTCGCGGGCGCCGCGCGGCGGGCGGACCCGGCGCTGCCCGGCGACTTGGTGGCGGCGCTGAAGACGCCGGAGGGCTCTCGGAGCTGGAGCGGCTGCGCCGGCCGCCGACGCGGACGACGGGCACCGCGTTCGCCCGCGCGCTGGAGCGGGTGGACGAGATCGGCGCGTACCGGCTCGGTCGGCTGAAGTTGTCGCAGATCCCGCCGAACCGGATGGCGGCGCTGGCCCAGTACGCGCTGGGGTCGACGGCGCCACTGCTGGAGCGGGCGTCGGAGCCGAAGCGCACGGCGATGCTCACCGCGGTGATGCGGCACCTGGAGGCTGCATGCTGAAGGTTGCCGGGTCCCTGGTCACCAACCAGGTCCGTGCCTACGGCCTGTTGCGCATGTTCGGACGCGAGGGGCGCCCGACTCCGCTGGGTGCGGCGTTCGCGGAGTACGGGCGGATTGCCAAGACTGAGCACCTGCTGCGGGTGGTCGATCCGGTCGACGGCGCCTACCGGAGGCAGATGAATCGGCAGCTCACCGTGCAGGAGTCCCGCCACAAGCTGGCCCGGGACGTGTGCCACGGCAAGCGCGGCACCATCCACCAGGCGTACCGGGACGGCATGGAGGACCAGCTCGGCTCGCTCGGCCTGGTCCTCAACGCCATCGTGCTCTGGGCGACCCGTTACATCGACGCCGCCGTCGCCCAGCTCCAGGCCGAGGACCGCGAGATCCGCGAGATCCGCGAGATCCGCGAGGAGGACATCACCCGGCTCTCCCCGCTCAAGCACCGCAACCTGAACCTGCTCGGCCGCTACAGCTTCACCGCCTCGCCCCCGGCCGCCGGCGCCCTGCGCCCGCTGAGCGACGCGGACGCGCTCGACCTGGACGAGGACGACGACGGCGCGGACTGAACGCCCGCATCGGCTGACGCGGGCATATCGGGTGGCCGGATGCTCGGAAATCGCAAGCGCCGGTAGGGGAGCTGATGTCAGGCTGCCTGATACGTCTGACTAAACCTTGATTGATGCGGCCGTCCTGGCGGCCTGCTCGATCTTCGCGCGGTAGGCTGCACGGGCTTCCTCGTCGATCTGCTTCTCGTGTTCGGCGCGCAGCCCGGTCCGGCCGTCGAGGCCCTCGCGCAGGATATCGGCGTGCCCGGCATGCCGGATGGTCTCGCTGAGGACATGGGCCATGATGGCGAACAGGTTCGTGTTGGGATGAGGCTCCGTCCACCACGGCACGTGGCCGGGGGCGTCGAGGGGAAGCTCGTTGATCGTCGCGTCCGAGTGTTCCCACGTGCGCCGGTAGAACCCGATGATCTGATCGCGGGTCTCGTCCTCGGTCGCCCACAGATCGCTACCGTCGGAGTCCTGCCACCGGCACAGCGGTTCCGGGGAAGGGCGGTCGAAGACCTCGCCGAAGTACCTGGCCTCGACGGTGGCCACGTGTTTGACCAGGCCGAGGAGGTTGGTCCCGGTCGCTGTCACAGGTCGACGGACGTCGTATTCGGACAAGCCGTCGAGCTTCCAGAGCAGCGCCTTGCGGTCCCGCCGCAGTCTCCGGTGCAGGTTGTCTTTCGCGAATTCATCGATCATCGGCATGAACCTTTCCATGGGTTGTTCGTGGTCTCAAGATCCCGTACGTGGTCCGCAACGGCTGGCAGAGCCGAGGCTTAGGACTCCTTACACCATGAGCTACCGGGAATGACTGTCTGTCAGAGAGACGTGGGGGTGGCGCGCGTGACGGCTCGCGGCCGACCCGACCTGCGACGGCTGCTGCGCAGGAGAACTACACGCATGCTGTTCGGTGCCGTCCTCTGATCCCGTTGAGTAGGTCGGGACGGGGACCGGGGATGTGGGCGGGTGCCAGGTGAGAATCCAGCCGGCGGTAAGCGCCGCCGCGCCGCCTGCCAGGGCGATTGCGCCGCCTGTTCCGACGCCTGCGGCCACCGAGCCGAAGCAGGCCGGCCCGACGCCCTGAAGCGTCATGCTGCCGGAGCCGAGCAGGCCGAAGGCCTGGCCCTGCCCATCCTGCGGCAGGGCGTCCAGGAACGGCCGTTGCAGGCCGAGACCGTAGGCGAATCCGAAGCCGCAGAACAGCAGCAGACAGGACGAGACGCCCACTCCGGGCTCGGCAGCGAAGCCGACCAGCGGCAGTCCCATCAGCGCAATCAACGGGACCACCAGTCGCTCCCGGGTGGGCGGCCGTAGCAGTCGCCCCACCAGCAGGTCACCGACAAGCATGCCGACCGGCAGACAGCCCATCAGCACCGCGTACCAGCCGGGCGCGAAGTGGCGTCCTCCCGCGTAGGCGACGATCAGGCCTTCCGCGCCCGCTACGAACGCGGGCGGTAGCCACTGGGCCAGCATCAGTCGTCGCACCGTGTGTCCGCGCAGCAGCAGGCCCGCACCGTGCAGGCTTGCCCGGACGGCCCCGCCGTCGCCCCGAGCGCTGCCGGGTGTGCCGCCGAACTCTCCCAGCTGCAGCCGGGGTAGCCGGATGCGGATGGCGAGCGCGCAGCCGAGGTAGAGGGCGGCGCTCACCGCGAGCGCCCGGTGCGGGCCGAGTACCGCGACGACCGCACCTCCCAGCGCCAGACCGAACAATTGCGCGCCGGAGGCAGCGATGTTGTTCAGTGAACGGCCCAGTACATAGGCGTCGCCCTCCAGCCACTGCGCGACCAGCCGACTCGACGCGCCGCTGAACACCGGTGTGGCGAGGGCGACCAGCGCCACGACACCGAGGCTTGCCGCGATCGGCATCCGCACCAGGGCGAGCAGCAAGGCGGCGGCGCACTCCAAGGCGTAGCCGCCGGCGATGAGCGCGCGGGGCGGCAGTTGGTCGGCCAGTGAGCCCAGCAGCAGCGAGCCGAACAACTGCGGGAGAAAGCCGATGCCGAAGGCCAGTGCGCTCAACAGCGCGGAGCCGGTGGACGCGAAGACCAGCACCGAGAACGTGGTGATCCGCAGCGAGTCCGCAGTGATCGCGACGGTGCGGGTGGAGAAGAGCAGCCGGAATCGCGGCTCGGCGAGCACCTCCCGGTAGGTGGCACGGTGGTTGCCCTGCGCGGGTTCGGCGGGTGGGGTCATGGCGCCCAGCCTCGCCGTGCGCCCACGCCACTCACCAATGATTCGTCGCTGGACGAATCGGAACAGACGTCCCGGGGTAGCATGGCCGGGTGCTGCGCTTCGAAGTCTCCGTCGAGGACCTGCTGCGCAGCCGCTTCGCACTGTCGCCCGCGCTGGACCTCTGCTTGCTGCTGCGCTCACTCGCCGGCCAAGATCGGCCGCTGCCGCGAGCATGGGCCGCCCGGCTCATGCCGGCCTTTGAACGGCTTCGCCGCGAGACCGAACTGGACGCCGCCCTCGCTCTGCAGACCCCGCAAGGCGGACCGAACTTCGTCGCCCCGCCTCCACGCGGCCTCAACCAGACCTGGGCAGACGACCTGGCCATGATCCGGGCCACACCGCTGGAAGCGGCCCGCCTCGAATTCGCCACCACCGCGACCGGCCCGTCCGCCCGTGATCCCCACGTACGCGCAGTGCTGGACTCGCCGGACGCCGTCTCCAGGATCGCCGAGGCGATGGACCAAGCGTGGCACGAGCTGCTCGCCGCGGACTGGCCGCAACTGCGCGCGATCTGTGAGCGCGATGTCGTGCACCGGGTGGGTGTGATCGGCGAACGCGGCTGGGCCACGACCATCGAGAGCCTGCACCCGGGCATCGCCTGGCGCGCCGGCGGTATCGAGATCGGCTTCTTCCGAGGCGGAACAGTCCGCCTCGCCGGCGACGGGCTCCTGCTGATCCCTTCGGTCTTCGTCGGGCATATCGCCGCCCACCTGGAAGACCCCTGGCCCAGGACCTTGGTCTATCCTGCCCGCGGCACCGCCGCCCTGTGGGGCGAACAGGAGACTGTCCCCCAACCGGACGCGCTGACCGCTCTGGTCGGCCGGGCCCGAGCCCGGCTGCTGGTGGCGCTGGACGCCCCGGCCAGTACCAGCCACCTCGCCCGAAGCCTCGCCATGGCACCCGGCGCGGTAGGAGACCACCTCGCCATCCTGCGAGGCGCGGGGCTGCTCGTCCGCGCCCGGTCCGGACGGTCGGTGCTCTACCGGCGCACCCCGCTCGGCGAGGCACTGGTCGCCGGTTCGGGCTGAGGGCTCAGATCAGCACTTTTTGAGGCGCCGCCAACCGAAAACCGCTGTACCGATGTTCCCCGAGGCCGAATACGAGCGCTGGCACGTCCGCGACTGCACACGCTGCGGCCGGCGGGCAGCCAAGGCCGCCGAGTGGAGCGACGGGCCGATCTGCCGCACCTGCATCGAACGGGCCATGCACACCCGCGGGCAGTGCCCCAACTGCGGCACCACACGGCCCCTTCCCGGCAAGGCCCTGGACGGGACCGCTGTCTGCCGCGACTGCGCCGGCATCACCCGCAACTTCTTCTGCGACCGGTGCGGATTCGAGGGCATGCTGCTGGGCGGACGCCTCTGCGAACGCTGCACGCTCGCCGACCAGCTCGCCGTGCTCCTGGACGACGGCACCGGCCGCATCCAACCCCGCCTGGTGCCCCTGCACGACCTGCTGGTGAAGATGGAGCGGCCCAAGAGCCGCCTGATCTGGCTGAGCAACCCCCAGGTCCCAGCGCTCCTACGCGGCCTCGCCTCCGGACACGTCCCGCTCACCCACGAAGCCCTCCAAGACCTCCCCAACTGGCGAACCGTCGCCTACCTCCGCGACCTGCTGACGAACAGCGGCATCCTCCCCCGCATCGACCGCCGACTCCTGCTCTTCGAGCGATGGCTCGCCGAACGCCTCGCCTCCACCGAGGACCTTGAACATGCCCGCCTCCTCCAGCACTTCGCGCACTGGCACCAGCTCCGCAAGCTCCGGGCCAAGGCCCGCGAAGGGCCCTTGGGCGCCAGCACGACGCAGGAATGCCGACAGCAGATCACCCAGGCCGCAGCCTTCCTCCAGTGGCTCGTCGAACGCGGCGTCCCTCTGGGCGCGGCGACTCAGACGGACCTCGACGCCTGGCATGGGGAGAAGTACGCCACCCGGCGACCAGCACAGCCATTCCTGCGCTGGTGCATGGACACCCGCCGCATGCCCCGCCTCTCCATCCCGAACAGGCCGACGACGAATCCGCACCCCCTCGGCCGGCACCAACGGCTCGCCACCCTGCGACGAGTACTCACCGATGGCAGCTCCGACCCACGCGTCCGGATCGCCGCCTGCCTGGTTCTCCTCTTCGCCCAACCGGTAAGCCGCATCGTCCGCCTGACGACCGACGACGTCCTCCCCCACGTCCTGCTACGGCTCGGTGCCCCTCCCTCGCCGGTGCCGGAACCCGTCGCGACGCTGCTGCTGGGCTACATCACCGCCCTGCCCGGCAGAACAGCCGCAGTGAACGCGGAGTCCCGCTGGCTCTTCCCCGGCCGCCGGGCGAATCAGCCGATGCACCCGGGCACCCTGCGGGACGGACTGCGCGGACTCGGCGTTCCCCTCTAGCGCGCCCGGACCTCATCGATCCGTCACCTCGTCCTCCAAGCCCCGGCCCCCGTCATCGCCAAGGCCCTCGGTTACCACGACAAGACCGCGACCCGTCTGGTCACCGAGGCCGGAGGCACCTGGAGCCGATACGCCCCCGGCGATCACGAACGGCGCCGATGACGGACAATGCCGGGATGACCCGACCCAGAATCCGTGTCGCCGCATACGTGATCTGGCATCGCTCAGCCCCCGAGCTGCTGGTCTTCGACCACGTCGGTATGCCAGAGGCCGGCACCCAGGTCCCGGCGGGAGGAGTCAAATCAGGCGAAGGACCGGAAGAAGCAGCCCTTCGAGAGGTCGCCGAGGAAACCGGCCTGCTGACAGCCACAGTGGTCCGGCAGATCGCCGTGGAGGACAAGCCTCACCCCGACACGGGACAGCCACGACGAACCAGCTTCTTCCACCTCCAGGCACCCGCAGACACCCCCGATGAGTGGGAACACCACGTCCACGGCGACGGAGACGATGCTGGCCTCACCTTCGCCTGCCGGTTCCTCCCACTTCCCTTGAAGCAACCACTGGCCGACGATCAAGACGCATGGCTGGGCCGCATCGACCCCCGCTGGACCACCGTTACCGGCAACAGTCAGTAATCAGCCGTCGAACCTGCACGCTGAATACGCGACACCTCAACATGCGAGCCCACCAGTCTCAATCCCCTATTCGGCAACGTGAGGATTTCGGCTCCGTCCTCGGTGATGGCGATCGTGTGCTCACTGTGTGCCGTCCGGCAGCCCGTCGCGCTTCGGAGCGTCCACCCGTCGGCGTCGGTGACGAGTTCGGCGGTGTCCGCCATGACCCACGGCTCCAGTGCCAGCAGCAGCCCGGGGCGCAGTTTGTATCCACGGCCGGGCCGTCCGGTGTTCGCAACGTGCGGGTCCTGGTGCATCGTTGATCCGATGCCATGTCCTCCGAACTCGGTGTTGATCGCGTATCCGGCCTGACTGAGGACGGTGCCGATGGCATGGGAGATGTCGCCGATGCGAGCTCCGGGGCCGGCGGCGGCGATCCCTGCGGCCAGTGCGCGCTCGGTTGCGCTGATCATCGCGACGCTCTCCGGGGGCTGCGCGTCGCCCACGATGAAGCTGATGGCGGCGTCTGCAGCGACTCCGCGTTTGGAGACGGCAAGGTCGAGTGTGAGCAGATCGCCGTCGGCGAGCGTGTAGTCGTAGGGCCGTCCGTGGAGCACGGCGTCGTTGACGGCCGTGCAGATGTAGTGGCCGAACGGGCCGCGTCCGAAGGATGGCGCGTAGTCGACGTAGCAGGACAGCGCTCCCGCCTCGGCGATCATGGTCTTGGCCCACCGGTCGATGTCCAGGAGGTTCGTGCCGACCGCGCTACGGCCCTTCAGTGCATAGAGGATGTCTGCGACCAGGGCGCCTGTGTCTTTTGCTCGGGTCAGCATGGTGGGGTTCAGGATCTCGATCATGCGCCGCTTTCCTCACGGAACCAATAACTATACCGGCCATACTATACCGGTATTAAAATGGGGACTGTCACTCACTCCCACAGAAGTCGCACGCGGACAGCGCCTCGGCGCCCTCCTGCGTCGGGCCCGGGGAGAACGCTCGATGCTCGAGATCGCGCTCGACGCACGTGTCTCACCGGAGACACTCAGGAAGATCGAGTCGGGACGAGTAGCCACCGTTCCTAGCCAGTGTGCGTGAGTGAGTCCTGGACCCACTGTTGCGTACCGGGCGCATCCCGAACGGTGTTGGATGCGCTGGGTTCCCGCGTTCGCGTCCCGTTCGGTGACGGCCCTCCGGGGGGCCGGTCCGTTGCGGGTGGGCGGGTACCCTCACGCCCCCGGCCACCTGGTCCGGCCTGGACGGTCCGATGCCCCGCACGATCACTCCGGTCGTGCGGGGGCGGTGCCGTCCGACGCCGGACCGGGTGCCCGAGGGCGCGTCGCCCGATCGCGACACCGGCGGCATCGTGACGGGACATCTTTCGATGCGCGGTGGTCAGCGGCTTCTGCCAGTGCTGGGCACCCCACAAAGTGGTGTAGGCGGGATCGACCGCGACAATGCTCAGGCCCTGTTCGGCGGCCATCGACACCAGCCGGGCCTTCAGTTTCCCCGTCGGGATACCGGAGATCAGCTGCCGGAACCGCTTCCGGCGGCCGTGCTTCTCCCGGGTCTTCTCCGTGGCGAAGTCGAGATCTTCGATCCCGATCGCCGCGACACCGACCTGCCTGGCCCAGTAGATCAGCCGGGTCAGGGCGTGGCGGATCTGCGCGTCGCGGTGACCGGCCGAACCGGACAGGTCGTAAGGGAAGCGGCGCGGGTCACCGACTGGATTGCCGTGCCGGTCGAGCCGGTAGGCGGCGAAGTGGTCGGCGTTGGTGTCGACGCCGATCATGCCCCGGGCGCGGGCGGCCTCCAGCGGGATGGTCTTCACGACGGGCCGTTGCCAGGACGCGGTGAGGTACCAGCGGCCGCGCCGGGTGTCGAGGTGGATGCGGTAGGCGACGGCCCGGTTCGCTTCGATGCGGTCGGCCCACTCCGCACCCCGGTGCGCGAAGCCGATCCGGGAGGTGAGGACATACCGGCCGTGCCCGGCGTTGGCCAGGTGCGCGAGCGGAGCAGGCAGCCTGATGCTGACCTCGCCGTCCGGGGTCACGCGGATCGTCTCGTTCCCGAACCGCTTCCCCGACTCACCGTCCGCAGCGATGAACCAGCGCCCCGCCTCCCACCGTTGCCGCCACTGGCCTTCGATGAGCCCGGCCTCGGCGAGGTGGTGGCGGGTGTTCAGCAGACGTCTGCCGCCCCGCACCACCCGCACCCGCCCGGCCTGCCACTCAGCGACAACGGCCGCATGCCGCGCCTCCAGTGCCGCGAGACGGCGGGACTTGCGGAACCACTCGCCCTTGGAGCGGTAGCCACCCGCCGCCCGATTGGTGCCCTTCTCCCCGATCGGGAGGGACAGGCGGTGCCGCAGCATGTTGATCCCGGCTGCCAGCGTCTGGATGTGCGCTGCCTGGCAACGCCGGGCCAGCGCCCACTGATCGTGCGTGGCCTTGGTGATCGCACCCGCGATCCGCGACGACGACTCCTTCGTCAGCTCCCGCTTACGCGCCGCCCACGTCTGAGCGCTGTGCTCCAGACCGTCCGCACAGCGCGCCTTGAGGTCACGGGAAGCCAGACGGCCCTGATGCTCACCGACCGCACGCAGCACCGTCTCGTCCCGGGGAGTGAGGTGCTTGAGACGGTCCCGGACCGCCACCCCGCAAGGCCCCGGCACCACGAAGGGCACGGCCAACTCCCGCATACCACCCACCACATCACCCCGCCCTCAAAGGCCAGCCACCCGCTGTCCAGCCCAACGAGCAGCAACTGCCAAGGTCACCCATTCGACCACAGAACCCCCGTTCCCACCCCCACAAACCCACCGACCGGACTCACTCCCGCACACCACCACTCACTTCAGCTCAGCAAACCGACAGCAGCTCACAACCCCTGCCTTCCCAACCATCGCACTGATCGCCGATGTCCTCGGCTTCTCCCCCGATGCGGTGCGGGCCGAGATCAGCCAGTCCGGCTACGGCGTCAGACCGGTGAATGCTGGTCACAGCGCAAGTACACACGGAGGTGTCGGCGGTCAGCAGGCGGGTGACCCGGCGAAGCAGGTCGGCGCTCTTGCGCAGCCGCTTGTTGTAGCCGGACTGCTTGGGTAAGCACGGGAAGAAATGCCGCAGGTGGGAACGGGCGCGGCGAAGCCACCTGGCCTCAGAGGTGAAGCCCAGCATGGCCCGCATCATCGCCAGTGTGACCAGCTCGGCGTCGGTGAGCTACGGGGCGATCCCCACGGCCGGCCGCCATGGTGCGAGATGCGGAGACGCCTTCAGCAGGTCGTCGGTCTTCACTTGGAGTGCGGTCGCGAGGGTGTCCAACTCTGTCTTCACACAGTGCCGTTGGACGCCCTCGTCCTATGCGCGCTGCCGATCTCTATGGAGCTGACCGGTCTAAGCTCCGAGCATGCGAGATGACACGACAGCTCTGGTCTGGAAAGGCATCAATTACGACACCGGCACCAACTACGCTGAAAGCGGCCTGTCACGCAAGCCCCTGCCCAGCGGCCTGATCCGTCAGCACATGGCGGTCATCCGAAACGATCTGAACTGCACCTCGGTCAACCTCTTCGGCACCGACATCAGGCGGCTGACCGAGACCGCCGGTGCCGCCCTCGACCTGGGGTTGCACGTCAGCCTGCAGCCCCGACTCATAGAAGCCGAGCCGGACGCGATGCTGCACCACCTCGCTGCAGCCGCCACGGCCGCCGAAGAACTGCGGGAGCAGTACGGCCGGGTCACCCTCAATGTGGGCTGCGAGCTGACGGTCTTCGGCTCCGGAATCATCCCCGGCGGCACTCACGCGGACCGGTCCGCCAAGCTGGCCGACCCGCAGTGGTGGCCGCGTTTACCGGAGTTCAACGAGAAGCTGAACGACCTACTCGGACGCGCTCGTGATGTGGCCCGGGCGCACTTCGGCGGCCACCTGACCTACGGAGCAGGTCTGTGGGAGGACGTGGACTGGGACGGCTTCGACATGGTGGGGCTGAATTACTACCGGATGGCCTACAACGACGCCGACTACGCCACCAACCTCCGGCGATTCCATCAACACGGCAAGCCCATAGTGATCACCGAGTTCGGCTGCTGCTCCTTTGACGGCGCCGCCGAGATGGGCCCGGCCGGTTACGGCATCATCGACTGGACGGCCAATCCTCCCAGACTGGCAGGCTCATTCACCCGCAATGAGCAGGTACAGGCGGATTATCTGTCACAACAACTGGAGCTCTTCGCGGCCGAGAGGGTCTACGGGGCGTACGTGTTCGAGTTCATCGCGCCGAAGCCCCACTCACCCGACGCGCGCTACGACTTGGACATGGCCAGCTTCGGCGTGGTCAAGGCGATCGGGGACAGCTGGGAGCCGAAAGCAGCGTTCCACGAACTGGCCAGGATCTACAGGCGACTTCGCGATCTTTAGAAGCTTGCGATCAGCGCCATGGCGTGGCTGATCGGGACGGTGTGCGTAACCCAGGCGGATCCGCTGAAGAGGTGGAGGAGAAAGGACGTCGGTTCTGGAAGGTAGTTGGGCACGCCGCCGCGCAGGGCGAGGCCGCTCTGGAGGTGGGTGCTGGGGGCGGTGGCCAGGACGCTTCCCGCGAAAGCGGCGGTGATGGGGCGGTGTACGTGGCCCGCCAGGACTCTCGCGACGTTGTCGTGCCGAGCGAGTACGGCGACCAAGTCCTCGGCGTCGTCCAGGCGCATCCCGTCGAGGAACGGGATGCCGACCGCTACGGGCGGATGGTGTAGGCACACGACGGCCGGGGTTTCCGGCCTGCGGGCGAGGATTCCGTCGAGCCACTCCAGTTGCGAGGCGCCGAGGTGGCCGCCGGGCGCGTGCGGCACCTTCGAGTCCAGGACAACGAGGGTGAATGCGGGGTAGTCCACCGCGTAGTGCGCCTGCGTCCCATCACCCACGAAGCGCGTGTCGGCGAACTCGGCCAGCAGCCCTTTGGGGTCGTCGTGATTGCCGACTGCCAGGTGCAGCGGAAGCGGGAAATGCTGGATGACCTCCCGCAGCGCCCGGTACTCCTCCGGGCTGCCACGGTCGGTCAGGTCCCCGGTGATCACCACGCAGTCAGGCTGTGGGTCGAGCATGAGAACCCGCCCCAGTGCCCGGTGCAGCCCCTCCACAGGAGACCCGGCCAGAGGTCCGGTCGTGATGTGTGGATCGCTGAGATGCGCAATGGAAGCGGTCATCCTGGAACGCTCCAACACCTCGGCGGTCGTGGCAATCGATCACGCTCAGGGCGTACTGCCCACACGGGTCATCACGGGCCATCACGGTGGTTACGCCCTGGCGGCTTCGTGATCTATTGCGCCGGCTACTCGTTCGGGCCAACGAAGGAGGCAGACGCGAAGAGGCGGGGTCCTCAGCAGGCGCGCGGCGTACTTTGCACCGTGGGTCACAGACAGGAGACCGAGGGGCCTTTCACGAGCGACCACCTCTGAAACGTCCCGCCAGTCCACCCATGCGGCTCTGACGCCGACCTTGCCGCAACCAGGGCCGGACCCCTTGCAAAATATATAGACCGGTCTATTCTTCAGTCATGGTTGGAACCAAGGGAGCCGAGACCAGCTTGCGGCTGGCGGAGTCGATGCTGGAACTGATCCAGCGGCACGGATACAGCGGCACGGGACTCAACACGGTGGTCGAGCACGCAGGCGCCCCGAAAGGGTCGCTCTACTTCCACTTCCCCCAGGGGAAGGAAGCCCTCGGAGAGAAGGCCGTCGAACTCGCGGCCGCGCGATTCGGCTCTCTCGTAGCCGAATCGGCGCTGGGGTCGGCCACGCCGGGCGAGGTGCTCGGCCATGTGATCGACGAACTGGCCGGGATGCTCGACGACAGCGGCTTCCAGCTGGGATGCCCGGTCTCGGTGGTGACGCTGGAGATGGGTGCGCAGAGCGAACGGCTGCGAGATGCCTGCGCCAATGCCTTCGAGTCGTGGATCGCACCGGTGAGTGAGCTGCTCATCGCGCACGGCCGTCCTCGTCCCGTCGCCCGTGCCCTGGCGACAGCTGTGGTCAGCATGGTGGAGGGAGCGGTGATCGTATCGCGTGCCCAGCAGTCCACCGAGCCGCTGCACTGCGCCGCCCAGGCGCTCGCCGTACTGCTGGAACAGGGTTCGGAGGCCTCGGCATGAGCCTGAAGGGCCGGCACGCACTGGTATTGGGCGCGAGCGGCTTCATCGGCCGCCACGTGGTGCTCGCGCTCGGCCAGGCCGGCGTTCGAGTGAGTACGGCCAGCCGGAGCCATGAGTCCTTCCAGCGGCTGGCCCGGTGGCTGGCTGGGCATGGGCACGACCAGGTCCCGGCCGACCTCCGGGTCGATTTCACCAAGGCGTCGCTGATCGAGGGCGAGTGCGACGACATCACCGAGATCTACAACTGCGCCGGTGCCTACCGGTTCGGGATGTCGGTGGACGAGGCCCGTAGTGCCAATGTTGACAGCGTCCGCGCGGTCGTCGCGTTCGCGGCGCGACTGCCGAACCTGCACCGCCTGGTTCAGGTCTCCGGGTACCGCGTGGGCGGGCAGGACCCCGCACCGTGGAGCGAAGAGTACCGACGTGAAACCTACCGGGCGCTGGGCGTCTACGAGGCGTCCCGGGTCGAGGCGGACGCCGTTTTCCAGAACGTGGCAGCGCAGTTGGGCGTTCCCTGGTCCATCGTCAATCCGGCCAGCGTCATCGGTGACAGCGCCACCGGGGAGTCCGACCAGTACCTCGGGCTCGCCTCCAGTGTGGAAGACCTCTGGCAGGGCTCACTTCCCGCGTTACCGGGCAATGGGCAGACGTTCGTCCCCGTGGTCGCGGCCGACTACCTCGCCCGGTTCATGACCCTGCTGCCGATGGACGCGGCCACCCAGCGCACCGCGTACTGGCCGCTGGATGACGACACACCCGCGCTGCCCGACCTGCTCACGCTCATAGCGGAGCACTACGGCGTCAAGGCACCCCGGACACGGGTTCCGGTGCCCCTGCTCAAGCGGCTTCCCCGCTGGCTCACCAAGGCCGATCCGGAGACCCTGACGTTCCTGTCGACCGACCGCTACCCGACCGATTCGGCCCATGCCTTCGCCGCCCGGCACCGGCTGACCATGCCGGACACCGCCACGACGATCCGCCGCTGGGCCGACCACCTGGCAGCCCACCGCTTCGGCGACGCCCCCGCAGATGACAGACGGTTCACCAAGCCGGGCGGAATACGGACGTTCGAACTGGGCGATGCGGGTGCACCCACGGTGGTGTTGCCCGGCCTGCCGGTCAACGCCGACACCTGGGCGCCGGTCGTCGCAGCGGTCGGACACGCCCGCGCCGTCGACCTGCCCGGCCTGGGCATGAGCACCGGGCGCCCTGACGACTGGCCTTCCTGGCTGACCGCACTGGTGACCGAGACCGGTGCCCGTCACCTGGTGGGCCACTCCATCGGCGCCGCGGCCGCCGTCGAGGCCGCGACCGCCCACCCCCACGCGGTGGATCAACTCACGCTCGTATCACCGTTCTTCCTGCAGGCGCAGCCGCCCCGCACCGCCAAGTGGACGCCCCTGACCCGCCGGCACCTGAGCCGGACAACTCCCACGGCACTGGCCGAGCGACTGACCAACGCCACGGGCCACGCGACCGCGCTCCGATCGGCTGTCGCGGATCTTCGCCGCGGCACCATCGCGGCCACCACCGCCCGGCTCCTGGCCGCCACCGCGAACTCACAGTGGCGCGCAGACCTCCGGGCCAAGCTGCAGCACTACCCAGGGCGCGTCCACATCATCTTGGGCTCCCACGATCCGCTCACCGTTGAGGGACAGTCCCTGCTGGACGCCCTCCCGCACGCCACCGTGACAGTGATTGCCGGCGCGGGGCACCATCCCCAACTGACACACCCGGAAGAAGTCGCTCAGGCCATCGGTGAGCAGATCGCCTCCCCCGGCCCGCAGGGAGAAGGTGGCGTCAGGGCGGTACACGAACGTCCGCGGTGACGAGGGCTGTGTTGTCGGGGACTGCCATTTGCGATCACGGGGCGTGTCTGCCGTGGAGGCGTACGTCCGCGTACGGCCTCGTCCACCAATGGCGTCCATGACCTCCTGCACCTTCACGTCGCCCCGGTCGAGGCGGCGGGCAGCGGTGGCGACGGCTAACTCGTGCCCGGCCGGGGGCGAAGCGGCAACCTGGCCGCCGGACGAGAAGTCGGGCGACCCGAGAGGGCTGCTCGGATACTGTCGCTGCGGAGGTGAAGGCATGTCCTGGCCGTCTGTGATCATTCTTGCTCCCGCGGAGCGACGTCCGTCGCTTGACGGGCGAATCCGTTCCTTTGAGCTAGTGCCGGATCCTGTGACGGGCGACGAAAGGCTCTACTGGCAGGGGCACTCGTACTACCTGGACCTCTCAGGCGGGATTCTGGCGGACTATGAGCCGGACGAGCTTGAGCAGGTGACAACCCGGATCGGCGAGCCGTACGGGGTCTATGTCTCGTGCGAGTCCATGAACGCGGCCCGGGTCTTCCTTCGCCACGTTCTCGATGGCTTCGACGGCCTCATCGACACCAACCATTACGAGATCCTGCCGGCGAATGAGTTTCTCGCGCTGGTGGACCGTCACCCGGAGTGGGACTGGCGTCGCCAGCCGAGCACAGACCTGCGGTAGCGCACTTTCCACCCGCGGGCCCAGATGAGGATGGCAGCGAGGTGGAGTGCGGCCCGCCTGTGCCTGGGGTCTGCTGCCGTGGCGAAGGCTTCGGGTCGCCGGATCCAGCCTCTGCGTCGATTCCGTCCTGATCCGCGGATCCCGACTTCCTGTCTTGGTCCCCCACAGCGACTCCCCCGAGTAGCTTCCGTTGATCCCGGCGCTTGAGGAAGATACGGCACCCTGCGGGAACCTCCCAGAGCGTGCTTCGAGCGTGCACTGCGCGTCCATCAGATCTCCACGGGCCCCATCAGGGCATCGCCAATGCCCGCCCGGTGCACCCCTTGCCGACGCCGATCAGCCATCCGGAGCGGATCACCCAACTCGGCATACGACGCGCCAACGACTCGGCGGCATCCTCCACGAGTACCAACATGTCGCCTGAACAGGTCGTATGAGGTTTTCGGCAAGCGCAATTCCCGGCGGCCCCTGCCGTCCCGGTCTGCACCTCGTGATGTCGGCGCCCCCACCCATAATCTGAATCACCGAACACATATTCAGGAGGCCTGCTCGTGCCCGCGCTTCATGACTTCACCACCTGGCAACCCCTGCTGCGCCTGTTGTACGCCGCCCACGCGGAAACGCTCACCGCACCCGGCTGGCATGTGGCGGGGCAGATCAGTCCCGGAGCATGGAGTGTTCCGCTGCCGTTCCGGCCGCCGCAGCCGGGGCGTGCCTCACAGGTCTCCGACAACCAGGAGCAGTTCGACGCCGTGGGCCAGATCGTCGAAGCACTCAAGGAGAACGGGAGCGACGGTGTCTCCTTCGTCCTGGAGGCCACTTCTGCTCCCAGCGATGTCCGGCTGCATCTGATCAGCCTGGGCTCTTCCGCGGAGCCGGGTGTCGCGACCGCGCACCCGGGCACGCTTCTTCTCGCGGACGGGGCACTACCCGAGCCGGCACGCCGCCTGCCCGAGCCGGTGCCGGGCGTAGTGCCGGCTCCGTCCGCGGATGTGGAACTGCTGCAGCACACTCTTCGCGAACGGCTCCCGGACGCGGTAGGCGCCTCCGACGAAGAGATCGCAGCGGTCGAGGCGCGTCTGGGCGTGCCGCTGCCCACCGAGTTGAGGGCCCTGTACCAGGTCGTCCGGAGCCGGTACGAGGACTGGGACGACTACCGGGATCCGTACGACATCGTCGGCTGCGAGCTCTTTCCTCTCGACGAGGTGTACGTCGCCGACGCGGCTTCCCGGCATGTGCTGTGGAAGTTCGGCGCCACGGAGGCGGTGGAGACGGGGCCGGAGGACGCCGTGCAGGGGCTTGTCGGCTCGCCGGGCTGGATCGTCTTCGGTGACAACGGCGGCGGAGACCGTATCGCCATCGACCTCACACCGGGTCCGGACGGGCACGTCGGGCAGGTGATCATCATCAGTCACGAGGAGAACATCGGTGCCGGGCTGGTCACCGACTCCCTCACCGACATGGTCGTCCACCGTCACTTCGACGGCCGGCCGGTCAGAAGAACCGAACGGCCGCCACTCGTCGCCTACGTCAATCACGCCTCCGTCCCCAGCATCGAGGCTGCCGCCCACCCTGGCCTGGAGGTCCTCAGTCTCGGGGTCTGGGAGAAGGAGCCCCTCAGCCTCGCCCCCGTCTTCGGCCTGCCGCGCCTGCGGACCCTCTCCGCCTATCCCGGTACTCTCGCCGATCCCTGTGAGATCGCCCGGCTCACCCACCTTGAGTATTTGGAACTCCCACCCGCGGAGTGGCGCGTCCTCCTCGATGCGGGGGCTGTGCCCACCGAGCTTCTCGCCGCAGGCATCGAGGCCCACCGGCAGCAGGACAACCCGTTGCAGACCATCGCCCTCGCCAACGAGATCCTCGCCCTGTACGGTCGGCCGCCGATCGCCGACATCACGGTGCTGGAGGGAGCGATCTCATAACAGGGGCCGTTCCAGGAGAGGCAGAAGCTGCAGCAGATCGTGCGCCGGGGCAGCACCAGTTCGGTGCGCTTCCGACGCGCGATGATGCTGCTGGCGTCGGCCGGCGGGAACCGGGTCCTGGTGATCGCTCAGCTGGTGCAGGCCGACGAGGACACGGTGCGGGATGTAATCCACCGGTTCAATGAGATCGGCCTGGCCTGTCTGGACCCTCGGTGGGCGGGAGGCTGTCCCCGCCTGCTCAGTCCTGACGAAGAGGACTTCGTCGTCCAGACGGCCACCACCCGCCGACCAAGCTCGGCCAGCCCATCACTTGCTGGTCCATTCGCAAACTGCTGGCCTACCTGCGGAAAGTCCATGGACGGGTCATCCGCATCGGCCGCGAGGCGTTACGCCGTCTGCTCGCCCGCCGCGGCATCACCTTCCAGCGCACCAAGACGTGGAAGGAGTCCCCGGACCCCGACCGCGAGGCAAGGCTGGACCGGATCGAGGAGGTCCTGGACCGCTTCCCGGACCGGGTGTTCACATTCGACGAGTTCGGCCCGCTCGGCATCCGCCCCGCCGGCGGTGCGGGCTGGGCCCCGCCAGTCGCCCCGAGCGGCACCCGGCGACCTACGACCGCACCCACGGCGTCAGGTACTTCCACGGCTGCTATTCGGTCGGCAACGACACGCTCTGGGGCATCAACCGCCGGAAGAAGGGTGCCGCAAACACACGGGCCGCGCTCAGGTCGATCCGGGCCGCCCGACCGGACGGCGCCCCGCTCTACGTCATCCTGGACAACCTGTCCGCCCACAAGGGCGAGACGATCCGCCGCTGGGCGAAGAAGAACCGCGTCGAGCTGGGCTTCACCCCGGCATACGCGTCCTGGGCCAACCGAATCGAGGCGCACTTCGGACCGCTGAGGCAGTTCACTATCGCCAACTCCAACCACCGCAACCACACCGTGCAGACCCGGGCCCTGCACGCCTATCTGCGCTGGCGCAACGCGAATGCCCGTCACCCCGACGTGCTGGCAGCCCAGCGCCGCGAGCGCGCTCGCATCCGCAGCGAGAAGGGCGGACGTCCTCTCGCCGATGCCGCTTGGCCGGCCCGGCGACCTTGCCCGGCCGCGTCCTAGCAGTAGCCGTCCACCCTGGCGCCGGCTGGAGCGAAGTTGGGCCAGGGATGCCCTGCTCTGTCGGAGGCAGCGGACCGTAGGAGGTCAAGAAGAGTGCATCCTGGGTAGCCCCGAAAACTCGCGTAGGTGCCCCGGTAGTAGCAGCTCCAATAGCTCACGACCCGCCGTTGAGTGCGCGCGAAGAAGGCAGGGTTATCCACGATGAACTGCCCGTAGGCGAGGTGGCCGCAGGTGCCGGGCGTGGCGAGATCACGGAGCTCATCGCAGATGACGACCAGGATCTCCAAGACGTACTCGCCAACCAGCTGCACGACGAAGGGGACGACCCATGGGTCCGTGGAACCAACGACCTTCTCCAGGTGACGCTGTCTGACCACCCCGTCGCAGTGCCTTGAGTACAGGCAGTGCAGAAGCTGCCGTTGGCGCGACGAAAGCGACGCCACCGCGTCAGTTGGCGGCTCGTCGTTGTAGAGGCGCCCGGGGATCAAAACTTGCTGGCCCTCTACAGCGACCGAGAACGAGGCATGCGGCTGGTGTCGAGAATCAGGCATCACCGCCAGGACTGCCTCGGCATCGCTTGCAAGCTCGGCTGGGAACGCCGTGATCAACGGATTGCTGCTATCGGAAAGCGGCTGCACGAGCCGAGCATAGGCGGACGCCTCGGCCAGGTAGCTGGCATCAATGGCCCCACACCCGCTCAACCCGGCGAAGGTATGCGGTCAGAGCACTAGCGGGGCAGGTGGCCCAACACGGCACGGAACCTTTCCCGCCCTGCCGTGACGCTCGCGTCCGGTTCGAGCCGATGCGGGCTGCGCTGGGAATGCGACCAACCGAGGACCGTACTGAGCTGGGTCCGCAACTCCCACTCCGCCCGGCTCCTGGCCGACCTCGCCGCCGCCGAACGAACGCCGACCCACGAGGCCTTGGACGGCGTTGCCCGCGACGTGGGCCGCGGCGACACCCAGACCATCGACTACCTGCGCGGCATCCTGGTCACCTACCAAGTGCTGCCCGAACGGGACGAACTCGTGGCCCACATCGAACGCCACCTCGCCCGGACCGTGAAGCGCCACCCCGAACACGCCCTGCTCCTGTCCTCCTACGTCCGCTGGTCGCTGCTGCCCCGCGCCCGCAAGGCGAGCCCGCGGCCCGCGGGATCGAACCACCGCATCCGCTGGGCCTACACCCGGATCAACACTGCTGTGGCCTTCCTCACCGCCATGCGCGAGCAGGGACTCGGTCTAGCGGACGTCACCCAGCACCAAATCGACGCCTGGCTAGCTGGCGCTCCGAGCACGCGCTACGAGGTCCGCGACTTCGTGGTCTGGGCCGCGCGCCGCGGCCACAGCCACAGCCACCCGCTCCTGGTGCCCCACCGTCCCAAGAAGGATCCGGTCGGCCTCGATGAGGACTCCCACTGGGAGCTCCTCCACCAGTGCCTGACCGACACCGCCCTTCCCCTAGATGTCCGGGCCGCCGGCGCGGTTCTCCTGCTGTTCGGCCAGCAACTTGCCCGCATCGCTTCCGACGCACCACCTCCTTCCGGCTGGGCGGCGAACTCACCGCGCCACTGGCTTTTCCCCGGCACCCGCCCCGGCCAGCACCTGTCCGCCGCCGCACTCGCCCGACGCCTGGCCGCCCACCACATCCCCATCCGGCCGGCCCGCACCACCGTGCTGGTCCAGCTCGCCGGGGACCTGCCGCCAGCCGTCCTCGCACCCCTGCTCGGACTCCACGCCGTCACCGCCGAGCGCCGCGCGGCCACCGACTGGACCGCCTACCTTGAAGCCCGTATGTTCACCCGGGACGGTGGCGCACCGGTGCTGGCTGCCGTCAACCGCAAGGCCGCCCTACCAACCATCGAGTGACGGGCCGATATTGCCCGTACTCGGTCAGGACTTCAAAATGGTGGCTCGTCGGACCACAGATGTGTCGTCGGCACGAGCGGTGACGGGGGGCTCGTGTGCAGGAGGACGGCCAGAGCCTCCTCAACGCGGCCGAGGCCGACGAGGTAGCTGGCGAGGTCATGACTGTTCCTGCGGTCGTGCTGCTGGAGGACGGCAACGGCTTCCTCCGTGCGCCCGGCACCAGCAAGGAGGTGTGCAATGTGCTCCGCCGCGTACCAGGTGTTGCCTTCGGGGTGGGCTCGGGCCCGTTCAACCGCCTCGTCGACCCCACTACAGGCGGCGATCAGCGGCAACCGCATCCAGTACAAATCCCATTCGGCCTCACCCTCGCGCTGGGCGTCAAGGGCGTCGAGGTAGGCCAGGCCGTCGGCGGGGCGACCCTGATCGAGGCACAGCTCGGACAAGGCGTGGTGAATCCAGTCGTCGCTGTGGTGGGCGTCTGCCTGGGCACGCATCACGGCGATCGCCTCTCCACCCCGTCCGTGCCGAGCCAGGAGCCGCGCGAGTTCGTAAGCTGCGTTCGGGTTCCGGGCCGCGGGACCGTCCGCCTGCCCGTATACGACGATCGCGCCCTCCACATCGCCGTCCCCCTCCAGCAGTTCCGCCAGCCGCCGCACGGCCTCCCCGTTTCCGTCGGTCGCCGCGTAGCCGCGCAGTTCCTCGAGCCGGCCGTGCCGAGCCAACAGGTCGGCGAGCTGATCGCGGCTGTTGACCGAGGTGATCTGCCGGCGGCGGAGCAGGGCTATCGCCTCATCGATCCGGCCCTGGCGCTCACGGATCGTCGCGAGCAGGCCGAGCGCCGTGTCCGGCTCGAGGCCGCGGCAGCACCACGGGCCGTCGCAGCAGTGGTCGACCCGGATCCGGCCGACGAGCAGCACGGCGGCCTCCTCGTCGCGACCGGCCACGGAGGCAACGTCGACCATAGCGGTGGCGAGCACCCAGTCGTCGACGTGCGGCACGAGTAGGTTGAACGCCTCCCCGGCGCGGCCGTGCCGGGCGATCAGGCGCGTGTAGGTCTCCAAAGCCATCGGGTGCCCGGCCTCCATGCGGGTCCGGGTGATCTCGATTGCCTCGTCGATACGGCCCCAGCCCTCGAGCAACTCGGCCGCGGCAACAACAGCCGTCCACCAGCCCGTCGCCACGTACGGGGCGAGCGCCTCCAACGCTTCGGTCTCTCGGCCCTGCTCACCCAGCACCCGTGCCCACGCCAGCGCGCAGAACCACTCCCCGCGTCCGGCCTGCAACTCCACCACGTCGGCATGGCCTCGTTCGAGCAGCCGCGAGACCAGCTCCGGCGGGATGCAGCTGGACCGCGTTCGGGCCTGGTAGTCAAGATCAGTAGCGTCCACGGCCAAGCACCATAGCGTTCGCCCCTGACACCAGGCCGGCACCACCGACAGATTCGAATACAGCACAGTTGGAATGACGCTCCCCGCCAGTCGGTGCCTTGAAGTGGGATGCCGACCGTCGCGAGCAATACGCCAACGACCTCGACGCTGAGCGCTCCTTGGTTGCCGTCACTGCGAAGACGAACCGGCCCAAGGCCGACCGGGATCCGGCCGAGTGGCTGCCGCTGGCCGCCTCCGCGCAGTGCACCTACGGCGCCGACTGGGTCGGGACGAAGCTCCGCTGGAAGCTCACCGCGGACGACAAGGAGCGGGCCGCGCTCGAGAAGCTTGCCAAAGGCTGCTCCGACACGGTGGTGAAGTACGAGCCCGCTTCCTAGCTGGCAGTCGGGCGTGGCACCCTCACCGCAGCCGGACCACGGTGAGGGTCCCGTGCCGGCCCGATCCGGCCAGCACCTCCACGACCATGTCGGTTTCCACCCGCGTGTACGTCTCCCCCTGCGCCCTGCGGTCTCCCACCACGGTCGAACTGGTCAGGGCAGACCCGATACGTGCCGCGAGAGGGGGCTCCAGCCGGGCCGGCAACCGGACCGGAACGCCCTCGTCCCCCATCGCGAGGGCGAGGTGATGCGGCCGAAGCCTCGGTCCCATGAACCCGACCACCAGGGCGTCGACCGTGTCCGCGTGCCACTGGCGAAGTGCCGGTATTCGAGAGTTGCAGTATTCGCCCGCAGGGTGGGTAGGACGTCGTCAGCCGGCTCCCGCGAGGCGGCTTCATCTGGCACCGGTTGGTGAAGATCAGAAACACGACCACTCCCTCTGGGAAATGGGGTCTTCGCAGCTGTCCACGCTGCCCTCGGCCCACTCGCGTGCGACAAGGGGTGCGGTCATAGCGCTTCGCGAGGAAGCAGGTGCGGGCCCTGGCCGTGGTAGGCGCTGATCAGGGCCTCAAGTCGGCGGACGCACGGCTGGCAGCAGTAGAACGGGGCGTCCCCCTGCTCCAGGCTCTGCACAGGGCCGAGCCACAGAACGGGTACGTCGGGCACGTCGCAGCGCCAGCAGTGGCCGGTTATCCACGTCCGGTGCACCGCCCGGCTATCCATCCTTGATGCCGAGGACCAGTGCGGAAAGCAGCGCGGCGAGCGTGACCACGTAGAGGATCTGGCCGAGGCGTTCATTCACCAGGCACCCCCGGTATCGAGGCGAGATCGGCAATGCCGCCTGCTGCGAGCAGCACAGCGATAAAGAGGAGAAACCCGAAGCAGCTCGGCTGTGCGAGCACACGGAGGCACCCCGGTCGGTCAGTCACCAGGCAGTCGTCCACCCTGATGTCGATGTCGTGCTGATCCACTTCTAGCCGTTCCTCATCCACGATTCTCTGATTGCCTGAACATGGCGTGGGCCGTCCATCCAGGTCAGGGAGGCAGTTGTCCCGCCCCCACCCCGACCACCGCCGGCCTCGGGTGCGGGCGTGCCCCGCCCACGATCGATCGGCGAAACGACCGCGGGCGGGAGTCATTGGGAGCGCGCCGGCACATCGGCGAACTCGTCCAGGTCGACCGTGCAGTCCGAGAGGCC
>NZ_JBHVFU010000088.1:10834-24311 GCF_042801455.1 Streptomyces sp. NPDC057565 | reverse complement strand
ATCAGCGGACAGGGACCATTGGCAGTTCGTGCCCACCGAGTTCACCTACACGTTCTGCAGAGCGGCCAGCGACACCGGCTTGCCTCCCGGGCCCCAGAACCAGGAAGGAGCCTGGACGCGGCCGCCGCACTCGGTCGGCTGCCGGCACACCATGCCCGACGTGCCGGCCCCCTCCGCGCACCGAGTCCGCCGCGATCGCGGGATCGTCAGCAGTGGGCACCGTGACCCACTCCGAGACGGGCATGGTCAACCTGTTTTCGTCAGCGACCCCTCACACGTCGGGGCCGCCGTTCTCGATTGACGGCTGCGGTCGGCTGCAGCGTACGGATCATCGTGATTCGTCACGGAAGTGGTAGCGCCGGCGGCGTCCGGCCACAGTTGGTCCCGTCCAGCCAGATCTCATTCGATCTTGCCTTACTTGGTGAGCGCGTCGTACAGGGCGTTCAAGGTCGGGTTGATCGGCACCGTGGACATGGGTCCGGCTCCCTACTGTGCAGAGTGGCGCGCTGGAGGTGGCGACACACTCACAGTGGGCTCGGCAGCAGCCACCATAAGTCACGGCATACATGGGATCAATAGTTCTGACGCGGAGAGATTGCTCGCGAGGAATATGCCCATCGAGCCGTCGACTCAAGGCGGCAACGAGCCTGCTGTTGCCTGGTTTTAGGGCCATTTCTTGCATTGATGCCTCGTCAAGCAAGCCTCATCGGCGTCTCCCTCGGCGGCATACGCTTGTCGGCCACCGCAGTTCCTCCTGCGCGGAGGCTTATTGATCCGATGTTTTCCCCTGGCTTGCCGACGCCCACCCTGTTCCGGGTGCTGCGGCGACAGGGGCGCAGCACAGCCCTGCGTGATCTCCACGCGGGCGCCGCTGACCGTCGCCTTCTCCTCGGTCGGCCACCCGCAGACTGCGGCCACCGGCTGCTCGGACACTGTGGACCGGGGCCGGGGTTGGCCCCCGGCTGCACGAGGCCCTCCTCGCCAAACTCCGCGGCACGAACGCTCTGTACTTTTCCCGGGCGACAGTCGACGGCTCCCGATGAGACCGCCGCACGAGCCGACCACCTGCGCGAGCAGATCGTGCTGCTCACCACCGCCCTCGCCGAGACCGAAGCCCGCCTGGCCGAGCTCACCGCGACTCGCAAGGTCATCGACGGCCTCACCCCGCCCGATCACGCAACGGCCCCCGCGGAGACCGTCACCGTCTACCAGCGCATCGTGACCACGTTCAACGAGCACCCCGGGAAGGTGTTCCGTGTCCGCGATCTGCACGAGCACCTCGGCCTGCCCACCGACGAGGCCTCGATCAACGTCACCCGCTCCCGCCTGGGACGACTCGTCCGCCAAGGACTCCTCGAACAACCCGGACGCGGCCGCTACCAGAAACGGACTTAACGCCCTCTCAGAGGGCGTTTAGGCATGCTTGGTAGAGATAGGTCGCCTTCGAGTCCGGCGGCTTTCGGGTAACTCCGTCCTATTGAGGGTCTAATCGTCTGCCCTGCATTGGTTATCGAGGCATCCGTTTAGCTCGTACATAGCCCTCGGATTCCGTTTGGCTTAGCAATGCCCTGGAAGCTCCCTGTCTGCAGGGAGCTTCCAGGAGTTTCGGGCCATGGTTGTTAGTGGCAAATCATGACAGAGTGTGTTGAAACGGTCAGTGCGAATCAATATTAAACGCCCAGTCAGACCTGGCAATCGATCGCGACCTTCAGCACGTCGCCGGATGGGGACGTCAGCAGTGGGAGGGCGGCATCGACAAGGTTGGGCAGCGGCACGCGGTGGGTGACCAGGCCGTCGGTGGTGAATCGGCCGTCGGCCAGCCAGTGCACGGCCAGTGTGACGTCGACGTCCCACAGGTGTGCGGCCGAGCCGACCAAGTAGCGTTCACCCAGCACGAGTTCCGGCAGGGAGATCGCGTGGCGTTCCCCGCCCAGGCCGACGGCGACGACGGTGCCGCCGCGGCGGCAGGCGGTGAGGGCGCGGTCGAGTTGGCCGGGTGCGCCGCTGCACTCGTAGACCACATCGAAGCCCGGCGGGCCCAGTTCGGCGAGCAGGGCGTCGAGCTCGTCCGGCGCGCAGGCTCTGGTCGCACCGTGGGATTCGGTGTGTGCGCGGCGGAACGGACTCGGGTCGACCAACCAACAGCGGGTCGCGCCCGCCGCAAGGGCTGCCTGGGCGGCCAGTTGGCCGACCGTGCCGCCACCGATCACCAGGGCCGTCGCCCCCATCGGACTGGGCGCCTTGCGGACCGCACGCACGGCCACGGCCGCGGGTTCGGCCAGGACCGCCCGCTCCGGTGCGAGACCCTCGGGAAGCGGTACGCAGGTGCGTGCCCTGGCGACCATGTACTCGGCGAGACCGCCGTCGTCCTGCTGGCCCGGCACGGACAGCTCAGGGCACAGCCCCTCCTCGTGGCGCAGGCACCACCAGCACCGGCCGCAGCCGTTGACCACATCTGGCACGACCAGGGTGCCGACCGCGGGGCCGCTGCCGTCCCTGGCGGCCACCACCACCTCGCCGACCACCTCGTGCCCCAGGGTCAGCGGCGCCATCCGGCCGCTCCCGGGGTGCGGGGCGTCGGCCGGGATGATCAGCGGCCCGGCGCGGAACTCCTCGAGGTCGGTGCCGCAAATACCGCACCAGTGCACCTTGACCAACACTTCGTCATCGCGCGTCGGGCGCAGCTCGACTTGCTCGACGCGGAGGTCTCCGCGCCCGTGCCAGCGGGCGGCAAGCATGTGACTGACTCCTCACTCAGACCGTGGGTGAGCCGGAGAGTACATCTGGTCAGACCGGTTTGGCCAGGCATCCACCTGAACAAGATTTCAGCTGGTCAGAGGTATTGACGGCGAGACGGACCGTGGACAACACTCCGCGGCATGACCGGTCTTACCAGTTCCCCCAGCCAGCCACCTCCCTCCGGCGCCGATGTGGCCTCGATGCTCGAAGAGCGTCTGCTCGACGGCGCGTGGGAGCCGGGCACGCGGCTGCCGTCCGAACGAGTGCTCGCCCAGGAGTACGAGGTGAGCCGCCCGGTGATCCGCGAGGCGCTGCGGTCGTTGCAGGAGCGCGGCCTGATCAGCGTTGCGCCCGGCCGCGGCAGCTTCGTCCTGGAGGTGCGGCCGAGCAGTACTGGTGGCGATCCGCTGCTGCTGGCCCGCCGCGGCGAAGTGACCGCGCGGCACCTCGTGGTGGCTCGCACGATGCTGGAGGGTGAGGCCGCGGCTCTCGCGGCGCAGCATCGCACCGGCGACGACCTCGCCGATATGCGGCGCATCCTGGCCGCGTTCGACCAGGGGTCTGCGCTGTCGCGGCTCGCCGAACTCGACACGGCCTTTCACGAGACGATCGCGATCGCGTCACGTAACCCGGTGATCCAGATCATGTTCGGCTCGATCCGGCCGCTCACGCATGGCGTGGTGGTGCGCAGCCTTTCCGACCGGGTGGTGCGCGGGGCGGCCGTGCCGCTGCACAACGTGATCCTGGACGCCATCGCCAACGGCGACCCCGATGGTGCGCGTGCGGCGATGACGCAGCACATCGAGGCCGCGCAGCGTTACTACGGGACCGATCTTGACGCGGCGTTGACCGACGTCCTCACGCGCCGGGCGTCGACCACGCCGGACGCGGCCTCTCTGATCGCCGAGGTGAGCCGGTCGATCGCCGACCTGTCCGGCTTCGGCACGAACGACTCACTCTGAAAGGGATCCTATGGCCGTCTTGGCCGGTACCGGCATACGAAAGCGGTTCGGCGGCGTGGAAGCGTTGCGTGGCGTCGACATCAGCATCGAGGAGGGCGAGGTTGTCGGCCTGATGGGCGACAACGGCGCGGGCAAGTCGACGCTGATGAAGGTCCTGTGCGGAGCGGTGCGGCCCGACGGGGGCACGATCACGATGAACGGCGGGCCCGTTCAGCTGCGCAGCCCTCGCGATGCCACCGCGCACGGCATCGCCGTCGTCTACCAGGACCTCGCGCTGGTCGACCAACGCGACGTCGCCACGAACGTGTTCCTCGGCCGCGAACCGCGCCGGGGTCTGGTGGTCGACCGCGGACGGATGCGGCGCGAGGCGCGGAGCGTGCTCGATGAGCTGAGCATTCGCATCGCCTCGGTGCGGCTGCCCGTGGGCGGTCTGTCGGGTGGTCAGCGCCAGTGCATCGCGATCGCCCGCGCGGTCCACCAGGGCGGCCGGGTGGTGCTGCTCGATGAACCGACCGCGGCCCTCGGCCCGGAGCAACAGGCGAACGTGCTGAAGCTGATCACCCGGCTCAAGGAGCGCGGCACCGCGGTGATCGTGGTGAGCCACAACGTCGACCACGTGCTCGCGGTCTGCGACCGCGTGGTGGTGATGCGCGCAGGCCAGGTCCAAGGTGTGCGAGATGCGCGCTCCACCAATGCGGCCACCATCGTCGGCCTGATCCTCGGTGACATCGCCGCCGACACCGTTGTTCACACGGAGGTGGCGTCATGACCACGACTATCGACATCGCGACGACCCGCGACGCGGCCCCCTCGCCCCTGCGCAAGCTTTTCGGCGCGCACGAGTTCGGCGTGCTGAGCGCAACGCTGCTGATCTTCCTGTTCTGCACGGTGTTCGTGCCCAACTTCCTGACCAGCGACAACCTTATATCGGTGGCGCAGCAGATCGCGTTCATCGGCATCATCGGCACCGGAATGACGCTGCTGGTCATCGCGGGCGAGATCGACCTCTCCGTCGGATCCCAGTACGGCTTCCTGTCGGTTATGACCGCCTACACGCTCACTGAGATGGCGCTACCGGTCTGGCTCGCCACGGTGCTCGTGGTCGGGTTCGGTGCGCTGATCGGGCTGGTCCAAGGACTCATCACCACCGTCGCGAAGGTGCCGTCGTTCGTGGTCACCCTCGCCGGACTGGCCATCCTGCGCGGCGCCGCACTGCTGGTTACCGACGGCGTGCCGATGTCGGGACCGCCCAACCCGGGCTTCCACGATCTGGTCAGCGGCAACGCGATCGGCTCGCTGGCCGCGCAGACGATCTGGATGGCCGCGGTGATGCTGCTGTTCGGTTGGGTGCTCTCGCGCACCAAGTTCGGCTATGACGTCTACGCCACCGGCGGCAACATGAAGGCCGCGACGAACGCGGGCATCCGCGCGGTCCGGGTGAAGGTTCTCTGCTTCGCCCTGACTGGCGCGCTGTGCGGGCTGGCGGGGGTGATCCTGGTCGGCTGGCTGGGCAGCGCAAACCCGTTGACCGGGAACGGATTCGAGCTCAGCGTCATCGCCGCGGTCGTGGTGGGCGGCGCCAGCCTGGCGGGGGGTGTCGGCAGCATCGTCGGCACTCTGCTCGGCGCCCTGGTCGCCGGCCTGATCGGCAACGCGCTCGTGCTGCTCGGCGTCGAAGGGAACTGGCAGCAGGTCGCCACGGGCGTACTCATCCTGACTGCGGTCCTGATCAATCGATTCATCGCCTCCAGGCAATCCGCCCTGCGCTGATTCCGCTCTCCACCACCATTCGCGTTCCTTCATGGCCACCCCCATCTCTTCTTCCGGGAAAGAGCGAACAATGTCCGAAAAATCCATTGGTAGACGGTCACTGCTCGGCGGCGGTCTGTCCCTCGCCGCGACGGGCGCCCTCGCGGCCGCGTGCTCGTCCACCACCGCGACGAACTCGTCGGGCGGCGGCCCCCTCGCCGGCAAGAAGGTGATCTTCGTCGTGCACGAAAAGAACAGCTTCTTCTCGCCCGTGCAGAAGGGGTTCGAGGCATTCGGCCAGGCGATGGGCTGGAACACCCAGTTCATGGGCCCGGCCGCGTTCGACCAGTCGGCCGTGGTGAACATGATGCAGAACGCGGTCAACGCCAAACCGGACGGCCTGATCCTCACCCGTATCGACGAAACCTCCTACGACGGGGTCATCAAGGCGGCTCTGACGGCGAAGATCCCCGTGATTCTGTCCAATGTGGCCAGTGAGGGTTACGCGAAGCTGGGGGTGGGCTTCGTCGGACAGAAGTTCGTCCCCGCGGGCGTGACCGCCGGTGAACAGATCCTCAAGTACATCGGCAAGCACGGCGGTCGCAAGGACGGCGCGATCATCATCGGCAAGATCCAGGCGGGCAACTCGGCACTGGAGCAGCGCGGTGCGGGTATCCGCAAGGCTGTCGAGGATCACAACAAAGCCAACGGCACCTCCTTCACCACCGAGGACCTGATCGTCGGCACCGATGAGGCAGGCGCGGTGTCGAAGATCAACGACCGTTACAGTCGCGACCCCGCCTCGATCGCGGGCTGGGCGGGCACGGCGTTCGAGTGCCAGTTCGTGTCGACTTGGGCCAAGAGCAAGAACCTGGTCGGCAGGTTCGCCAACGGCGGGTTCGACATGACCGTCCCGGTGCTCAACGGGATCAAGGACGGCAGCGTCGACTTCACCATCGGACAGAACCCCTACGCCCAGGGCTGGGTCGCGGCGGCACTGCTGGCCCAGCAGATCCACCCTGGCTACCCGTCGTTCACCTATGACACCGGCGCGGAGGTCGTCGACGCCGCCAACGTGGCCGCGGTGGCCGACCGGGAGGCGAAGTTCGCATGAGCATCCGTACCGCGGAAGGCCGGTGGTGTCGATGAGGATCGTCGCGCTGGAGACACTGCGCCCGGCCTTCCAGAAGAACCTGTGCGTGGTGGTCCTGCACACCGAGGACGGCCAGGTAGGCCTCGGCGACGCGTTCATGCAGTCCGCCGCCGTCGAAGCCTACCTGCACGACCACGTCGCCCCACTGCTCGTTGGTCAGGAACATCCGTCACCGGAGGCGGTGTCGCAACTCCTGGCCCCTTACGTCGGATTCCAAGGTGGCGGCGTCGAGGTACGCGGCAACGGCGCGGTGGACATCGCGCTGTGGGATCTGCTCGGCCGGCACACCGGGCTCCCGGTGGCGCGGCTGCTCGGGGGCCCGGTCCGCGCCGAGATCCCGGTCTACAACACCTGCGCGGGTCCGGACTACATCCAGGACACCTCCCGCCAGACGTCATCGAACTGGGGTGCGGTCGAAGGACGGTATGAGGACCTGACGGCGTTCCTGAACACCCCCGGAGCGCTGGCGAAGGAACTGCGCGCGGAGGGGCTGCGCGGCATGAAGGTGTGGCCGTTCGACCACGCCGCCGAAGCCTCCGGCGGGACCAGGATCACGCCTGCCGAGATGGACCGGGCGCTCGCGGTGGTGCGGGAGATCCGCGACGCGGTGGGCATGGACCTCGACCTGATGGTCGAGCTGCACGGCCTGTGGTCGCGTCAAGCGGCAGTGGAGATCTGCCACGCGTTGGAGCCGTTGCAGCCGTTCTGGGTGGAGGACCCGGTACGACCGGACGCGGTGGACGCACTGGGCGCGCTCTGCGACGAGGTGGGCGTGCCGATCGCGACCGGGGAGACCGCGCTGGGCCGTCGCGGGTTCCTGCCGATGCTGGGGCAGGGCCGGATCTCCTACTGCACGGTCGACGTGCAGTGGACCGGCGGTCTCACCGAAGCCCGCAAGGTCGCGACCCTCGCGGACACCTTCGCGGTCCCGGTGGCACCGCACGACTGCACGGGACCGATCACCCTCGCCGCCTGCTTCCACCTGACCATGGCCCAACCGAACGCACTGGTACAGGAGACCGTCCGCGCGTTCCTGCGCACCTGGTACCCGCGCGTCGTCGAGGGACTGCCCGAGATCCGCAACGGCCTCGCCCGGCTCAACGACAGCCCCGGTCTCGGGCTCACACTGACCGCCGACCTACGCACCGATCCCGGCACCCGCTGCCGCGTCACGGATCTCACGACTGTGAAAGGACGCTCGTGAACCTCGTCCGCTACCACGACGACAGCGGCCTGCCGCGGGTCGGCGTCACCGGGACAGGCGGGATCCACCCCGTTGACGTTCCCGACATGGCGACCCTGCTGAGGCATCGGGTCACCCGGATCCGGGAGCTCCTCGACTCCGCCCGTCGCCGCGCGCCCATCGATGCGGGCCCGCTGCTCGCGCCGATTGACGGCCGCACCGAGGTCTGGGGTGCCGGGGTGACCTACCTGCGGTCGCGGGCCGCCAGGATGGAGGAGTCACGGCACCAGCTGGTTTACCAGGACGTCTACGACGCCGATCGTCCGGAACTGTTCTTCAAGTCCGCTGCCTGGCGGGTGCGCACCGACGGCGAACCCGCGGGCATCCGGTCCGACTGCACCGACACGGTACCCGAGCCGGAGCTCGCGCTCGTCCTCACCGCGCACGCCGAGATCGTCGGCGCGCTGGTGTGCAACGACTTCACCGCGCGCAGCGTCGAGGCACAGAACCCGATCTACCTGCCGCAGGCCAAGCTCTACGCAGGCAGTTGCGCCCTGTCCCACCAGATCGTGCCCTGGTGGACGATCACCCGGCCGGACGACCTCCCGGTGTCGATCGAGGTGCGCCGAGATGACACGGCGGTGTTCACCGGGCAGGCGCGCACGTCGACCATGAAGCGCGGCTACGCCGAACTCGTCGACTGGCTGTTCCGCGCCGAGGAGTTCCCCGACGGCGCCGTGCTCAGCACCGGCACCGGCGCCGTCCCGCCGCTGGGCGAAGGATTGCGGACCGGCGACCTGGTCCGGGTCGAGATCGGCCAGGTCGGCGAGCTGACCAACGTGATGACGGGCGTGGGCACGTGAGCACCGTCAGCCACAACCCGAGGGACGACTCCGTCCTGGGCACCGTGCCGGACACCGGGCCGGAGGAGCTGGCGGCCATCCTCGCCGCAGCGGCCGCAGCCGGGCCCGTCCTCGCCGCGACGACAGCCACCCGTCGCGGCGAATGGATCCGGGCCGTTGCCGACGCGCTCGACGCCAACACCGAGGCACTGGTGGACCTCGCCGACCAGGAGACCGCCCTGGGCCGGCCCCGGCTGCCGTCGGAGCTGGCCAGGACCACTGGACAACTGCGCTACCTGGCCGCCTACGCCGAAAGCGGTGCGCCCTTCGAACCGACAATCGACACCGCCGACCCTGCGGCTTCACCCACACCGCGCCCGGACCTGCGCAGCATCCGCACCGGGATCGGCGTGGTCCTGGTGTTCACCGCGAGCAACTTCCCGTTCGCGTTCGGCGTCGCGGGTGGCGACACCGCCAGCGCCTGGGCGGCGGGATGTCCGGTGATCGTCAAGGCACACCCCGCGCACCCGCTGCTGTCCGACGCCATCGCCGAGATCATCCGCGACACGTTGGCACAGCGGGGCGCCCCGTCCGGGATGTTCGGTCTTCTGCACGGCGTTGACCCGGCGGTCTCCGCGCTGCGCTCGCCGGCGGTCGCAGCAGGCGCGTTCACCGGATCGGAGACGGGCGGGCGGGCGCTGCACGACATCGCGGCCGGCCGCGAGCGACCGATCCCGTTTTTCGCCGAGATGGGCAGTGTCAACCCGGTCGTGATCACCGAGTCGGCATCGACCGAACGTCCCGCGGCCCTGGCCCAGGGGCTGTGCGAGTCGTTCCTGCTGGGCGCAGGACAGTTCTGCACCAAGCCCGGGCTGATCATGGTCCCCGGCGACAGCGCGGTGCCGCGGTTGCTGACCGCGCTGGTCGCCGACCGCCCGGCCCCAACCATGCTCGACAAGAGCATCAGGGACCGGCACCGCACGGGAATTACCCGGCTCCTCAGCCGGCCGGCCGTCGACGTGGTCGGGACGGGACTCGCCGCGCACCCCACCGGCGCAGGTGAGCAGATTTCGATCGCCTCGGTCGCGGCACGCGAGGTGCTCGCCGCGCCCGAGCTCATCGAGGAACGCTTCGGCCCCAGCACCCTGTTCGTCTCCTACGAGTCACCCACCGAACTGCGCATGCTGCTCGACTTGTTGCCGGGCTCGCTGACCGGCGCCGTGCAGCGGGGGGCGGGCGAGGATGTCCGCGATCTGGTCGGCGCGCTCGCAGTGCGAGCCGGCCGGGTGCTGGTCGACGACTGGCCGACCGGTGTCGCGGTGACCTGCGCGCAGGTCCACGGCGGTCCCTACCCCGCGACCACCGACGCGCGGCACACCGCGGTCGGGGCCGGCGCGATCAGCCGGTTCCTGCGGCCGGTGGCCTATCAGAACGCGCCCGACGACGTGCTCCCCGAATGGTTGCGCGACGTCAACCCCGACGGTGTCCTCCGGCGGGTCAACGGCGCCCTCACAGTGGAGGAGGCAAAGCGGTGAACACCATCGAGGCCACCCGGCTGACCCCTGCGATAACCCACCACGGCGAAGGACCGGTCTGGCTGGGCGAGCGCGGGCTGGGGGTCCTCGACATGCTGGCGGGCGATATCGTGCTGCTCGACGAGAACGGCGCGACCACCGACCGGATCACGCTCGGGACCGTGGTCGCGGCGGTACGCCCGCGCCGCGCCGGTGGATACGTCGCGGGGCTGGAGCGCGGTTTCGCCCTGTTCGACGCCGACTTCGCCAAGACAGCCGAGATCCCGTGCTGGTCGGGCAACACGGTGCGGATGAACGACGGGGCCTGCGACCCGCAGGGCCGGTTCTGGTGCGGCTCGATGGCCTACGACCTGGCGCCAGGCGCGGGCGCGCTGTGGCGACTGGAAACCGATGGCACCAAGCAGGAGGTGCTGGGCGGCATCGGCTGCTCCAACGGCCTCGGGTGGACCCAGGACGGCACCCGCGCGTACTACGTCGACAGCCTCACCCACGGCTTGGACGTCCTGACCGCCACCCCGGACGGCGCCATCACCGACCGCACCCAGGTCGAGAGCCTCGCCCAGGACGGCTTCCCCGACGGGATCGCGGTCGACCGGGCGGGCGGGGTGTGGCTGGCGCTGTTCGGTGCAGGCAAGTTGATCCACATCGACGCGGATGGTCGCCGCGACGCCGAGATCACCTTGCCCGTCGCCCAGGTGACCGCCTGCGCGTTCGGTGGCCCCGGTTTCGACCGCCTCTACATCACCACCTCCCGGTACGCGCTGAACAACCCGGAACCCGAGGCGGGAGCGGTGTTCGTCGCCGAGCCGCCGGTGGGCGGATTCGCTCCGTTTCCGTTCGCTGGATGACAACAACCCATTGATGGCACACGAAATGCTGGAGGCTCACCATGATCGAACCGACTCGTGACTCCATCGTCCGCGCGGAGGTCTCGCGCCGGGCACTCCTCGCGATCGGCGCCGGAACCGCGCTGAGCGTCGCGGTCGGCGCCGGGACGGCAGCCGCCGAGCCCAAGAACAGGACCACGTACTACGTCGCCGCGAACGGCAGTGACACCGCACCCGGTACCTCCGCGGAACCACTGCGCACGATCAACGCCGCCGCCCAGAAAGCCCAGCCAGGAGACACCGTCCGGGTCCGCGCCGGGATCTACCGGGAGGAGGTCGTCCTCCCGCGCGGCGGTACTCACCCCAGCGCCCGGATCACCTACACCGTCGACAAGGGCGCCGATGTCACCATCACAGGATCGGACCTGTTCACGACCTGGACACAGGTGTCCGGGGATGTCTGGCAGCTGAGGATTGCGAACTCGTACTTCAACGGGTTCAACCCGTACGCGGAGCAGGTGCACGGCGACTGGTTCGACGGCCGTGGCAGGCTCCACCGCCGCGGCATGGTGTACCTCGATGGTGCGTGGCTGCCGGAAGCGACCAGCCGGGCCGCGGTGGACTCGAACACGGCGGCGTCCTGGTGGTCGAGCGTTGACGGCCTCGTCGACGGGACCGCCCCCACCTACAAGCCCACCTACGATCCCGACGGCTACACGACGCTGACCGCGAAGTTCCCCGGGGTCAACCCCAACCGGGGCAAGGTCGAGGTCGGCATCCGCGGCACCGTCGTCAAGCCCGCCGAGACGAACTGCGACTACATCACCATCCGCGGCTTCACCCTCCGCAACGCCGCGACGAACTGGGCCGCACCCACCATGGGCCAGGAGGGACTGGTGAGTGCCTACTGGTGCAAGGGCTGGCACATCACGGACAACGAGATCGCCTACTCCCGGTGCTGCGGTATTGCCCTTGGCAAGTACTCCGACGAGCACGACGGCACGCGTGGCTCGGGAGAGGGCTACCTCCAGACCATCGAGGACGCGCAGAAGACGGGCGGCTGGTCGTTCGCGAACATCGGTGGCCACGTGGTGGAGAACAACACGATCCACCACTGCGGCCAGACCGGGGTCGTCGGATCGCTCGGCGCGATCGGCAGCGTCATCGCCGACAACGAGATCTACCACTGCAACACCCAGGGCATCTGGAAGGGGGCCGAGATGGCAGGCATCAAGCTGCACGCGGCCATCGACGTTGTGATCTCGGGCAACCACATCTACAACGCCGGTGAGTGGGCGGCGATCTGGCTGGACTGGATGGCACAGGGAACCCGTGTCCTCGGGAACCTGTTGCACGACAACCGCCGTGACTTCTTCTGCGAGGTCAACCACGGTCCGCTGTTCCTGGCCAACAACGTCATGCTGTCGCAGACAGTCCTCCGGTCCCAGTCGAACGGGGTGGCTTGGGCGCACAACCTCGTGGCCGGCGCCATCAGCGCGGTCGCGGACAGCAGGCAGACCCCGTACATGCAGCCGCACACCACGACGACGATCGCCAAAGCGACCGTCCCGCTCGGGGCGCAGCAGTGGATGAACAACATCGTCGGCGGTCAGGCCAACCTCTCCGTGTGGGACAGGGCGAGCGCGGCGTTCCCCAATTCGATGAAGGCGAACGTCTTTACCAAGGGCGCGAAGAAGTCGGCGCAGGACCAGGGCGGCGTCGACGCATCCACGGTGGAATACTTTCCTGAACTCAGCAAGGAGAAGGAGGGCTGGTACCTGACGGTGCCGCGGGCCGAGTCATGGCGCTCGACCCAGCAACTGGTGAGCACCTCGTCGCTGGCGAACGCGCCGAGGCCGGACCAGCCGTTCACCGACCCGGACGGCTCGGCCATGTCGGTGTCGACCGACTACCTCGGGCTCCAGCGTTCCACCAGCACCCCGTTCCCCGGCCCGTTCGAGACCGCCGGAGGTTCGACCGCGATCAAGGTGTGGTCGCGCGTCGTCCCCACCACCGACGCCTGGGGCAGGCCGGTAGTAACGAATCCCAGCGGTCCGGGCGCGGCGACCGACGCCGACGGCAACATCGCCGTGCACGTGCGCGGTACCGGCAACGGGATCTGGCAGCGCACCTTCAACGGTACGTCCTGGACCGGCTGGACCGGGCTCGGTGGGCCCAACGCCGGCACCTTCACCGGCGCACCCGCTCTGACCGCGGTCAACGGCCGCACCGACGTCTTCGTCCGCGGCGTCGACGATCAGCTCTGGCAGCGGACCTGGACCGCCGCGGGCGGCTGGACTGGCTGGACGGCCCACGGCGGCATTCTGGTGGACAGCCCCGCCGCGGCGACCGACGCCAACGGCAACATCACCGTGCACGTGCGCGGTACCGACAACGGGATCTGGCAGCGCACCTTCAACGGTACGTCCTGGACCGGCTGGACCGGGCTCGGTGGGCCCAACGCCGGCACCTTCACCGGCGCACCCG
>NZ_JBHVFU010000088.1:0-10735 GCF_042801455.1 Streptomyces sp. NPDC057565 | reverse complement strand
CGGCTGGACTGGCTGGACGGCCCACGGCGGCATTCTGGTGGACAGCCCCGCCGCGGCGACCGACGCCAACGGCAACATCACCGTGCACGTGCGCGGCACCGACAACAAGATCCAGCAGCGCACCTTCAACGGTACGTCCTGGACCGACTGGACCGGGCTCGGTGGGCCCAACGCCGGCACCTTCACCGGCGCACCCGCGCTCACAGCGATCAACGGCCGCACCAACCTCTTCGTCCGCGGCACCGACAACCAGCTCTGGCAACGGACCTGGACCGCCGCGGGCGGCTGGAGCAGCTGGACTGCCCTCGGCGGCACTCTGAAGTAATCAGACCCGCCCGACCCTGCTGATTCGGCACCGGCGGGTTGATCACGCATCGGGGTGCCGCTGGCCGACCTGGCCAGCGGCACCCAGTGCCGACAGTGGCAAAGGATCCCGGACACGCTGAAAGGTGGCAAACGACTGTGCAGGCTGATCCGTGGGGCTTGTCCGGCAAAACCGTGCTCCTCACCGGGGCGCTCGGCGGTATCGGAATCGTCTGCGCGGCCGCCTTCGCCGACGCAGGCGCGCGTGTGCTGCTCAGCGACCTGCCGTCCCCTGCTGACGCCGCCGAACAGCTGACTGCCCACCGTTTCGGCGCCGAGAACTATCTCAGCTGTGATGTCCGTTCGCCGGCCCAGGTCGAGTCGATACTCGATGACGCCACAGATATGCTCGGCGCCGCACCGGACATCGTGTCCGTCCACGCGGGACTTGTGGGCTCGTTTCCCATCGAGCAGTACCCCATCGACGAGTTCGACAACCTGATGGCCGTGAACCTGCGCGGTTCGTTCCTGACCGCGTGCGCAGCCGCCCAGCGGTGGCGCACGGCCGGGCGAGGGGGGAACCTGATCTTCACCACCAGCTGGGTCCAGGATGTCCCCTGGCCGGAGATCGGTCCGTACGCGGCGAGCAAGGCCGCGGTGCGCGCGCTGATGCGCGGTTTCGCCCGCGAGCTGGCACCACACGGAATCCGCGCGAACGCCCTCGCGCCCGGCATCGTCGGAGTCGGAATGGCGCGCCGCCAATGGGACTCGGATCCGACCTACCAAGCGCGCGCCCGCAGGGCCATCCCCCTCGGCACCCTCCAAGACCCCAAGTCGGTCGCCGACGCCATGCTGTTCCTGGCCTCCCCTCGATCGGCCTACATGACCGGCTCAACCCTCGTCATCGACGGCGGCGCCAGCCTGTACCCGATGGACTGACCGGCTTCACTGCCCGGCGCCCGACACCGAGCCGGTGCGATCGATCTCGGGATGCGCCGGTAATGCGCACAGACCAACCACAGGGCGTTGTCACGTTGTTGGGTGCGTGGGTGTCTGACGGTGTGTCGGGGCGTGGTGGTGCCGGGTGGCGGCCTGGGTTCAGACCGCGGTGGGCAGGCCAGTGGCGCCGGTGATCTGATCCCGGATGGCGAAGCGGACGGTCATCTCGAGGCGGTGGTCGGGGGCGGTCATCAGGGGGCGGCGGGGCCGGAAGTGGGGTGATATGCCACTGAACGCGGACAGGAACCGCTGCGCTCCACGTACGGAACGAAAGCCTTTCATCGCCCGTTCGCGTTGCCTGGTGGGCTGGTGGCTGTTCTCGGCCCGGTTGTTCAGGCCCTTGTGCGAACGGTGCTCGACCGACGGCATCGCCTCGCGGTGGGCAGCGCCGCAGGAGCGGAGCTTGTCGGTGACGATCACCCGCGGCACCGCCCGGGTCTTCGTCATCAGACGGCGGAAGAAGCGCCTCGCCGCGGCCTTGTCCCGCCGGCTCTGGACGAGAATGTCCAGGACGTTGCCGTCCTGGTCCACAGCCCGCCACAGGTACTTCAGCTCGCCGTTGATCTTGATGAAGACCTCGTCCAGGTGCCACTTGTCGCCGGGCCGGGGGCGCCTGCGGCGCAGCGCGTTGGCGTAGGCCTGCCCGAACTTCCGGCACCATCGCCGGACGGTCTCGTGGGAGACGATCACGCCGCGCTGGAGCGCCAGCTCCTCGACCTCACGGAAGCTGAGCGGGAACCGGAAGTACAGCCACACGCAGTGCGAGATCACCTCGACCGGGTACCGGTGACCCTTGTACGACGGCGACATGCCCTCCCCGGACGATCCCCTCCACCAGCGATCAACCCGAAGATCATCTCACCCTGCCAGCCAACATGACAGCGCCGCCGGGATGGCTGCGGGCGCGGACAGCATCGACGATCTGGACGTGCTGCGCCACGGTGCGGTGCCGACCGTGTTCGAAGGGGTCCGTGCCCCTCCACCTGCTGGAACCTGCCGACCGGCACCGGGTCGTGAAGACCTGGTGCCGGTCGTTGCACTGCCTGTGGCGTGCGGGGTTCAGCTGCCGAAACCGTCGAGGGTGGCGAAGGCGCCCGACAGCTTTTCGATGACGATCGTGTGCGTGCCGGGGCTGAGCCCGTCCGCGGAGAACACGACGACGTTCGCGTGGCGTTGCCCGTCGTCCGGGGTGGTGTTCACGGTCTGCTGGGCCTGGTTGTCGAGGGTGACCCCGATGTTGCCCTGGTCGGTGTTGAGCTCCCCGTAGACCTTGATCGAGGTTCCGGTGAAGGTGTAGGTGGCCTTGGAACCGTTTGCGGTGGCGTAGTGGATGTCGTCCTGGAAGTCGCCGAGGCCGCGGTTCGAGGAAGTGCTGAAACCGCTGTAGGTGATGGCGGATTCGGTGTCGTTGAGGCGAGTGGGGTCGTCGACCGGGTGGCCCACTGAGACCTGGTAGGCGGGGGTGCCCGCCGGCACGGTGGCGATCAGGAAGCCGCTCGACAGCCGCTGGACATCGCGGTTCTTGAGCGTGCTGGTGCCCGCGTACACCTTCGGGTTGGCGCCGAAGCCTTCACCGGCCACCAGGACCCGGTTGCTGCCGTCGGCCGGGGAGACGTACGAGGTCGTCGGACCGGCGGATTTCACCAGTGCCGTGTAGGCGTCGCTCACTCCGGCCGAGGTGAACAGGGACTCGGGGATCTTCCCCGCGGTGGGCGTGGCGGAGAGGTCGCTGGGGCCCGGAGTGGCGGATATTTTCGTGTTGTTGGATGCGTGTATGTCGATCGGCTGGCCGCAGCCGTAGTTGCCCGTGCCGTGCGAGAAGTAGTTGTCGCTCATCCAGAAATGGCCGGTGGGCTTACAGCCTCCCTGCGAGGCGCCACCGCCGTTGAACGCCAGGTTCCCTTGCCAGTTGATCCACTCGGAGCCGGCGTCGTCGTAGTAAGTGTTGTTGGTACGGGGGCTCTGGTAGGCGACGTTGCCTTTCGCCTGGAGGCCGTGTGCGAGGGTCTGGGCGGAGTCGATGGCACCGGTGGCGGGGACGGCGTTGCCGTTCGCGTCCCGGTACTGGGCCTGGTGGCCCTCCACGTAGATGGCCCCGCCGTCGTGGCGCTTCTTCATCCAGTCGTGGATGAGGTTGTTGCTGATGGTGTTGTTCTCGTTGATGTTGACCGAGTTCTGCGCGTCCCCGGCGTGGTCGACATGGCCCTGGATCACGCCGGCGGTGATGCCGGTGTAGGGCAGGTCGTAGAGGTTGTTGTGGGTGATCGTGGTGCCCCGGGAGAACAGCAGGGTGATACCGCAGGCGGAGGTGTAGTCCGTACCGACGCGGTGGATGATGTTGTCCGAGACGGTGGTGTCGGTCAGGATCTCGTTGGCGCCGATGATGTCATCCTTGACCGCGGCCGGGTCCGGCGTGCAGTTCTGCTTGATCCCCTCCGGTGGCGACAGCTGCGCGCTGGTCGCGCCCACCGGGAGCACCGGCGTCGGGTCATAGGTGCAGCCGAGCAGGAGGCCCGTCGAGGCGATGTCGGTGAACTCATTGCCCTGGATGCGCGTGTTGACCGAGCCGTACATCACGCTCAGGCCCGCGCCGCCGAGTTCGGCGAAGCGGTTGCCGGTGAGGGTGACATTGCGCGCGGCGCTGAAGGCCACGTTGGCCTGCGGCTGGGTCAGTCCGCCCCAGGGGCAGCTGCCCGCGGGCGTCGAGAACTGGCACATGGCCTGGTTGCCCCGGGTGGACCCGCCGGCCGGGGCCTTGGTCATCCGCAGGTTGCTCTGCACATCGGAGAAGCCGGCCGCGCTGGAGGGGCCGTTCCAGGTGGCGTGCGAGAACTGCAGGCCCTTGAAGGTGAGGTCGTGCACCGGGTTCGCCAGCGTGCCCGCGCCCTGGAGCAGCGACTCGAGACGGGGCAGCTCGGCCGCGAAGCTCTGCAGCGACTCGTCGGGCAGCGGCTTGTAGTACAGCTTGCTCGCGGCCGGGTCGAGGTACCACTGGCCCGGGCGGATCAGCGCCTTGGCGTTGGCCACGACGGCGGGCTTCTTCCCCGTGCTCATCGACGGCAGGCTGCCGCTGGCATGGCTGAACGAGGCGCGGCGGGTGGTGTTGGTCCAGCACGGCTGGGTCATGGTGAGCGCGGCCGTGGCGCTGTCGTAACCGGCGACGCGGCAGCGCGAATCGGTCCAGTCGCCGTTGCCCCCCGGGTAGGAGAACTCCACCTGCTTCAGCTCGTCGGCGCTCAGCGCGCCGAACCAGGCCTTGGCGGCGCTGTCGCCGCTGATGTTGTAGCCGGTGGTGGTCCCGGTCCAGCTGCCGGTGAAGCCGAGTTGGGCGGCGGTGGCCTGGGCGACCGGTGCCTGGCGGCCGTTGATGTACAGCTGACGGGACTCGCTGTTCGCGGGTACGGGGGCCGACCACAGGCCGTCGGTGCCGGTGTCGGTCCACTTGTGGATGCGGGTCGCGCCGGAGATCACCGGGTGCGCGCCGTCCGCGGCTTCCCAGACCACGGGGTGCCCGGCGGTACCCGAGTCCTGGGCGCCGAACTTCCAGGTCGAGCCAAGGCGGTACGTGCCGCCTTGGAGCTTGACGTCGACGTCCACGTCACTGCCGCCGGCCACCGCTTCACGGACCTTGGTCTGGGCGCCGGACAACGAACAGGGCGCCGTCTGCGTACAGCTGGTGCCTTCGCCGTCGGGCGCGGCGTAAAGGGTCACCGGGGTGGTGGCGGCCTCGGCGGCGGAGCCGAAGGCGGGAACCAGGAGGGCGGCGGCCAGGCCGGTGGCGGCGGCGAACGCCCAGGCGGCGGCCGGACGCCGCACAGCTCTCTTACTCATGACGGGCCGTGCCGTCTCCCGCACACGTCAGTCTGTTCATGACACGCTCCAATCAGGGGTGAGGGTGATGCGGTCCCCGGTGCTTGGGAGGCAGTGCACGAGCCCACGGGGGCGGACCCGCGTACGGAACGAAACCGGATGAGGCCAGGACTGTCCGGAGGCGACAGCCAGCCTCGACTCATCGGATGTATTAATGCACTGCGATGCCCCGCCGTCCAGGCATAGAACAGAAAATGCAGGATAGATGCCGTTCGGAAAGGAACTTGCCGGAATAGGGAGTCGATAGATAGGACCAATGAAGGGCATCCGTAGAGGCTCGTGCCGGACGACGGGCCACGGAGCCGATTCGCGAAGGAGCTTGGGCAGCTGCTCCGGCCAGCGCCGCTTCGCAGCTGGCCGATCATCCCGCTGACACAGCGACAATCTGGATGGCAGGGTCAGCTTGACGGCGCCCTCGATGCTGCCGGAGCTCCAGTCGAGAGTGAGCCCGGCTGTCACGGCGTCGAGGACTCGGAGCAGGTGGCGTGCGAAGCCGGTGAGGCCGGGGAGCTGGCTGGCGTCGACTGCGTCGATCCAGGTGGGGAGTGTGGCGCCGAGGCGGTCGGTGAGTATCTCGCCGAAGTCGCGGACGTGTCCGGCCGCCTTGTCCAGTTCGGGGCAGCGGGCCAGGACCTCCTTCAGGCCGGCCCGGTCTTCCTCGGTCAGGGTCGCGGGGTGACGGGTGAGCCAGCCGGTCACCTGCCGCACCGTCGGCGGCCGGGGCGTTGCGGCGGACGGAGCCCCGCGCAAGGTGGCGATGTGGGCGCGGACCATGGCGTAGGTGACGGGAGCGTGCTCGGCAACCAGCTCGCTGTGCAGTCGGGTGACGCTGGTGCATCCCTCGGCGAATCGCCGCTCCAGGTAAGGCTTGTAGGGGTCCAGTCTGCTGGGCCGGGGCCGGTTCTCGCGGAAGGTGTCCTGCCAGCGGGCGGCGGCCGCGTACCGGCTCGCACATTGCGGAGCAGTATTCGATTAGATCGAAGATTCTATATGATTCACCCTTCGAGTCGATGTGGGTGGCGACCCCCTCTCGCTCCGTTCCAGGGGTGAAGCGGCCCTCGCCACCCGATCTGCCGCCGCCTCCCCTCCCTCTCAACTCGGCAGGTAAAAGGGACATTTACCGTAAGGAGGGCGGGTGGGTAAGGCCGCAAGGGTAGGTCACAGCTGTGCAACGGTCCCGCCTGCCCCTTGACCGGGATGGCGCCATAGGGCCAGAGTCACCGCCAGAAAATATAGGATCCTCTCCTTCCTGGATGGGTGTCGTGACAAGAACCCGTACACATCAAAGACGTCCGGCACGCACTGAACGCCCACCCGATCGGCTACGTACCGGAGAGCCGCAAGGAGGAAGGACTCTTCCTCGACCAGACCATCACGATCAATATCGCCGTGACCGTCTGGGAGCGGATCAAGCGCACCCTCGGCTTCGTCCCCCCGTCGGCGCGAACGCGAACTCGCCGAGCAGTACACCAAGCGGCTCGGCATCCGCAGCTTCGGGTCCGAGCAGTTGGCCGGGAACCGTTGAGGAGCAGCGACAAGTACCGGCGGCGTCCCCGCCGGCCATCCTGCCCCCCTCCTGCGACAGCCCGAGACCATCCACCCCGGTCGGCCCGATCCCGTGCTGCGCATGACCGAGCCGTCGGCGAGATCCACCATCACGACCGCGGCAGCCCACACGTGATCCTCGCCGTCCACGGGCGCCCCGCACGGACTCCTCAGCACCACCGGCAAATTCCGGCCCGTCGACGTACATCCCGCTGATCACCACCCGCCCGCTCACCAGTCCCACTCTCGCCAAAGATCCCTCCATCTCGCTAGATATCCCCACCCAGTGAAGGCCAAGGTGACACCCATGCCAGTCCCGAAGAGACCCGCCCGGATCCTTGCGGCAGCGCTGTCAACGCTGCTTGCTGCCGCGGGCCTCGCCGCGATCGGCGGCCAGCAGAGCGCCGTCGCCGCAGACGCCTCGATCTATGCCTCACCCACCGGCACCGGCACCAGCTGTACGAAGAGTGCGCCCTGCGCGATCACCCAGGCGAAGGCCGAGGCCGCCGCCCGGGCAGCCGCCATGACCGGCGACATCAACGTCGTCCTCGCCGACGGCACCTACCGGGTCAGCAGCCCGCTGACGTTCACCGCGAAAGACTCCGGCCAGAACGGGCACCGCATCGTCTGGCAGCCGGCCGAGGACGCGAAGCCGGTCATCAGCGGAGGCACACCTGTCACCGGCTGGACCCGGTCCACCGCCAATCCCGACCTGTGGAGCGCCCCGGTCGCGAGCGGCCTGGAGACCCGCCAGCTCTACGCCGCCGACGTCCGCCTCCCGCGCTCCTCCGGCATGCCGTCGGGCCTCAAGTTCTCGCGTACCAGCACGGGGTACACCGCGAGCAACAACACGCTGTCCACCTGGAAGAACCCGCAGAACATCGAACTCGTCTACGACGATGGCAATGGGGATTGGACTCAGCCCCGCTGCGGCATCGCCAGCGTCAGCAACACCACCATCACCATGCGCCAGCCCTGCTGGGGCAACCTGACTCCGCCGACCGGCCCGAAGGCGTGGGACGGGGCCAACCCCTCCGGCAACTTCCCGGGGACAAGGAAGGCCCCGTCCCGTCTGGAAAACGCCTACGAACTGCTCGCCCCCGGGCAGTGGTACCTCGACCAGAGCGCGGACCGCGTCTACTACTACCCCAAGGCCGGCGAGGTCCCCTCGAAGATGCAGTTCACCGCTCCGCAGACGGAGCAACTGCTCATCAGCACCGCCACGCCCGACGCGCCGCTGCACGACGTCACCTTCCGTAACATTGAGTTCGCCCACACCACCTGGCTGCAACCGAGCAGCAACGCCGGCTTCGCTGAGATGCAGGCCAACATGACGATGACCACCTCCAACACCCAGGGCCTGTGCGGTTACTCCAACCCGGCCGGGTCCTGCCCGTTCGCAGCCTGGACCCGACCGCTGGCGGCGGTGGACTTCACCGGCACCAGGAACGTCTCGTTCCTCAAGAACAAGTTCCACCACCTCGGCGGCGCCGGTCTGGGACTGTTCCACGGCGCAACGTCAGACACCGTGCGGGGCAACGAATTCACTGACGTGTCCAGCAACGGCATCCAGCTCGGCGCCACCGACGACCCGCAGCCGCCGGCGAGTTACGCCACCGATGTCGCACGCGGCAAGACCGCGACCCAGTCCTCCACCCTCAGGGGCTTCGGAGCCCCGGCAGGCGGCGCAACGGCGTCCCTCGCGGTCGACGGCAACACCGACGGTGACTTCTCCCATGGTTCCGTCAGCCACACCAACAGCGACGTCAACGCCTGGTGGCAGGTCGACCTCGGCAGCTCCCACCTCCTTGACAGCATCAAGGTGTTCAACCGCACGGACTGCTGCGCGAGCCGGGACTCCGACTACTGGGTGTTCGTGTCCGACAGCCCCTTCGACACCACGCTGACGCCTGTGCAGCAGGCGGCGAAGTCCGGGGTGTGGTCCAGCCACCAGACCGGCCAGGCCGGCAGCCCGACGGTGATCCCCGCCGACGCCACCGGTCGCTATGTCATGGTCCAGCTCTCCGGCACCGACCACCTCGCCCTCGCCGAGGTCCAGGCGATCTCGCGCGACCCCGAGATCGCCACCGGCAACACCATCAGCAACAACTACGTCCACAACACCGGTGCCGAATTCACCGGTGCGGTCGGCATCTTCGTCGGATACACCCGCAACACCACGATCAGCCACAACCAGCTCAACGACCTCCCCTACTCGGGCATCAGCCTGGGCTGGGGCGGCTGGCACACCAGCGCGTCCAGGCCCGACGACAACCCCAACATCAACGCCGACAACACCATCTCCAACAACCTGATCTTCAACGTCATGAAGACCCGCTCCGACGGCGGTGCGATCTACACCAATGGCCGTCAGGGCACCAGTTTCGCCCACGGCCTCACGATCAGCGGAAACGTCACCTTCGGGAACACTCACACCAACAACGCCTACTACACCGATGAGGGTGGGCGGTACGTCACCATCGACGGCAACATCCAGTACCTGGACGGCGGCAGGTTCACCGGCGGCTGTTCCACCAGCGGGCCGATCGTCGTGAAGAACTCCTACTATGTCGGAGTCTTCAGGGAGTACGGCTGTTTCGACCCCGGCCCCGCCAGCAGCTTCCCCGACGACGGCAGCAACAAGCTCATCGCGCAGAACCCGCTGCCGGGCGTCCTGCCCACCGGCACGCTCGAGGCGGCCGGACTCGAGCACCCCTACACCCGCCTGACGACCTCCAGCGCACCCGTCGTCCGCGTCGTCAGCCCGATCTCCTCCGGCCAGATCCTGCTCTCCGGCTCCGGCTTCACCCCGGCCTCGAAGGTCAAGATCTCCGGAACCCCTGCGACCAAGACGACCTACATCTCGTCGAACTACCTGACCGCCACCCTGCCGGCCGGCACCGTCGCCGGGAACGTGACCGTCACCACCGCTGCCGGCACCAGCGCGATCACTTCCGCATCGTTCACCTACGACCCGAGCAAGAACAAGAACATCGCACGCGGCAAGACCGCGGCCCAGTCCTCCACCTACACCGACTCCGGAACCCCGGCAGGCGGCGCAACGGCGTCCCTCGCGGTCGACGGCAACCCCGACGGTGACTTCGGCCATGGTTCCGTCAGCCACACCAACAGCGACGTCAACGCCTGGTGGCAGGTCGACCTCGGCAGCTCCCACCTCGTCAACGTCATCAACGTGTTCAACCGCACGGACTGCTGCGCGAGCCGACTCTCCGACTACTGGGTGTTCGTGTCCGACAGCCCCTTCGACACCACGCTGACGCCCGTGCAGCAGGCGGCGAAGTCCGGGGTGTGGTCCAGCCACCAGACCGGCCAGGCCGGCAGCCCGACGGTGATCCCCGCCGACGCCACCGGCCGCTACGTCATGGTCCAGCTCTCGGGCACCAACTACCTCGCCCTCGGCGAAGTCGAGGTCCTCGGCTGACACAGGCACCAACCCTCTCGAACCTCCGTGCGGCAGCGTGGCGGAAGTCAACGCACGACGCCCAGCCGTGCCAGCCTTCCCCGACCCGTGCCCGCCCGCCCGTCCCCTCACGAACCTCGTTGTAGGGGGCGGGCGGGCGGGGACGGCCGCCTCCAGCAGCGTCCGGCACGCACTGAACGCCCACCGGATCGGCTACGTACCGGAGAACCGGACGCCGCCGGCGCTACCACTTCCGTGACGGATCACGATGATCCGTCCGCTGCGGCCGACCGCAGCCGTTAATCGAGAACGGCGGCCCCGACGTGCGAGGGGTCGCTGACGAAAACAGGTTGACCGTGCCCGTCTCGGAGTGGGTCACGGTGCCCACCGCTGACGATCCCGCGACCGCGGCGGACTCGGTGCGCGGAGGGGGCCGGCACGTCGGGCATGGTGCGCCGGCAGCCGACCGAGTGCGGCGGCCGTCAGGCTCCTTCCTGGTTCCGGGGCCCGGGAGGCAAGCCGGTGTCGCTGGCCGCTCTGCAGAACGTGTAGGTGAACTCGGTGGGCACGAACTGCCAATGGTCCCTGTCCGCTGAT
>NZ_JBHVFU010000087.1:0-24943 GCF_042801455.1 Streptomyces sp. NPDC057565 | reverse complement strand
CTCCGCCGCACCAGCCGTGACTACCGCCGACCGCTGTCGGCCCTCGGTCTCACGTGATCAACCCGGACAGATCCCGAACATGCAATGACCCTGGTTCGGACACCGCCTCGAACAGACCCCGGAAACACCAAAATCCCGCCCGATCAATCAGATCGGACGGGATCTCGCGAACTGTTCCTGAGCAAACTCAAGAACAGTCGTCTCCATCGCTGGCCAAGGGATTTAGTACTCCAGCAGGATTTTGATGTCTGTCCTGCGGGTTTCGCTGGGTCGGCTGGAGTGTAGAGGGCTGCGGAGGAGTCAGGGGCGGTCTTGGGCGGGCCGCCCGTCGTCGGCACGGTCGAGGCCCTGGGCGCCGAGGGCGACGCCGCGCCGCTCCTGTTCCACCGCGGACGCTTCGGCCGCCTCAGTCCCTGACGGGCTCCTCGCGGGGCTGGTCGTCGGGCTCCAGAATGTACAGGTCCCAGGCGTCGGGGTCGCCGACGAGCACGTACAGCTTCGGGTGCTCGGGGGTCCCGAACACCTCCCAGGGGCCCAGGCTCCCATCGCAGGCGTCGACGGAGACCCCCACATTCTGGGACCACGACCCGTCGCCCGGGTGGTGGACCCAGGTGCCGGCACCGGTGCAGGGCTGCCCCGCGTCGTGACGGTCGTCGTCGAAGCCGAAGGTCTTGACCCCGTCGGCCGTGACCTTGCCGTCCGCCGTGAAGGTGATCCTGCCGCCGTTGCCGTCGGACCACGTCCCGGCGAGCCGTTCCGCGGTCAGCCGCGGAGGCTCGTACCCGATCCCGGCGTACAGGGCGACACCGGCGAGCGCGCCGGTGACGACGACGCCGAGCGTCCCGTACAGCGCCACCCAGCCGAACATCGCGATGCCGGACACCCGCGGGCGGTCCGGCAGCACCAGCCTGCGGACGACCAGCGCCGGGACGCCGAGCGCCGCAGCGCCCATGAACCACCCAATGAGGCCCGACGAGACGTTCTCCGGGAACCCGGCGGGCACCATCGACGCCGAGACGAGCCCCGGCAGGGTGCCGCCGGCGGCCGCTAGGAGCGGGATCCACCACCAGACGTCACGCCCCGAGACCGTGCGGCCGAGCCATCCGGCGACGGCCACGAGCGGCATCACCACGGCGACCGACAGCAGGACGGCGCCGACCGCCCCGGCCGCCACTCCGATCAATCCCATGACGAACAGGAAGAAGATGTTGAACAGGTTGTAGCCGAGGGCCGGGACCTCCTGGGTCTCCATCCACACGTAGAACACGATCGACCCGATCACGGCCTCGAAGAACAGCACCGAGACCGACGCCGTGAACGCCGAGCCGAACCGGTCTCTCACCCGCACCCGCGTCTGCGCCCGGGCCGGAACCTGTGCCTGCCATGGGGCCCCTGCCTGCACCTGATCCCGCGTTTCTGAACGCATTCAATCCCCTCCGCCGCGCATCATCCTCCATGCGGGGCGGAGCCGCACCCCTGGGGTCGCCTAGTACTCCAGCAGGAGCAGGATTTTGACGTCTGACCTGCGGGTTTCGCTGGGCTGCCGGAATGTATCGGGCTGCGGAGGAGTCAGGGGCGGTCTTGGGCGGGCCGCCCGTCGATCGTGCGACAACGCCGCAAGTAGTGGCAGCGGCGGGGCAGTTTCCTCAGGTGACCAGCGCGCGTGTTGGCGAGCAGTGGAACCTGGACCTGGACGACCTCTTCGTGAGGGGAACGGCAGCGTCGGCCTGACCCACCTTGCCCCGGCCCTGCCGGAGTCCGCGCTGCGTGAGGGTTTCGCCGCTGCGGCGAGGGCGGCGCTCGCCGAGGGCCGTGAACCCGAACTCGACGAAATCGCGCTGGTGCGCTCCCCGGACGAGCTGGCCGGCCTGGTCGGTCCGCACTCGGACTACCTGGAGCCGGTCGTCCGCCGGTTCACGCGGGCGACGCTTCGACGCGACGTCTGACTCAACCGTTGACAAGCAGACGGCCGAGCGACTGTGGCCGCGTCGAGAGCGGGGCGCGGTAATCTCCGCGCACTCCACATCCTCGAACGGCTATGCCGGCCAGCTCGGCTGCAGGGGTAAAGAGCGGGAACGCGTCGATGCAGCATCCGTCGACCGCTGGTCGCAGCCGGATATACAGGGAGTTTGCGACGCCCCGTCCGCACCATTCGATTACAAATTGGGGCACACCGATCCGGCATTACCGGCGGCGCCTACTAATGTCATTTCCTCAATGGCCGGATGAGGGGGAACATCCAAGATGAACCGCAAGACTCTGGTGCTGACGGCCGCCATCGGCCTGCTCGCGTCCGGACTCGCCGCCTGCGGCGGGACGGACAATGGGAAGAACGGCATGGCCACCATCGTTGTCGGCACCACAGACCAGTTCGTCGCCACCGAGGACAATCCCGCTCCGCTCGACCCGGCCATGGGCTACGAAGCAGGCGTGTGGAACGTCCTGCGGCAGACCGTGCAGACCCTGACCCATGTGCCGCGCGGTGGCGGCGAGCCCGTCCCCGAGGCTGCCAGGAGCTGCACCTTCACCGACCGGGCGAACGAGAGCTATCGCTGCAAGCTGCGCAGCGGTCTCGAGTTCGCCGACGGCACGGCTGTCACTGCCGAGGACGTCAAGTACTCCATCAACCGGGTCATCGGCATCAAGTCGGATAGCGGCCCCGTCGGTCTGCTCGCGAACATCGATACGATTGAGACGCGCGGCGACAGTGAAGTCGTTTTCCACCTGAAGACGCCGGACGCGACCTTTCCGTACAAGCTCGCCACCCCGGCCGCCGGCATCTTGCAGAAGAGCAAGTACCCAGCAAGGTCCCCGCGCAAGGGCTTCCAGGTCGACGGCTCCGGTCCGTACACGATGAAGCCTGAGGTCAGGAACAACCAGGTCGTCAAAGTCGTCTTCACCAAGAACCCGCGCTACAAGGGCGACCTGAAGGTCCTCAACAACAAGGTCGAGATGGACCTCTTCCCCGACGCCAAAGCGATGGGGAAGGCATTTGATGCCCAGAAGATAGGCATGATGACCCGCACCATGTCTCCCGAGCAGGCGCAGCAGATGCTGGAGAAGCCGAAGGAGGGCATCAAGCTCACCGAGATGCCAGGCCTCGCTATCCGCTACCTCGCTTTCGACACCACCGACCCCGCGGTGAAGAACAGGGCCGTCCGGCAGGCCATCGCCCAGGTCGTCGACCGGGGCCAGATCGCCGGGCAGGTCTACCACGCGACGGCCGAGCCGCTGTACTCGCTGATCCCGTCCAGCATCACCGGACACACCAGCTCGTTCTATAACAAGTACGGCGAACCCAGCATCCCCAAAGCCGCTGCCATCCTGCAGGCCGCCGGCATCCGGGAGCCGGTGAAGTTCACCCTGCACTACACGACCGACTACTACGGGTCGGCCACCGCCACGGAGTTCAAGGCGCTGGAGAAGCAGCTCAACGCGACCGGGCTGTTCGACGTCAACGTCCAGGGCGCTCCGTGGGCGAAGTACCTCCCCGCGCAGATGCGCGGGGACTACGCCGTCTACGGCATGGGCTGGTTCCCGGACTTCCCGGACCCGGACAACTTCACGGCGCCGTTCCTCGACAAGAACAACGCCCTGAACTCGCCCTATGTGTCGGTCGAGGCCCAAAAGACGCTGATCCCGCAGTCCCGCCGGGAAGCCGACCGGTCCGTCGCGGGCAAGACCTTCCGGAAGCTCCAGGACATCGTCGCCACCGACGTCCCGATACTTCCGATCTGGCAGGGCAAGCAGTACGTCGCCTCCCGCGACGGCCTCACCGGCGTCGAGTGGTCGGTCAACTCCTCGGCCGACCTGCAGCTCTGGGAACTCGGCCGCAGCACCTCCTGACCCCCGGAGCCCCGCTGCTGGCGGCAATTCGCCAAGCCTTCGGAGCGGGCTGCGAGGGCTTGGGCGATCTCGCGTTGCGAGGGCGACGACGGCTTCCCTTGTGCCCGGCACGACAGCTTGAGGGAGGCCTGACGGTCTCTGGCTCTGCGGTGTCTGCCCTTCGCTACCCGCCAAGGGAATCGTCAAGGCCCCGGCCAGGGCGATGCGGACCGGCGGTCGGGCGGTGGGTCGTCAGACGGTGATTCGGTAGGGGTGGCCCACCTGGTGCTCCGGCCCATCGGGGTGGACGTTGTGCGGCCATCGGCACGCAATAGCCTCGACGTGCCCGCCGGGGTGTTCCTCGCAGCGCACGGGGTTGTCAGGGGGTCATTTGTGGTCGCAGATCGGGATGACCACGGTTTGCACGGAGCCGAGTTCGGCTTCGTCGTCCGCGTGCTTGTCCAGGGCGACTGACAGCGCCTTGTCTCGGATGTTCACGTGCCGGGTCTCGCCGCCGAGGTGGGTGACAAGGGCGGCGTCGGCGTAGCTGATCCAGCCGGATTCGTCCCTGCTGGGCTCCACCGTGACGGAAGTGACGGCTGTGCCGGTCGGCTCACGGGCCGCGAGGGCTTCCGTGGCTGCGGCCGTGAGCTCGATGATGTCCATGCTCCTTCTCCTGGTTCGGTGGGTTCGAAGCATTGCGATTGACGCGGGACCGAGCGGTGACGGCCTGGGAGGGGCCGGGGCACGCCCTCCCTCGTGGCCAAGGTCCCGAAGAGTCCCTCTGGGCCGACACGGACTTGAGGTTGCGTTGTGCGGAATGCGTGACACCACGGACCTTGGCTGGTGAGGGGTCTAGCGCCGCAACCTCGACGGTCGCTTGGTGAAGGAGCTAGCCGGGGGAACCGCGGAAGGCTGGGCATTCAGCACTCTCCGTCCAAAGAACGCCAGCTGCCGCCCCTCCGACTCGGGACGGGTGTCGTGTTTGCCTGTGGTGTCGCGAGGCCGTAGGCCGGTATCGCGGCTGGGCTGGTGTGCCCTCCCAGCTTCCGGCACGAAGGCTGGATCCCGCCCGGGGGTGGCGTGCGCTGCACGGTGGGCCGCCGTGGCGACGTTGGCTTGAGACCGGTCGGTGTCTGCGAGGTGGCGTGCTACCTCGTCAGGGTCGGCGCTGTCTGCGACGTCGAACCAGTAGTAGTGGGCAATCCCTCCGGCCAGGACGTCGACCTGGTCCCAGGGGGCGAGGTCGACCTTTGCTTCCTCAATGCATTCCGGCGGGTCGAGCAGCGTCTCGACGACAACCTCGAAGGCTTCCTCCCGGAAGCGCCGGGCGAGCTCGCGCCGGCCGGGGGTGTCCACGTCCTCGAGATGTTGTGCCGAGGCCGGGTGGCGTTCCCATCGGCCGTAGAGCAGGGCGGCATGCGTGGCGAGAGTTTCGGCTCCCTCCAGGATGCGCGGCAGTGCTGAAGCGAAGCGGGCCACCTGCCTGGGAGTTCCCTTGGTGTAGATGGCGCGCGCTTCTCGGTGGAGACTGCAGGTCGTGATGCCGAACGTCGTGGCAAGGCGCCGGGTTGCGGCCATGCGGGCCAGAGCCGAGGATTCGCGCCCGGGGTAGTCCAGGCGAGCCTGGGCGGTGGTGCCGTCGGGGCCGAAGGTCAGTCGCGATGTGGTGACGTACTGAGTGCGTTTCAGAGCGGCCTTTGCCGCCTGCTCGGCCTGCCGCGCGGCCGCGGCCTTCTCGATCTCGTGGCTGGTTGTGGGCTTCGCGGCCGGCTGGTCACGTCGGTAGATGTCGGCGAGACGGGCGAGGTGGTCGCCGATTCCCCTCGATCCTTCGAGCGGCGCCGTGAGGTCAGGCCACACATGACGAGCTAGATCGACATAGGCGCGCCCGCCGAGGACGGTTACGTGGGCCTCGTTGATCCCGAGAGCGGCGGCCTGCCTGCGTAGTTGGTCGCCGGTTACGGTGCCCTCCTCCCCCGCCTTCAGGTCGTACGGGGCGATCGGCTCATGGAGAGAAACAAGCCCCCACATGGCCGACAAGATCAGCGCGCGGGCCCGTTGTCCGCCCTGCGACAGGGCCTCGGCGGCGCGGCGGGCCGCCCGGTGATAACTGCCTGTGTACAGGTCACCTGCGGGAATCTTTACGTCCTGGTTTGTTGTGCTTTTGCGTCCCCCGCATGACACGACTACGACGCGGGGGCGCAGGTGTTCGGCGGTGCACCGATCATGAGTGTCCATGGCGGACGTGCTCCTGTCTACTGGCTAGTTGGAGAGTTGGGCGAGGTCGCTCTTCGACCTATGGCGTGCACCTTGGCGCTCGTTGGTGCTAGCCCCGCAAGCCCCTTGAGGGGTCGCGCGCAGCTGTGGGGCGACGGCAGAGAGGGCCTTGGCTGCTTGGGGGGTAGCCCGCGCAGACAGGCAGTCGGGGCAGGGCTCCACTTCGTGAGGTCGGCCTGGAGATTGGTTGTGCTAACCGCAAGGGTGTTGTGCAAGTGACCGGCTGGGCGAGGACTGCTACTGCTGGTGCTGTGCGTCGGATGCCCGGTACAGAGCGGCCATCGGGCCCGCAAGTGCGCTGATGCGGACCCGTGTCTGACACTGATTCACGAGGAGGGTGGACCGGTCACTGTCCCCGAGTCCTCACGGACGAACGCGGGTGATCGTCTTCCTCTTGCGTCGCTCGGTGAAATTGAGGGCGGCGACGGCATCGTCGAGGGTCGAGACGTTGCCGATGTTCGTCCGCAGTCGCCCGTCCTGCATCCGCCGGACGATCTGGCTCAGTTGGGCACGTTCGGACTCGACGACGAAGTCGACCGCCAGGCCGTCGGCGGGCCGCGCCTCCGGCGGCCCGACGATGGACCTCGTGTCCCGCCTGCTGGAACACCGGTCCGGGTCGTCATGTCGGACCCTGGCATCACCATCTGGTGTTCGCTTCGTGCCCGTGCGGAAGCGCCCAGGCTCCTAATGCACTGTTGTTGAGTCGCAGGGAGCCCGTGTGAGCGTCGCATCGCGTGTCGTAGCTGCCGTCGTCCTGACGGCCGTGGGCCCCACCTTGCGTGTGGCGTCTTCGGCCGCCGCGGTATCCGTTCCGTCGAAGTGCCAGAGCCAGTGAAACAGCCAACGCGTAGCGAGGACGACCACCCCTGTCAGCCGGCGGACCGGGCCGAGCACGGGCTACACATCCGTCGGAATCCGCTCCAAGGACTCCGCGTTCACCTCCTCCTGCCTCGCGCACGCCAACGACTGCAACCGGGCCTGGTGCCAGGTCACCTCGGGTGCCAACGCCGCCAGGTCCAGCTGGGCCTACGGCAGCTACCTGAACCCCTGGACGGAATCGCCGCCTGCGACACTGGCACCGCGGTGCTGCGCCGACTTCGGCGCCCGCGTGCCAGGTGGCCCTTCCAGGGTCACACCCCCGTGCGGCTGGGCCGCCGCTCTTCCCTAGGGAGCAGTGTTGAGTGCCATCTCTGTGTCAGATCCGGAATTCACGCAGGTACAGCTGACCGGGCCGCTCGACGCCGTCGGCCGGCTGATGTCGTTGCTGGGCAGCGAGGCCGAGGTCATCTTCGGCCCTGTCATGGAGCCCGCCCTTGGCGGTGATGTCTCGTGCGTGGCCCGTGTGGTCACCAACCCTGTCCCCCGGACTCCATTGGTAGGGCAGACAGTGTCGGTCACCGTGCAGGCGGTCCTTGAGGCGAATACCGATGCGATGCCCGGTCTGCCGGATGCCGTGTCGGCGCAGCGGGTGGAGGAATCCGTGACAGCGGCCCTGGCGGGCCTTCCCGGGGTCCAACAGGTGAGCAGCCGCATGGTCGCAGCCGTGGTTCTGCCTTCGCGCGAGTAGGCGGCGGCCGTGTCGGGGGCCGAGGCGCGGCTCGATGAGGCAGGGGTGTCACTGTGGCTGACCGACTGGACGGTCGAGATCGGCGGAGCCTGGTCTGGGCGTCGCCTGATGGCACTGGTGGGTGGCGCGTACGCCGGCCGTCTGGACTTCGTCGTCCACCCTGACGGGCAGGCCGTGTCTGTCTCGGGGCTTGAGGTGTCGCCCGAGTTCCAGGAGCGGAATCTGGCAGCGGTGATGATGGACGCCTTGTACGCGGCGTACCCCTCTGCGTGGATCGATCACGGTGGGCGGAGCCGGGAAGGAACGTTGTGGTGGGACCGGTACAGCGATCCCGCGCCAGAGCGGAATATCCACAATCGGCCCATGGCCGAGTGGGCCGTCTACTTCGAAGCGCTCAGAGTCGCCGGCCAGAAGGTGCAAAACGCCCTCCACAACCGATACCTGGGCGTGGACGGTCATCGGGACACCGCGTACCGCTACGGCGAGTCCCTGGAGGAAGAGGCCCGGCGGTACGCACCCGCCTTTCGCGAGCCTCCCGTGCAGGGCCCTGACCCGGCCACCGCGGAGCTGTACGGCGGGATGCGGCTGGTACTGCCCCCTCGGTACCACCAGATCGTTCACAACAGCAGTCGCGACGTCGGCGAGCGAGCCGAGATGCTGCTCAGCCAGATCGGCTACGGCAACCTGCCGTTCGGCGCCACCTGGAGCACCACCGAGCACGCCGCCTTCGGGGAGCTCGCCCAAGAGCAGCTCCTTGATCCCTCGTCTGCGCAAACGCAGACGCATGTAGCCTTCCATGTGCAGCCGTTGTCCGGGCCGGAAATTCCATCTCACAGCGTGAAAGCGACGTGGGTGAAGTACCTCAACTCACCAGGCATCGAGGTGAAGTTGGCGGGGATGACCTGGCGATCCCCGCAACGACCTGGGGTCACGCACAGCGCCACCTTCACGCCCCCGGTGGACGCTGCGATCGCACCGGAGTACTGGCAGGACGCCGGGGCCGAGTACCGGGCCCGCTACGACGAGATCGGCGAGCTTCGCCCCGGGCACGCGGCGCGGCGTGACGCGGGGCCCCACCTGTACGAGGGGCGCGGGTCGGAGATCAGTGCCATGGCGGACAAGCTCATCGAGGGTATCGCCGCCCGCATGCGCGATCGGGCGACCGCTCCCGCCCCGCGTCCCGCGCCTGAGCACCAGACGGTGCACCAGGGGCTCCCGGCGCGATGGTCGCAGCAGTCGCCGCGCCTGCCGTAGAGCGGGGCGCGTGGCCCAGTCCGGTTCAAAGTGTCCGGCCGCGGCATCCGCGATCGGCCGCCGAGGCCGCCTTCACGGCGGCGGAAGCGTGAACAGCTTCCGCCAGGTTGTCGCGTGCACCGAGGACTCCGCCGTCCCTCCGGACAACACCGCCCCCTGAGCCCATGCCAACCGTAGGCCGGGGAGGTGGAGGGGGCTCTGCGGGCCGCCTCGACACAAGCGTTGCTGGATGCGGCACTGGATGCGGCGCATCCCCTGGTCTGGATGGTGCTGGGCTACGGCGGACTGCTCCTGTCCGTGGGCACGCGGCTCCCGGTGCTGCCGTTGCGGCGCCGAGCGGGCCTCAGACTGCTCCCGCTGCCGGTCGATCGGCGGCTGCGCCAGGCGTGTGCTGCAGGGAATGGGTCCGCGCGTGTCCGAGGGCTGCGGGGCGTATCTGGAGGATCGTGAGCTGCAGAGCCCGTCCGGTCCCGTCGCACGTCGACCGGGCGGGCCGCTCCATGCGGACGCCAGCCATGGGTCTCATGCCTGTGAAGCGTCCCGTGGATTGCGTCGTGGGAAGCCCGTGCGCATCTGGACCGGCAGACGATCAAGTGCTTATGAAGGGCGGCCGGCCTGAACGGGTGCACGCCCCGGCCGTCTGAGGATGCTTCGCACAGTAGGCGCTGCGGTGACCCGACTTCGCTGAACGGACAGGAGCCAGCCAGCGCCTGTCGATCGGCGCTGGGCTTCGCTCGACGACTCGCGTCTCAGCCCCCTGCGCTGTGGTAGGAGCGGTTCAGCCAATACTCCACTCGCGGAGCTGGGCTGCGGTCTCCCGGACGCTGGCGTTCTTGTGGCGAACGCGCATGACCATGGCGAGCGCTTCTTCCGGCTCGTAGCTCATGTGGATGCCGTTCGTGTTCAGAAAGACCTCGCCGACAAGCCAGGCGTAAAACGGGTTCTTGTCCTCGAGTGGTTCGTGGAGGACGAGCGATTCCATCATGGCCGCGGCCTTGAGCCACAAGGATCCGTAGACGTCCTGGGACATGTAGTGTGCCCGGACTCGCGCGCATACGCCGTCGAGTATGCCGAGGTCGAGACAGGCAGGATCTCCTGGCAGAGACTGGGCGATCTGTAGCAGTTCCTGCGTCGTGAGGAATCGAGTGGCCATGGTCACGCGGCGCGTCCGCGCCGTGCTTCATCTAGATCACGACTACTCATCGGCGCGGGGTCGGGCCACTCGCTCTCGCCGGCAGCAGTTCTGCCGGGCTCCTCGCCGTACCCGGCGAAAACCGGCGCGAGGCGGTCGACGGTGTCACCGACGTTCCGGAGCGCCTTGAGGAACGGCTCGTCGGCGGCCGCCAGAACGGCGTCGTGGACGAACGCCTCGGGCGTCTTGCCGTTCGCGGCCGCGGCGCTCAGCACCCTGTCGTACTCGTCCGGTGCGAACCCCTCGGGGACCTCTTCGCGGTTCTGCGACATAGAGGCACGGTACCAGCGGGGCCTTGATCAAAGCGCGGGGTCGGATACAGACCTGCGGTGGCCTTGGTGTCGTCGGAGAGCTGCTCCCCCTGCCTGTGGGTTCACCGCCTGGCGGATCGAAAGCTGGGCGGTCACGGGGTTTGCCGTGATGCGCCTCCGCCTGCGCCGGGGGTCGGAGGCTGGTGTTGCTGCGGGGGCCGGTGCTGTTCAGCTGCGGAGCCCTGCATGGTCCTGACCGGGCGGAGGGCCTCGCTGACCTGGGCTGACAGGCGGCCGAGTGCATGGACTAGCTGTGCCACGCGCGGTTCATCGAGGGCCGTGAAGGCAGGGTGGCTCTGGGTGGGATCCAGGTCGAGCAGGGCCTGGTTCAGGCGGACGATGGTGCGCACGCCGGGCGCCGCAGCGTCCACCTTCCTGGCTCTCGTCACCTCCGAGGTGCTGTCTCGATCGGCCCAGTCCTGCACCTCACGGGCTCGGGCGGCAGCCGTGGCTGCGGCGGCCAGCACTCCTTGCTCTTCAAGGCGGACCAGCCGTACCTGGCCGTCTTCGGCATCGGGGTCGTCCCACTCGGGAATGAACTGCGTCAGCTGGCTCAGCAGCGGCTGGGCCTGGCTGATGCTGTCGTAGGTCTGCGCGGCGTGACGTGCCGCGGCGGTCATCCAGTCGTGGGCAGGGGTGCCGGTGAGACGGGCAGTGAGCAGCTCCAGAACGTCCTCGGACCGTGCCGCTGCCTCCGGCAGCTCGGGCCCGCAGGCAGCGAGGCGATACCAGTCGTCGACGAGGGTCTGATCCGGCGCATGATCGTAGGGGCTCAGCAGGTCCGCTCTGGCGAAGGCAGCACTGACCTTGCGAGCCTGAGCGGTGATCTCGTCCGCAGCGCGCATCGAAATGCCGGTGCGGCGGGCAACCTCGACCGCGACCCGCTGGGCCGGGAAGACCTCCGTGTCAGCCGTGATCAAAATGCCCCACGCCCGCCCGGCCTGCTGGGCGCTGTCGAGCGCGGGCGGTTCGTGGTCATCGGGCATCCGCCGAATGAGCCACTGGGCCTCCGCCTCGATGAGCGCCTGTGCCGGGTCGATGGCCTCTCCGGCGAGCAGACGCTCGAACTGCAGGTCATACCGAGCCGCAGCAAGGATCTCCCCTGGTGCCGTCGGTCCGTCCAACCGGAGGAGGGACTGCCGGGTGGTGGTGTTGTCTGCGGTCAGCCAGGCGATTGCCCGTTGGATGGCGTTCTCAGGCTGGGCGGCCCCGGCCGCCGTAGGCGGCCCGGTCTCAGAAGCCACAGTCGCCTCCGGCGCTGGGGGATGGGAACGTCACGCGACGTTCGCCTGCGTTGCGTACCGCGTGGGCTCAGGAACGGACTGTTCGTGGTGACGCTGCGCTTCGCGGGTCGCCTGCTGGAGTTGGGTGCGGCTGTGGTCGACCAGATGGCGGGGATCCGCGGCCGGCTGTTGGGCTGCGGCATCCATGGCGGTGCTGGCGTCTCGGGCGGTTCGCCGGATAGTCATGACGACGAGGTGACCGGCCCCCTGTTCGGCCGGCGGAACCTGCACTGTCCTGGCGGCGAAGGCGATGTTGCGCATCTCCCCGGGATCGAGAGGAAGGCCACCGTCGGATTGGGCCAGCTGGTTCGCCCGGTTGGCGAGCACCCACGGCTCCCGTGCGGCGTCGGGAGGCAGATCCCGAACGGCCTTGAAGACGTAGCTGTGCTCACGTTGGGTGAAGTCCTGTTCGCCAAGTCTCCCGGCATGCCCGCCGTAGCGGAGTTGGTGAGGGTCTTGCATCAGTGAGATCAGAACTTTGCGCTCGATGTCTCGGGCGATGTAGCCGGGTTCCTCGGCTGGAGCTGGGGTGGGACCGTCCGTCTGGTCGGCTGGGCTGTGGTTGGCCCGTGTTGGCGGGGCTTTCTCCAGGCGTTCCTTCAGCTGGTTCAGGGCGTGAAGGTGTGTGTCGAGGTCCATGGACACCTGGTAGAGGGAGGCGTCGGCCAATCCGTCGCGGCGTACTTCGCCCGCCAGTGCCTGGACGGCGGCGGGGATGCTGGGTTCGAGGATGAAGTGGGCTGCGTACAGATGCGCGTTGTCGGGGTTCCACGTGAAGTCGGGGTGCGGGTTGAAGTCGTCGCGGCTGACCTGGGCCAGGGTTGCGGCGATGGCCTGGTTGGTGTTGTTGCTCAGGCGTGTCTGAGCGGCGGGGTCGGCTGTGGAGCGGTGGTAGTCGTTGTAGTACAGGCGGTGGTAGATGTGTTCGATCATCGCTTGCGCGCGCTGTTCCTTGGTGAGGCTGGGGTCTGTGGCTGCGGGCAGGGTGATCGCGGGATCTGGGCCGGTGACGAGGGCGTCCCAGATCTCGGCGGTGGCGGGATCCCCGAAGTCCTCCGGCTGGAGCCAGTAGGGCGACGCGTCGGGTGAGGACGGCTGGAACAAGAACTGGGCGGCCCGACGGGGGTCGTTGATGATCGCCCCGATGACCGCGAGTTCCTTGCGCAGTGTCTCCTCGTCGTAGGCGCGCCCACGGTTGAGCTCGAAGGGCACGCCTTCTTTGAAAGACGGGTGCTGGGCCGCGCGGACGGTGACGTAGGCGTCGTGCCGGGCCTGGCTCGGCTCCGATGGCCAGCTGGGCTGCGCCAGCTGCCTTACGGTGTTGTGCATGTCGGCCCAGGCCGCGGAGTTGTTGAGTGTCTCCCAGGCGCCGGGGATGCCCGCGGCCGCCATCTGCTGATACTTCGCCGCGATCCTGGCGATGACGGCATCAGCGGTCACCTGGATGGGATCAGCTTGGGGATACGCCCGCAGGCGTTCCTCAATGTCTCTGAGCCCGCCGCTGAGCAACGCGTTGTAGATCTCAGCGAGCTGGGGAGATTTGAAGTGCTCGGCTTTGAGCCAGTAATGCGGCTCGCTGGCGCTCCAGTCCACGAACTGGTTGTAGGCCGTCGAGCGGTCGCGCAGCATGCTGCTGATGACGTTGAGCTCGTGTTGGGGTGCCTGGAACTGCCCGTTGATCATTCCGCTTCAGTCCCCGACGCGGCATGGTCGGCGTTCTCCGCCGGGCGGGTTCCTGGCGCGGCATTGTCTGCTGCGCTGCTTTGCGTCCCTGTGGCCGAGGTCGCTGCGCGGTAGCGCTCAGCGTGGAGGTCGAGTTGGGACGTGGCCTGTTCGTCCAGGGCCACCCATCCGCGTTCACTGTGGCGCCACCAGCGCTGGAGGTGGTGGACCGGGGTGCCTTCGAATGGGCCCAGGGGGACTGCCTTGCCGTGCGCGATGAGCCGATCCATGACCTGGTCCGGCATCGGGGTGCCGAAGACCCGCTGCTGGGCGGATTCCTTGAGGAGCTCCATGCGTACGGTCCATGGAACCGTTTCGGTGCCGGAATCCGTCATGGCAGCTCCGTTCGACGAGGACGGCGGAACTAGCAGGCTGCGCCGTCAGCGCGCTCCTTGGCAGGCGATTGGGGGGTGTGGTCCATGGGGTGAGTGCAACTGCCCAGGAAACTTGTCGTGTGGTCCCGCCCTGCGGGATCCGCGGGGCCTGGCACAAAGTGACGCGCGTCCGCGCATGCGCTGGCGAGGGCGTCCATCCAGGTGGGCGCGCCCGGCCTGTGCAGTAGGAGGGTTTGACAGCCTGCCGGCAGGGTGTGCTTAACTGTCGATGAGACCAGCCAGCTCACAGCCTCTTCCGACGAGTTGAGGACCTGCGGCCTTTCACCGGGTTCAGGTATGGCTGGTCTCTATTCTTTTGCCCGGTTGCCCTGGCTGTCACTGCGGGCGAGCCCCACCCGGCCTCCGAGGAACGGTGGAATGGCCCCCACGCAATCGCTCCGCGTATTGGGCGCGGTATTCGTTTGGTCCAGTGAGCTCTGCCGCTCCCCCAGGCGGATGCGGGCCCCCGGTGGGACTTGATGCCACCGGGGAGACCCGCATTCCAGTGCCGTGCGCGGATCAGGCCCCGGCCTGCTGCACGCTGGGGCTCAGCGGCGTGACCACCTGGTCCAGCGGCCGGTGGTGAGGCGTTCGGTTACCAGGATCAGGAAGATGCATCCGGCGAGGAGACCGAGTGCCTTGGCGGATTCTTGGTCGAGGCCGTTCGCCCTGAGAAGCTGGACGCTCGCCAGTCCGAGGACGATGAGTGCGACCGCGAGGACCAGCTGGAAGAGCACTACAAGACTGCGAGTGCTGCTCTTCATCGTGCCTCCTCTGCCGTTTTTGGGTGTGCGTGCAGGTGTGGTTGTCCTGTTCGCGACAGGTGCGACTGTAGCACTCGGGTGATCTCGATAGGTTGTCAATACTTGTTGGCTCTTGACTTCTTCTTCTATGGATTGCCGCCCTTGATACGCGCTTCGATTGCGGCGCGCATGGTCTGGGTTCGTTCCGGGCCTGTCACTTCGAGGAGCATGCTGACCACTTCGCTTGATGTTCGGACCGCTTCATGCGGGGGCAACTGCATCCACGCTGCGGTTGCGCACTGGGCGGCCACCTGGGTGCGCCTCTTACCTGGGCCCAGGCGGTCGAACCACGCGAGGGCCAGCCAGGTCCAGGAGGCGGTGGCGAAGGCGTAGTCGCCGCTCAAGTAGGCCAGGTCGGCGCGGAATTGGGCGACTTCGAGGGTTTCTCTTGCGGTGTCGCCGAGCTCGGCGGCCGTCTCGAGAAGCAAGTCGACGGTGGCCGGGATCGCGGTGGCGAGGTCGTGTGCACGGCCGGCGGCCTGCGCGGCGGCGAGTCGTTGAGCGAAGTCGGCGTTGGGTGTGGCTGTCGGTGTCTGGGGCATCGGTGGCTGGTCCAGGGGTCGGGTTGTTCCGTCAGGCATCACCTGTATGTCGAAGCGGGCGTTGCTTCGGTCGTCCTGGACCTGCGCGAGGACGGGACGGTTGGTGCCGGCCGCTTCGATGTGGAGGACCTGCTGTACGACCTGCGAGGGATCGACCCCGTCGGGGACGACTTGGCGTTCGGCGTCGATGTGTAGTTGGCCATCGCCGGAGATGTGGACCTTGTACCGCGTGGTGGTGTTCATGTGTGGGGCCTCCGATTGGTCGGAGGCTCTCCCCCCTTCGGTGGGTTCAAAGCGAGAGTCCGTGCTGGCGGAGGTAGGTGACGGGGTTTACGTCGGACCCGTAGGCCGGTCCTGTGCGGGCTTCGAAGTGCAGGTGGGGACCGGTGACGTTGCCGGTCGCGCCGGAGAGGCCGATCTGCTGGCGGGCTCTGACGGTTTGCCCCTTGCTGACGGTGATGCGCGAGAGGTGGCCGTACTGCGTGTAGTGGCCGTCGGTCATCTTGATGACGACGTTGTTGCCGTAGGCGCCACCCCACCCGGCTTCGATGACCGTGCCGGTGCCCACAGATTGCACCCGTGTGCCCGTGGTTACAGGGAAGTCGATGCCGGTGTGGCTGCCTGAGGACCAGATGCCGCCGCCGGCCTTGTAGGGGGTGCTGACTCGGGAGTTCTCCACCGGTAGCGCCCAGGCGCCAGAGCCCTTGGCGTTACTGGCTTGGGCAGCGTTTGCGACGGGGTCGCAGCCGGAGGTCGTGGAGAGCACGGCACCCTTGCCCCAGCTCTTGACGACCAGCTCTCCCGCGGTCTTCTCCCACTTCGCGTAGGCGTCGGGGAGTCCGGAGCGCTGCACCGCCTGGGCTGCGTTGGTCAGGGGTTTGGTCTGCCATCTGTTCACCTTCTCGAGCCGCTTGTAGAAGGAATTGGAGGCGTACACGGCGTCGGTGACCTGGGCTGCGCTTCCCCATCCCTGCGAGGGGCGCTGCTGGAAGAGGCCCTGTGAATCGCGGTCGCCGTGGGTGATGTTCCTCAGGGACGATTCCTGAATGGCGGTGGCAACGCCGATGACGGCCGCGCGTGGCGGGAGTCCTCGGCTGCGGGCGACGTTGGTGATCACGCTGGCCCAGTGCTGCTGCTCTTGGCCCCAGTTGACGCTCTGCTGCTTGCCTTGAGGATTCAGGGGCACGGTGACCTGTCCTCCGGGCTCGGGGGCTGGCGTGGACTGCGGCTGGTCGGCTGCCTGTATGGCGTGGTTACGGGTGGTGCAGGCGTCCTCCCAGTCCGGGCCGCTCTTCTGCTCGCCGCTGCCCAGCATGAGCGGTAGGCAGAGCACTCCAGCGCACATCGCCACGGCGCCGCCTGCGGCGAGGCGTATCGCTGTGCTCATATTTCGATCCCCAGTCGTCGTTGCGCATCCCGCCACGAGGGACGGGAACCGCAATGCCCGTGCCATGGGGTGAGCCCGTTTTGCCGGGCGTCCCAGGGCTGCGAATGCGCCGCTACTTAGCCGGGCAATGCGCGGCTAGCGTCTGCGCCGAGTGAAAGCAGCAGGGAATCGACAACTCGGACTGAATCTTATGTCATTGAATGGCTGATGCGTCAACGGCCCAAACATGGGCGGTGAATTGACCGTCAAAGTCGTCGGCGACGTCTATTCGGTGCGTGATATGCGAATCCCTTGCTATCTACGACCGGATGTCCAGGTCCTCCACACGGACTGGGGCAGGGTTCCGCAGCCCGGGAGGGGTTCGTGCAAGGAACACAGCAGCTTTTCGACCTGGCCGCAGGAGGCGGCGGGATCGGAAGCATCGTCAGTGGGATAGCGCCCGACTGGGGTGTATTTGGCGAAGTTGGCGCCAAAGCCAAAATCATCGTTGGTGTGATTATGGCGGGCTCCGTTCTTTACCTCCTCGGAAGTGCCGTCCTCGGCGCTGTCCATATCCGGGTCGGCCAACAGCAGCACAACACGATGGAGACAAAGAAGGGGCAGACGATGGTTGCCAGCTCTCTTCTCGGGCTCTTCACCGTCGCGTCCATGGCAACGATCTTCACCATCGTCTACGGGTTTGGAATCTAATGGCCGGGAATCAGAGGAAAGCCGGTACGCGGAGCTTGACTGCGAGGCCGACCGACGCCCCTGGCATGGGGACCGACTCACCTTGGCGTCGGGCGAAGGTCGGCGCGATCATCTTCGGCGTCGTCCTCCTGATCGGCATCCTGCTCACGCTCTTCGGCGGTGGGAGCAAGCCCGCCGACGGAACGTCTCAGACGCCTGCCGATTCGCTCCCGACGAGCCAGGCCGGCGGCACTGGGCCCGGCGCCAAGGCACGCGCCGTCACGAGTGGTGTACCGGTGAGCTATCCGCGAACCAAGGACGGCGCCGTCGCGGCCGCGGTCAACTATCAGGTCGCTCGATCCAGTCCTGGCTACTTCACTGATGAGGCACTGCGTCACCAGGTACTCAAGGCGGTGATGTCCTCAGCCGCGCTGCCTGGCCAGCAGCAGCAGGACGACCAGACAGCCAAGGGCCTTTTGGCCTCGCTCGGCGTGACGGCGAAGACAGCCCCCGACATGGTGATGCGCGCCGCGCCGCTCGGCAGCACAGTGACGTCCTACTCCGCCGACATGGCCACGGTCAGGGTCTGGATGAGCGAGGTCGTCGGTGTCCCCACCGAGAAGTCGGCGATGCCCGTCGCGGGCACCTGGTCGACCTACACGCTGATCCTGCAGTGGCAGAACGGCGACTGGAAGGTCGCCACGATCAACCAGGCCGACGGCCCCACGCCGCTGGTCGCGGCTGACTCCTCCGCGTCCTCTTCCAGCGAGATGCGTCTGGCAAATGAGGAATTCGATGCTCCGCGCTATGCAGGCTGACGTCGTGCGGCGGCGGGTAGCCGAGGGACTCGCCGCCGTCCTGATCGCCGCTTCGTTCGTCGTTGCCTCCCCCGTCGCACCGCAGGCAGAGGCCGACGCCGGCTGGCTCACCCCCTGCAACGCGCCGGGGGGCAAGTACGTGTGCGACAAGGCCGAGAAGGGCGCCAAGTGGCTCTACGACAAGTCCGGCACCGACTCCCTCGTTGATGGCGTGGTCACGGCAGCTGACTTCGCAACCGACCCGCTCGGCTACATCGAGGGCAAGGTCCGGGCCGGAGCTCAAGGACTGTTCCAGGCATTCGGCGAGGAACTCACCGGAGAGAAGATCCCTCCCCCTGGCTCCAAGAGCAAGACCGCAGAGCCGAAGAGGGGTTGAGCATGACGGTCACAACGACATCGCTGACCGGGTCGATCGACTGGGGCAACCCCAGCTTCCTGCGTCTTTACGGGCTTGTCTTCGGCTTGTCATCCGTACTGACCATGGTGATGTGGCTGATCTCGGTGGTGAAGCGCGCCGTACGGGGCATTCCCATCGGCCAGGCCGCTATGGAGAACGTTGGATACCTTCTGCTGTCGGTCGTCGTAGCGGGTTTCGCCCCCGTCGCGGTGGCGTACACGGTGGACATCGTTGATGCGGCTGCATGGGCGATTCTCCGCGAATACATCATCCAGCTCTTTGCCGGCGGCGTGGCCATCTGGGGCGTGCTCAGCGCCATCACCGTGCTCGCACCCGGGTTCGGATTGGTCGTCGCACTGCCGATCGGGACAATGATCCTCCTTGCCGTCTTCGGCCTGTGGGTCATGCTCGTGGTGCGGAACGCCATGATCTTGATGGGGCTTGTATTCGGCCCTCTGGTCTTCTCCGGCCTGGTCGACAAAGACTTGTGGGGCCACACCCGCAAGTGGGCCGGGATCATGGGCGGCATCATCGCCAGCAAGCTCGGCATCTACCTCGCGCTCGCCCTGGCCGGAGCGATCTTCGAGGACGTAGCGGATCCCAGCAGGCTCACCCTGCCACGGGCCATCGGCGGCTCGATCACCTTCGTCGCCCTGCTCTTCTTGGCCCTGTTCATGCCCTTCCAGATTGCGAAGTGGCTGCCCTTCGTCGGCGACGAACTCCAGGCCATGCACGGCGCGAAGGAGGAGGCCGGACAGCGGGCCAAGCAGGTGAAGATGAAGAGCGACGACATGAAAGCGCAGGCCGCCAAGAAGCAATCCAGCGGAGGCGGTCCCCAGGCTGCTGGGAACGGAGCTGCAGGGGCTGCCGCGGGTCCTGCAGCTGCGGCGGTGGCCGTCAAGCAGGCCGCGGATGAGATGCGTGACCAGACGGTCCAGGCCGCACAGGACGGCGCCAGCAACGCCGCCGGCGACGGCGGTCCGCAGGGCGGTGGTAGTTCCGGTTCCAGTGGCGGCGCGGGGGGTGGCTCCGGTCAGGGCGGAAGTCCTCGCGGTGGCGGCCAGGGGGGTGGCCGGTCCGGCGGTGGCGGCTCGTCCGGCGGGCGGCGCTCGGCGCCGCCGCCTCCGCCTCCGCGGGCCGGGTCAAGGGGCGCCCCGCCTCCCCCGCCTCCCCCACCTCGGTCGGGCGGCCAGGCACCTCCGCCGCCGCCACCTCCGCCGCCCGGCTCCTGACAGCCGGTGCCCTGTCACCCACATCACGCTGTGAAAGGAGTTGCGATGGACCGCGTCTTTTCATTCCCGCGGCCGCGTCCACGCGGTCTGCTGGGGCGCCGCTTCGAGATGGACGAGCAGCTGGTCCTCCTCGGGGGAATCGCCTTGTCGGTCGGTCTGCTGGCAGCCCTTCCCGGGATCCCGCTGAAGATCCTTGGCTGCGTGGGGGCCGCTGCTACCTGCGCGTGGGTAACGATGGTGCCCTACAAGGGGCGTACCTTCCTGCGCTGGTTTGAGATCCGGCGCTCCTACCGGCGGCTGCTGCGCGACGGCAGGCTTCTCTACCGTTCAACGGCCCCTTTGTCAGGGCGGCGCCGGGACGGCACCCCTGAGCCGGTTGCCCAGCCTGTGGGAGTTCCCGAGTCCCTGGAATGGATCACTGCGAGGACCGCCTACGGCGACATCGCTGTGCTGCTCCAGCCCGCCGAGGGCATGTTCGTGGCCTGTGTCGAGGTCGAGGGTGCGAAGAACTTCGGGGGTCTCGACGGCGCAGACAAGGAATCGCTGATTGCGGCCTACGAGTACTTGCTGAAGGAGACCGCAGAGTCGGGTGGGCGGATCGAGTACGTGCAGTGGCTGGCGCGGCTGCTGCCGACGGATCCCAACGCTCACGCCCACGATGCCGCGGCCCGACGGGATCCTTCGGCCCCTTCTTGGCTGAGCGACTCCTACGACCAGCTGGTGGACATGGTCGCGGTCTATGCCGAGGACCGGCGTCTGTTCCTCGTGCTGGGGATCCCCTACACGCAGGAGCTGTCCGCCGAGGCTCTGCACTACACGACCTTGTACGAGGGATACGGTGAGGTCCTGGGCAAGGAGATCGAGGCGTTCATCCGCTCGCTGTCGGGTGCGCAGCTGCGCTGGGTGCGGAACCTCGACGAGCCCGCGCTGGCCAGCCTCATCCACCACAGCTATGCGCCCGACCACTGGATCAACGACACGAGGGGGATGGACCGGGCCAGTTGCTGGCCGGCGGAGATGGACGCCCGGGTGCCCTCTCGCATGGCGGCCCGCAGCTGGGAGGGTGCCGATCCTTGGTTCACTTCCACCGCGTGGATCAAGCAGTTCCCGGTCCTGCCTGTGGGCGTGAACTTCCTGGCCCCGCTCCTGCTGTATGTCTCGGACGTGATTTTGACGGTGGGTGTGACGATGCGGCTGCTGCCGGCCGACAAGGCTCTTGAAGATGCCATGGCGGACGTCACCAATGAGGCCGGCCAGGCGGATCGCAGCCCCGGCAAGATCGCGGACCCCCGCGAGGACCGGGAGTTGGGGGCGTCGGCGTCGACCATGCACGACCTGGCCAACGGTGCGGCCGGTGTCCGGCTGACCGGATGGGTCACGGTCACCTCCCCCGACCCGGAGCTCCTGGTCCAGCACCGCAACACGGTGCGCGCCGCGGCGGTCAAGTCGCAGCTGGCACTGGAGTGGTGCGACTCCGAGCAGTACCGGGCCTTCACCAATACGCTCCCCTTCGTCACCGGTCTGCTGAAGGACTGACGCGCCGTGTTCGAGCTCATACGTCCCCAGGCGCAGACCCGGCGCCGTGCCCTGCGCACCACGACGGCCACCGCGTCCGGTCTGTATCCGGCGGTCGGTGCCCCGTCCTCGGACCCCCGTGGTGTGATCATCGGACGGGAGATCTATTCCGGCAAGGCCTACATCTATGACCCGTTCATCCTTTACGACCCTTCCGCCCGTGAACGGCTTCCCAGCGGACACGCACTGGTCCTCGGCAAGTCAGGCTTCGGGAAGTCGAGCCTTGAGAAGTGCTATGTGCTGCGGCAGCTGCGTTTCAGGGACCGGTCGTTTGCTGTCCTCGACGCTCAGGGCGAGGACGGCGTCGGTGAGTGGGACGGCATCGCGCGCGCCCTCGGAGTCACTCCGATCCGCCTGATCTATGGCGGTGATGAGGGCGAAGGGGTGCGGCTCAACCCCCTGGATCCCCGTATCCCCGCCCAGTACCAGTTCAAGATCCTTTGCTCGATGGTGGAGATCATCGGGGGGCCGCTGACCAGCGAGTCCGAGTTCTCGTTGTCCGTAGCGCACGGCGCCGCTCAGGTTCGCGCGGCCGCCGAGGACCGTGTGGCGGTTCTGTCCGACATCCATGACGCACTCACCAATCCCGAACCGGCGATGCTCGGCAAGCGCCAGGTCGGCGCGGAGGACATGGTCCGCTGGGGGCAGCCGGCGAGCCTGGCGATGGACCAGCTGTGCAGCGAAACCCGCGATCTGGCCGGGCTGTTCAATGGGCCTACCACGCCGGGGATCGACCTCGATGCACGACTGATCATCTTCGACCTGACCCGTCTGCCGCGCGAGGGCGAGGCGATGCCGCTGCTGATGAGCGTCATCGGGCCATGGCTGCGCTACGCCTGGATCAAGCCCGGCGACAACGTCAAGCGGACACTGGTCGTGGAAGAGGCGTGGCACATCCTCTCGCACCGACCCGTAGCCAGACTCTTTGAGGAATTCGTCCGATACGGGCGACGCCTCGGGCTGAGCTTCTGGGCGATCCTGCATCACCTCGGCGACCTGATGATCGACGAAGCCCCGGAAGCGGCAGCGATCCTCAAACTCACGGCCACCAGAGTGCTGTACCACATGGACAAGGCCGAGGCGGACATCACAGCCGACTACCTGCAGCTGCCTGACTGGGCGCGTGAGGCCATCACTGACGGTGCCAGCCGATGCCAGCCCGGACGGGCCGTGTGGCAGGTCGGCAACAGGATGCACCTGGTCGAACACATCCGCAGTGGTGCCGAGCTCGAGCTCACCAACACGAACCGCAAGATGACCGAGGCCGCGTCCGACGCGCAGACACCAGCGGCGCCGCTCATCACGATGCGAAAGGGCGCCGCATGATGACGCACCCGATCCCCTCCGCCCCGATGCCCGCACCCCTTCGCCTGCCCCGTCCTGGCGCACGAGGCATGGCCCGTTGGGGGGCGGCACCGCGCCGGCCGGCCGGATCCGCCGTGCAGCCTGGCCCCGATTACCCGATAGCCACCGGGCGGGGTGAGATCTAGTGGCCAAGGTCGTCACCCCGCATTCCGGCAATCGCCTGCACATCTACAAGGACGCCTGGTGGATTGCCCTGTGCATCGCCGCCATGGCAGTCACCATCTGGACGTGGCTGGCTGCAGTCTTGTCCGGTCTCCTGGCGCATGGCGCTCCGGCCCTGGTGTCGTGGAACCAGACGGCCGCCGCCATACCCGACCTGTTCTTCCACCCACTGCGACCGCAAGACGCCTTCGCGGCCCAGGCCGGTGTCGGTGGCCCTTTCGCCTTCTACCCTCCCTTCCTCGCTACCGCAGTGGGCAGCTGCTGGGGGGTCCGTATCGGGTGGCGCCGCTGGCGCGCGATGCGCGACGAAGGTACCGACGGACTTGCCACGAGCGGTCAGCTCGAGGAGGCCATGGGCGAGGCCAAGGCACTCTCCCGCTTGGGTGCGCTGCGTCCGAGCCTGGCGACCCCGCGCCCCTCGCTGCAGAAGGCCCCTGGCCCTGCCCGGGCGCTGCCGTGGCGTGGGGGCCCTCCGCCCAAGGTGACTGACGTGCCGGTGAGTGAGGTGGCGGTCTTCTGTGGCACCGCGATCCCAACGGGCGTCAAGCTCTTCATCCCGTTCGAGGAAACCGTCTTGATCGTCGCCCCGCCTCGTGAGGGCAAGACGTCGCAGCTGATCATGCCGTGGATCCTGGACTTCCCGGGCTCTGTCCTGGCGACGTCGTCGAAGACGGATGTTCTCTACGCGACCGCGAAATCTCGTGAGAAGTACGGCCCGGTCATGGTGCTTGATCCCACGGGGCTCTCCGCCTGGCCGCTTCAGCTCCAGTGGAGCCTCGTCGACGGCTGCAAGGACTTCACCGTCGCCCGCAAGCGTGCCGAGACACTCACCGGCACCGCAAAGTCTGACGAAGGCACCAAAAACGGGGGCTATTTCGTCATGAACGCGCAGATGCTCATGACGTGCTGGCTTCACGCCGCCGCGCTCGGCGATCTCAGCGCCATGGACATCCTGCGCTGGGCAACCTCGCCTGCGGAACGGGAGCCCGTCGACATCCTGGCCGACCACGGCCAGCAGAACCTTGCGCGCGCCCTGGCCGCACAGCACGCCGCGGCACCTGAGGAGCGCTCGGCGAGCTGGCGCACAGCCGAGCAGTCCATCCTCGCGCTGTACGACCAGAAGGTCGCGGCGATCTTCGGCCACCCTGTCGGTGACGAGAAGAACTTCTCCATCACGAAGTGGCTCACCGAGGGCGGCACCGTGTTCCTGATCGGCGAGGAGGAAGAGGGGTCCAGCCTGGCCCCCATCATGGCGGCCTTCAGTCGCGCCATCCTCGACACCGCCAAGGTGATCGCGGCACGCATGCCCAACGGGCGCCTGGATCCGCCGTTCGCCCTGCTCGGCGATGAGCTCGCGAACGTCGCCCCGCTGCCGCAGATTCCAGGACTGATGTCCGTCTCCGGCAGCCAGAACATCTTCCTGGTCGCGGTGCTGCAGAACCTCGCCCAGGCGCACGAACGCTGGGGCGAGCTGGGCGTGAGGAAGATGTTCGCGGCCGCCACCATCAAGGTGATCTTGGGTGGTGTGTCGGACGAGCAGGAGCTCAAGACCTACTCCGCTTTGGCCGGCGAGTTCGAGGAGGACACCGAGTCGGTCAGCGACGACGGAGATCGTTCCTCCATCAGCATCTCCACGCGGCGCAGGGCGGTGCTCGAGCCCGGTGACATCCGGCAGATCAAGGAACGCGAGGGCCTGGTCGTGCATCGGCGTACGCCGGTCACCCGCGTCAAGTTCGAGCGGATCCATGAAGGTCCTCGCGCCAAGGAGATCGCCGCCGCCACCCAGGAAGCGCTCAAGAAGGTGAACAGCCATGCCTCAGCCTGATCCGCTCTCCGGGACCCTCCAGTCCATCCATGGTGAACTCACCGCCCTCTCCCAACGAATCACCCTGTCGAAGGAGACGCGGGGCGCCGAACCTCCGGCCCGGGAACCCTCGCTCAGCCGCCCGCCAGCAGACCCACAGGACCCGTTGGGCCCCCTCTTCGACGGCCTCGAATCGATCAACGTCGAACTGATCGGAACGGCCAAGCGTCTGCACCTGCTCGAGGATCGCGTCTTTGAGCCCCCGCACGAGGAGGTGTCCCGCGATGCCTAATGGGAGCTACGGAACCGGGGAATGCTCGGTTCCGTAGCCGCCAGCAGGTGAGCACTTTCGTTGCCGGAACTTCGAGTTCTGGGATCAGA
>NZ_JBHVFU010000086.1:0-25465 GCF_042801455.1 Streptomyces sp. NPDC057565 | reverse complement strand
TCGGACCACGCACAGGATGCGTGTCGCTGCCTCGGGGTCGAGTACGCCGGGGACCAGTGCGCCCAAGACCGTTCGGGGCGTGCCAGTGCGCGGACTCACTCCCGCTCACTGCTCAGGAACGGTGATGGTGACCTTGACGTGCTTCATGATCGGCTGGTCGCTCTGGGTGCTGTAGTCGCACACCGCGACCAGGACGTTCATCTCGGGCATGTATCCGGCCGCGCAGCCGCGGGGGATGTCGTACGGGATCGCCAGGAAGCCGTTGAGGTAGCGGTTGCTGCCGTCCTTGGCGGTGCTGGTGATGTTGACGGGCTCGAACTCCGAAATCCCTCGTTCGCGCATGTCGTCCTGGTTCATGAAGACGAGCGTGCGCAGGTTCTTGATGCCGCGGTAGCGGTCGTTGTCGGAGTAGATGGTGGTGTTCCACTGGTCGTGTGAGCGCATGGTGCCCAGCGCCAGGGTGCCCGGGGCGGGGACCACGTCGGGCAGGACGGCGGTGGAGAACTCCGCGCGTCCGGACGGGGTGAGGAAGACCAGTTCGCGGGCGGGCTGCTTGATGCGGAAGCCGAGCGGCAGGCGCACGCGGCGGTTGAAGTCCTCGAAGCCGTCGAGTACCTGGGCCATGGTGTCGCGGATGCGGTCGTAGTCCTCGATGTACCACTCCCAGGGGGTGGCGCTGTCTGGCAGTGCGGCGCGGGCCATGCCGGCGACGATGGCGGGCTCGGAGAGCAGGTGCGGCGAGGCGGGGCGCTTCATGCCGACGGACAGGTGCACCATGCTCATCGAGTCCTCGACGGACGTGCTCTGAATGCCCTTGCGCTGTTGGTCCCTCTCGGTGCGTCCGAGGCACGGCAGGATCAGGGCCCGGCGGCCGTGGACGAGGTGGCTGCGGTTCAGCTTGGTGCTCACCTGGACGGTGAGGTCGCAGTTGCGCAGCGCCGCGGATGTGTACGGGGTGTCGGGTGCCGCGAGAGCGAAGTTGCCGCCCATGCCGACAAATACCTTCACGTCGCCACGGTGCATCGCCTTGATGGTGCCGACGGTGTCCAGACCGTGCTCACGGGGCGGCTGAATGTCGCAGGCCTCGGCGAGCCGGTCCAGGAACTCGTCGGTGGGGCGGTGGTCGATACCGCAGGTGCGGTTGCCCTGGACGTTGCTGTGCCCGCGCACGGGCGAGGGTCCGGCTCCTTCGCGTCCCAGATTGCCACGCAGCAGAAGCAGGTTGACGATCTCCCGGACGGTGTCGACACCGTGCTCATGCTGGCTGACGCCCAGGCACCAGCTGACGATGCTGCGGTCGGCGTCGCGGTACACGCGCGCCACCTTGAGGATGTCGTCGCGGCCGAGCCCGGACTGCCTCTCGATCTCCTCCCACGGCGTGGCCTCGCACAGGGCCCGGTACTCGTCGAAGCCGGAGGTGTGGCGGTCGATGAACTCCCGGTCCAGGGCCTTCGGGTCGGTGGCGGACTGCTCCAGGATCGCCTTGGCCATGCCGCGCATGAGCGCCATGTCGCCGCCGATGCGCGGCTGCAGGTTCAAGGTGCTGGTCCGGGTCGAGCGGAAAGTCGCCATGTCCGTGAAGTCGTGCGGGATGATGGTGCGTGTGGCGGCCGCCTCGACCAGCGGGTTGATGTGCACGACCTGGGCGCCGCGGTGGTATGCCTCGGCGAGGGCGGTGAGCATCCGGGGCGCGTTGGAGGCCGCGTTGACTCCCAGAATGAACAGCGCGTCGGTGGCCTCCCAGTCCTTGAGGTCGACGGTCCCCTTACCGGTGCCCAGCGATGCCTGCAGGGCGCGGCCGCTTGCCTCGTGGCACATGTTGGAACAGTCCGGCAGATTGTTCGTGCCCAGCTCACGGGCCATCAGCTGGTAGAGGAAGGTGGCCTCGTTGCCCAGCCGGCCGGAGGTGTAGTACGTCGCCTGGTGAGGGGAGTCCAGCTCTCGCAAGGTGCGGCCGACCAGCTCGAACGCGCCCTTCCAGCTGATCGGGACGTAGTGGTCCGTCTCGGGGTCATAGACCATCGGCTCGGTCAACCGGCCTTGGTTCTCCAGGTCGTAGTCCCTCCAGCCGGACAGTTCGGTCACCGAGTGGGCAGCGAAGAACTCGCGACCGACCCGCCTGCGCGTCATCTCCCACGTGACGTGCTTGATCCCGTTCTCGCAGATGTCGAGATGCAGACCCTTGGTGTCGTCCGGCCAGGCACATCCAGGACAGTCGAAGCCGGTGTTCTCGTGGTTCATCCGCATGATCGCCCGCGGGCCGTCCACCAGTGCGCCCTCACGCATCAAGAATCGGGACACGCTCTTGGCGGCACCCCAGCCGGCAGCGGGGTGGTGATACGGCTGAAAGTGCGGATCGCCCTCGGGAACGGGACCGACTCGGGGCTCAGTCGACTCCTGTTCGTTCTGCGAGGTGCTCAAGACTCTCACCAGACTTTCTACAGACGGACGCGATCCGATCCTTCGGCATCTTCAGCAACGCTAGGCCCGCTGATCGCACCCCGCCAATCCTGGCCGTGCACGGAGCGTTTTCAGCGTTGCCTCTCCAGGGTGAGGACGGCTTTGGTGATGACGGTCATGCGGTTGGGGCTGATGCGGGATCTGCGGAAGATCTGCCAGGACTTCAGCCGTGCCATGCCACGTTCGACCGGTGCCCTCGCCGCGGCCAGGGCCCGGTTGACGGTGCGCTGGGTGAGGGCGAGTTCACCGCCTGGTGGCCGTTTGAGTCCAGTGGTGACCCAGGGGCCGGCGCCCTGGTAGGCGCGGTCGGCGCGGATCGGAACACACTGACGCTCGCAGATCCGTATGATGCGGTGGGTGCGGGCCGCGGTCAGGTCGTGAGTGCGGCCCGGCAGCGCGGGAGAGATCCACAGCAGGTTGCCGGTGGGATCGGCCACGACTTGCACGTTCACACCGTGACGACGGTGCTTGGCCGAGTAGTCGGCCCGGCTGTCACCGACACGGTCGCACTCGGCGAGGGTCCCGTCCAGCAGGACGAACTCCGGATCGTGCTCGCGCAGAGTCTTCAGCAGGCCCGGGGCCCGGTCGGCGAGCAGGCCGGTCACGGTGGTGACATACGCGTGGGCGGTGCCGACGGATATCCCGAAGCCGGCAGCGATCCGGGTGAGGGCGTCGTGGCGGCGCAGGTACACCAGAGCGACGAGCGCCCGCTGGTGCGGCGGCAGCTTGCACCGTCGGTCACCCTCACGGGTGACGATGAGCATCGTGACCCACTCGACGAGGGCATGCGCGAGGTCGAGTGCGGCAGGACAGGGAACCAACGAGGCTCCCGTACCGATGGGTTGAGACTTCGAACACCTCCCCCAACGGCGCAGGAGCCTTGCGCGTTGCGGTCCTCATCCTGACGTCACTCGACCAGTGACCACTCTGAAAGAGCTCAGTGAAGGAATCAGGCCAGCCTCCTACCTATCGCTTCACGTCGAGACGCACGAGCGCGCCAATCTCCACGAGTTGGTCCGGCAGCGCCAGGTCGGAAATGCCCATGACCGTGCTGGCGGGCCTGTGCTCCCCGAAGTACTCGGCGTGGAGGCGTGCTGTCGTGTCGAAGTTCTCCCGCAGGTTCCTCACCAGCACCGTGGTCTCCACTATCTGGCTACGCTCGGCCCCGAACTCCCTCAGCACCAGGTCCAGATTCTCCAGCGTGGTTCGAACCTGCAGTTCGAAGTCGCCTGCACCCACGAAGTTGCCGTGCCGGTCATGGGACAGCTGCCCTGACACGTAAACCGTGTCACCGACCTGGGTGGCTTGACTGTACCCGTACAACGACTCCCACGGCATACCAAAACCGAATGCCTTCGCCTGAGAACTCATGACTCACTTCCTTGAAACAGTGGGCGGGACCGTCAGTTGCAGACAGGACCTTGCACTCAGAAGTTACAGATTCGTAGAAGCGATGCTTGTCTGGCAGCGCAGTCGAAGTGTTCTCTGAGCGCACAAAATTGGTTGCAGTGAGCTCTGTCAAAGCGGCGGGCGTGAATGTGCGACTGAAGTCCTGGAACGTCTCCCGCAGAGCCCGCTGCAGTCCCAACCGCATGACCGTCATCGCCGCAGCAGTCCTCACCCTGGAGAGGCAACGCTGAAAGAGCTCACGGAATGAAGAATGGCCCGACCGGGCCCGCCACCACCGCCGGGAGGCCTTTCAGCGGGAGAGCATCCTCCGCACCGGAAGCAGGCCTGCCCGTACCACCCACGGTCGTCCGGCGAACCCTCGGCAGAACCGGGACTCACCCCGGTCGCCGGGCGCATCCTCGCCGACAAGACCCAGCGCGTCTGAACCAGATGCCCCGGCAGGGCTTGCCACGGTCATTGAGACGCCACCGACCTCGCGGCCCTCAGATCGGCATGCGATAGCCGTAGAACTCGTGGTCCTCGTTGTAGCCACCCTGCCCCGCGCCCAAGTGCTCGAAGGATTCGACGAACTCGATGGCCTGAATCCACTTCACCATTTTGAAGCCCAGCTCGAGCTCGTTACGTAGCCGTAGCGGCGCGCCGTGCAGCACATTGAGCGGCTCGCCATTCATCTCGTAAGCAAGCAGGGTCAGTTTGTGCCGCATGTGCTTGATTTTGTGGGCGTCGTAGTACAGACCTCCCTCGGTACCGGACCCGAAGGAATAGAAGACGACCCAGCGCGCTTGAGGCAAGGGCCGCACCAGGGCGAGGATGTCACGCATCGGCACACCGCCCCACTTGGCCACCCCCGACCACCCCTGGATACAATAATGTTGGGTGATCTGCTCTTGTTTCGACATCGCTTTCAAATGGTCATAAGACAAGACGGCCGGCTTCTCCACGAGGCCGTCGATACGCAGCGTGTAGTCGCGGAAGTCGCTGTCACGGAGGTTTGCGTACTCCCCGCTGGTCGGCAGGGATCCGTTCGGCCAGAAGAATGGCGAGATCGCCTTCTCGGGGTAGGTCGCGCGAGGATTCCTCCATTCCAGCAGCACCTTGGCCCAGCCGATCAGAAACCTCCCGGTTTTCTGCACGGCCCGCGGGTACCGCAGCGTCAGCGGGGAGGCAGCAGCCCACCCGGCCACCACGATGGCCATCCAGATGAGGTAGAGCACCAGCCCGATCCACAAGGGCTTGTTCACGCCGGTGGTGATGTGGTTCAGGTTCACCAGCAGCCCGGTGATGTAGACCATGGTGGTGTGGATGAAGATGAAGGACAGGAAAAACGTAAGCACCTCGAAGTGAACGCAGCGGGCGACCTGGCGGTTGATCCGGCCCCATCCCATCCCGAATCTGGAGGCGATGGCCGGCGCCTGCAGCAAGCCGGTGATGAAAGCCAGCGGCGCGGCGATGAAGACGGCAACGAAATACGCAAGGATCTGCGCACCGTTGTACTGCGTCCAGCCCTCATTCGCGGGCAAATCCAGCGACAGGTACTGGATCGCGACCGAAACCGCATTGGGGATCACGTCCCAGTTCCGCGGCACCAGCCGCCGCCACTGCCCGGTGGTGAACAGCAACGCGTAAAACAGCACACCGTTGATGAGCCAGAGCAGGTCGCAGCTGAAGTGCCACCACCGGGCCAGACCGATCGAGTGCCGGATCCCCGGCAGGCCAAGCCACCGAGGCAGACTGACCGCGTCGTCCTTGGCCGTCCAGGCACGCTCGGGCGGTTCCTGGGCCATCCGGTCCGCCGGCACCGGGCCACGCAGCCGCAGCCACCTTGCCGGGCGTGGACCCCGCGTCGAACTGCAGGCGCGGATGGTCGGCCAGGATTTGAATCCCCGCCCGGATGATGAACAGAAGGAACAGCAGGTTCAAAAAGTGCAGGATGCGCAGCCATAACGGGAACCCGAGGGTGACCGGCGGTTGAAAGCTGCCCTGCCCGGGATACGTTTTGACGAAGTCCTGCACCGCCGGATAGGTGCGCAACTGCTGCGCCACCGCGATCCCGATGAGCAGCCCCACCACCATGATCGGCAACAGCCACAGGATGCTGAACCAGCGTCGGCCGATGCGCACCTGTGGGACCCGGGCCATGATCGGGGGAATATGCCGCGCCCATTCCGCGGTGACGATGCGGCCAGGCCCACCGGGATGCGCACTCGTGGTGAGACGGGCCTCAAGAGGATCCGGGCCGGCAAGCGGGTCGGGAGCCGATGCCGCGCGGGCCGCCTCGCCGGCATGATCCGGCGCGTTTTTCTCTTCGGGATTGTCCGGCCCATTGTTCTCGTCGGGCGTCTCCATGGGATTCCCTTTCGGTACTCCACAACTCCACTACCGAATCCGTCGGTGATGTGGCATCAGCCAAGTTCCTTGCATTTCTGCCCTCTTGCAGCACGGCCCGTCGTCGACCTCCAACCACTGCACAGGTGGCGGTCAGATGCCACACCAAGGCGGTACAGCTGTACCACGACCCCGCCATGCACCACCCGGAGAGGCAGCCAAACGAGGTAAGGCGGGACAGGCCGGCCCGCGGGCCCAGCAGTAGTCACCAGAAGCGTCTACTCCCGCAGGTTTGTCCCAGCGAAATTCTTGATACATGCACTTCTGAGTACGAAATAGCCACAGTCGCCACTCAGGGCGGCCCCGATAAAAGGCGGTATCGTCTGGTCAGGGCCGCCGCGGTCGTGTCGTTGACGTGTCCGAAGGTCGCGAAGCAAGTGTGCGCCGGGGCGTGGCTGTATGAAGATGAACCCCGGCGAACAACCAAAGGCATGGGGGCACCCCCCGGCTCATAGCCACCTCGCCACGCCGGCCACTCACCCGATCGACGCCGATACCGCGCGTGAAGGGCGACTCCCCGTAACGATGGCGGTGATCCCTCGGTTTCGGCAAATGGACTCCTGCCTCGTCAACCCGATCCCTTCACCCGTGAGGAGACCGCCTTGGGACATGCTGTAGGCGATGTGCTCGGCCTCGCGGCCGGTGTTGCGATCAGCCCACTCCCCGTCGTGGCGGTCATCCTTATCCTCGCCACCCCGCAGGGGCGTCTGAACGGCCCCCTGTTCTCGGTCGGCTGGATCCTGGGCCTGAGCCTCCTCGGAGCGATCATGCTTGCGGTGGGCGGCCCGGGCCACGCGTCCACGCACAAGCATCCAGCCACCTGGGTGGGCGTTCTGAAACTCGTCCTGGGCGTGTTGCTCGTCCTGTTCGCCGCACTCGAGTGGCGACGCCGCCCCACCGATCCCACAGAGGCGCAACTGCCCAGGTGGATGGCGGCGATCGACCGCTTCACTCCGCCCAAAGTCCTGGGATTGGGGTTACTGCTGTCGGCAGCCAACGTCAAGAACTGCCCCCTGACCATCGCCGCAGGCGCCTCCATCAGCGCAGCCGGAATCTCCGTACCGCAACAAATCGGTGCACTCGCCATCTTCGTATTCATCGCCTCGCTCGGAGTCCTTGCGCCGCTGGCCGTCTATTTATTCATGGGCGAGCGTGCCAGAAGCATTCTCGCCGCCTGGCGGAACTGGGCCGCCCAGCACAATGCCGCCGTCATGGCCGCCCTCTTCTTCGTCCTCGGCCTCAAGCTGCTCGGTGACGGAATCAGTGCCCTTGCCACCTGAGTGCGGCCCTTCTCCGTCTGCTCCTTCTGGTGCGTTCCAGCCCGCACCCACGCCGGAAACCTGGACGAAGCCCGTCTGATCTTCGACAAGTTACTCACCTCCACCTGCCGTCTCGGCCTGTACGCCGGGCAGACCAGCCACAACGCAGAACAACTGGGCCACTTTCCCCAGGCATTCACACGCCTGAGTCTCACCACCGTCGGGCTCGACCTCGACTGCGCCCTGGGCTGACGGCTGACCGGGCAGTGCCCCGCGAGCGGTCGCCGTGCAAGCCTGCGGTGCTCGGCTCATTCTGGAAGAAAGGGAGTGCGGCGACAGAGGAAGTGGTGGGGATGCGAATCGTTGTGGACCTCACGCGCTGCCAGGGCTATGCACAGTGCGTGTTCCTCGCACCCAAGGTGTTCGAGCTGCACGGCTCGGAAGGTTTGCTGTATGCCACAGCCGTCCCGGACGACCAGGCCGAGCGCGTGGTCCAGGCTGCGGCGGCTTGTCCGGTCCAGGCCATCCTCGTCGGTGAGGAGGTGAACCCAGATGGCCGCCAGTGATCTTCGTGGCGGCCGGATCGTGATCGTCGGTGCGTCGCTGGCTGGGCTGAGGGCCGCGGAGACGCTGCGCGAGGAGGGTTTCACCGGCTGCATCACGGTGGTCGGGGACGAGCCCCATGCGCCCTACGACCGGCCGCCGCTGTCCAAGCAGGTGCTGCTCGGCCAGGCGACGGCGGACACCACCGAGCTGCCGATGCGCCGGGATCCGGACGCCGACTGGCGGCTGGGAGTGGCCGCCACCGGTCTGGACCCCCTCGAGAAGCGGGTGCTGCTGGCCGACGGGGATTCGCTGCCGTACGACCGGCTGCTGATCGCCACCGGGACCCGGGCGCGGCCCTGGCCCAACCCGGCAGAGAACGCCCTGGACGGGGTGTTCACCCTTCGTACGAGTGAGGACGCCGCAGGACTGGCCGAGCGACTGGCCGCGGGGCCGGGGCGGGTGATGGTGATCGGCGCCGGCTTCACCGGCTCGGAGATCGCCTCGGCCTGCCGCGAACGCGGACTGGACGTCACGGTCGCCGAACGCGGTCCCGCACCCCTGGTGGGCGCGCTCGGCGGCACCCTGTCGAAGCTTGCGGCCGTCATGCAGCGCAACCACGGCGTCGATCTGCGCTGCGGGGTCACCGTCACCGCCCTGCGCGGGAACGGCACCTTCACGGGCGCGGACCTGTCCGACGGCACGCGTGTCGACGCGGACGTGTGCGTCGTGGCACTGGGGGGCGTCCGCAACGTCGAGTGGCTGGCCGACTCCGGACTGGCGGCGGGCCCTCGCGGTATCGCCTGTGACGCCGGGTGCCGCGCCTTCAACATGTACGGCATCGTCACCGACGACATCTTCGTGGCCGGCGATGTCTCCCGCTTCCCACACCCGCTGTTCGGCTATCAGATGCTCTCCCTGGAGCACTGGGGCAACGCGGTCGAACAGGCCGAAGTGGCAGCCCACAACATGATCAACCCGGGGCCCAAGCAGCGCCCGCATCTGGCCATCCCGGTGTTCTGGTCGACCCAGTTCGGGCTCAACATCAAGTCCGTGGGCGTACCGACCTACTCCGACCACGTGGTCATCGCCCAAGGATCTCTGGAGGCGCGCCGTCTGGCGATGGTCTACGGCTACCAGGGACGGGTCACCGCCGCGGTCACCGTCGACATGGCCAAGTCGCTCGACTACTACCGGCACCTGATCGAGACCGCGGCCCCGTTCCCGCCCCCGCCCGGCGCGCTGGACCGTGCGATCGCGGCCGACGTCCCGATTCCGTCCGACGTGCCGGATCCGAAGGGGCTGTCCCACGGCCCCACCGTGGCGCTCACCGGATACCTGCCCGACCGCCGACTGACCGTGGTGCAGCCCAGGCGCTGACCCACGCCCCGTCCCACGACGAGGAGCCACTATGGACTCCGAGACTCTGCTGGCACGGATCACCGACTACGCCAGCCGCCCCGACCCCTACCCGCTGTACGCGGAACTCCGCGCGACCGGTCCCGTGGTCCGGCAAGCGGACGACAGCTACCTGATCGGCACCTACCACGAGATCGCCGCACTGCTCCACGACCCCCGGATGAGTGTCGACCCCCGCACCCGTGGCGACGTGGACCACAAGCCGCCGTTCCTCCGGCTCGACGACCCGGAGCACGACAGGCTGCGCACCCTGGCCATGCGGCCCTTCGGACCACCGCACACCCCGGGCCGGGTCGACGCCATGCGCGGCGAGATCGAACAGATCATCAAGGAACTGCTGGCATCCTTCGAGGCCGGCCGCCAGATCGACATCGTGGACGACTTCGCCTACCCGCTGCCCGTCACGGTGATCTGCCGCCTGCTCGGCGTCCCCCGCGAGGACGAGCCGCTGTTCGCGGCCTGGTCCGACGCTCTGGTCATAGCCGCCGACGTCCGGCCCGGCCAGGACACCACCGATGCGGACAAGGCCGGCGACCAGGCACGGATCGAGATGGGCGGATACCTGGTCAAGCTCGCCGAGCAGCGTCGTGGCCACCCGACCGACGACATGCTCTCCGCCTTCGTCAACGAGCCGGACCCGGCCCTGCGGCTCACCCAGGAGGAACTCGCAGTAACCGCTGTACTGCTCTTCATCGCCGGCCATGAGACCACCGTCAACCTGATCACCAACGGGGTGCTCACCCTGCTGCGTCAGCCCGAGCACCTGGACCACCTGCGCATCGACCCCAACCTGCTGCCGCGAGCAGTGGAGGAACTCCTGCGCTACGAACCCCCCCTCCAGATGCGCGAGCGCATCCCCAACGCCGACATCGACGTCGCAGGCATCACGATCCCCGAAGGCGCATCCGTCGTCCTCGCGCTGGCCTCGGGCAACCGTGACCCCATGCGGTTCCACGAGCCCGACCGGTTCGACCCCACCCGACCGGACAACCAGCACCTCGGCTTCGGCAGTGGTATTCACCTGTGCTACGGCGGCCCCCTGGCCCGCCGAGAGGCCCAGGCTGCGCTCGGCGCGCTGATCCCCCACCTCGGCACGGCCCGCCTGGTCCAGGACCCGCCCCCCTACCGGCAGAGCGCCATGCTTCGCGGTCCCCGCCACCTGCCCGTTCAGCTCTGAGTTCCGGCCCATGCCCTTCGCGCGCATCCGGAAGGGCTGGACCCGAGGTCGGCTGACCGCCCCAGTAGCGGTACCACCCGGCAAGGTGCCCGCAAGAAGCGGCCCGATGCCGGGTGTTCGACCGCGCTCTGCGACTCACCGAGGCGAGAGGATGGCCACGGCAGGCGTTCGTCCAGCACTACGGCAGTGACGTACCAGACTCCTCGCTGCTGCGCATGGCGACAGTCGGGTTCCTCACCTCCGGGGATCCGATGTGGGCATCGACCGCCCGCGCCGTCGGCGACGGTCAGCGAGGTAGGGACACTGAGCCATGCCCCAGGCCACGATAGCCGACGGGACCCCGCCGACCGTCGAGACCCGGGACCACGCTCCGGAGGAATGTGTCAGCAGCCACGCGGTGGCGAGCGTGGCCGGCGCCGCCACAATCACGAAGACGAGACCGACGCCGTGGGTGAGCCCGTGCCGCACAAGTCAGCAGCGAGGAGACGGCGAAGCCCGCTCGGTGCAGGCGTCGGCCGGTCGGCCGCCGGACGGGCTTGCGGGTTTCGCCCGGACCCGTCGCGACACGTGACGATCACCTTCGCAAGGTCAATACTGTGCAGAGCAAGGCCACGTCATCGCGAGGAGCAGGTACCCCGCCGCCGTCGCACGAGTTGCACCTGATGACTCGTCGGCAAAGTCAGCACAAGGTCAGCCTCAGTCCCGCCGGACCCCGCTCCCAACCGCCGTGGACCGCCAGGATCGCCCCCCTCTGCACCCACTCCCACCCGCGAAGACGGGGATCAGAGAACTGATTGCCAAACCCACCAGGAGATGCCCATGAGGATGCTGATCAACGTCCCCGAGACCGTCGTGGCGGACGCCCTGCGCGGCATCGCCGCCGCCCATCCCGAGCTGACCGTGGATGTGGACAACCGTGTCGTCGTACGGCGTGACGCGCCCGTCGCCGGAAAGGTGGGGCTCGTCTCCGGGGGCGGGTCCGGGCATGAGCCGTTGCACGCCGGGTTCGTCGGCCCCGGGATGCTCTCCGCCGCCTGTCCCGGGGAAGTGTTCACGTCGCCCGTTCCGGACCAGATGGTGCGCGCCGCAGCCGCCGTCGACAGTGGCGCGGGGGTGCTGTTCGTCGTCAAGAACTACACCGGCGATGTGCTGAACTTCGAGATGGCCGCCGAGCTGGCCGAGGACGAGGGTGTGCAGATCGCGAAGGTGCTCGTCAACGATGACGTGGCCGTGACGGACAGTCTGTTCACGGCCGGGCGGCGGGGCACGGGGGCGACCCTGTTCGTCGAGAAGATCGCCGGGGCGGCGGCCGAGGAGGGTGCGCCGCTGGAGCGGGTGGAGGCCATCGGCCGACGGGTGAACGAGGAGTCGCGGAGTTTCGGGGTGGCGCTGAGCTCCGTCACCACCCCGGCCAAGGGCTCCCCCACTTTCGATCTGCCGCCGGGCGAGCTCGAACTGGGCATCGGCATCCACGGCGAACCGGGGCGCGAGCGGCGCCCGATGATGACGTCGGGGGAGATCGCGGACTTCGCAGTGGACGCGATTCTGGAGGATCTGCAGCCGGACAATCCGGTGCTCCTGCTGGTCAACGGGATGGGGGCGACGCCGCTGCTGGAGCTGTACGGGTTCAATGCCGAGGTGCAGCGGGTGCTGTCCGAGCGGCATGTCGTCGTGGCTCGTACGCTCGTGGGGAACTATGTGACCTCGCTCGACATGGCGGGATGCTCGGTGACGCTCTGCCAGGTGGACGAGGAGCTGCTGCGGCTCTGGGACGCGCCGGTCGAGACGCCCGCGCTCCGCTGGGGCCGTTGAGGAGCGGCCGTACGCCCATGACGTTGTTCCAGGGACAAGGAGATCCATGTGCTCGACGCCGACTTCTTCCGCCGCTGGATGGCCACAGCCGCGGCTGCTTTGGACCGTGAGGCGGATCGCCTCACGGAACTCGACTCGGCGATCGGGGACGCCGATCACGGCAGCAATATGCAGCGCGGATTCGCCGCGGTGACCGCGGCACTGGAGCAGGAGGACCCGCAAACGCCTGGAGCCGTACTGACGCTTGCGGGGCGGCAGTTGATCTCGACGGTCGGCGGCGCGTCGGGGCCGTTGTACGGGACACTCCTGCGGCGTACGGGAAAGGTGCTGGGCTATGGGCCCACCGTGACGGATCAACAGCTGGCCGAGGCGTTCGCCGAGGGCGTCGCCGCCGTAGGACAGCTGGGCGGTGCACAGGCCGGGGACAAGACAATGCTCGACGCACTGCTTCCGGGCGTGGAAGCGCTCGGTACGTCGTACGCCGCTGCCCGGGACGCGGCCGAGGCGGGTGCGACCGCGACCGTGCCGATGCAGGCACGCAAGGGCCGGGCCAGCTATCTGGGTGAGCGAAGCATCGGGCATCAGGATCCGGGTGCGACGTCGTCCGCGCTGCTGATCGCCACGCTGGCGGAGTCGTACGAACGCGGTGGAGGCGGCTCGTGAGCCGGCAGAGGCAGGTAGGAATCGTGCTGGTGTCGCACAGCGGACCGGTGGCCGAGGCGGTGGCCGAGTTGGCCAAGGGGCTGGCAGCCGGTGGTGCGACGGCGCCCGTGGCCGCGGCCGGCGGTACGTCGTCGGGTGGGCTGGGCACCAGTGCGGAGCTCATCGCCGAGGCGGCCAGGAAGGTCGACGGCGGCGTGGGCATCGCGGTGCTGGTCGACCTGGGCAGTGCGGTGCTCACGGTCAAGGCGATGCTGGCCGAGGGAGACGAACTGCCGGACGGGGCACGGCTGGTGGATGCGCCGTTCGTCGAGGGCGCGGTCGCGGCACTGGTCACGGCGTCGGCGGGCGGTGATCTTGCCGCGGTGGAGGCCGCGGCGACCGAGGCGTACGGCTACCGCAAGGTGTGAGGGACCGGAAGTACGGGATCCCGCACCCGGTCGTGGAACCGGGTGCGGGATCGCCGCGCGGTGCGCGTGTTGCGTCAGGCCGCCGAGGCGGTGGAGGCCGCGGCGACCCGGATCCGGGTCAGCTGCGTCGTGCCGTTGACCGTCACCGCGAGCGTGATCGTGCCCGGTCGAAGCGCCGTGAGGGTGCCGGTGGACGGGTCGAAGACCGCTGTGTGCCGGTGGCGGGCGCTGTCCCGGTCGCCGATGTGGACGTTCGGTGACCCGGTCCAGTCGGCGGCCATCGGGAACGCGACCGGGACACTGCGGGCGCCCTGGGTGACGGTCGCCGTGATCTTGGCGGTGTGTCCCGCGCCGAGCACGGACGGGGCGTCCAGGGTCAGCGCGTCGACATGCGCCCGGGTCTGTACCGAGATCCAGTCGGGCGCGCCCTGCCACGGCTTCTCCCGCGCGGCGGCCTGTTCGCCGGGCGAGACGTGGTCCGCGCCGACGAGGGACCAGCCGGTGAAGCCTCCCTCGTCCGCCGGTCCGGCCGGTGCCTTCCCGGAGTTGCCGTTGATCAGGTACGGCACACCGTCGACGTGTGAGGCGTGGAAGACCCCGACGTGGCTGCCGATGAATGTGGCGCCCTTGCCCGTCGTACGGCGGAAGTCGGCGAGCCACTGTTCCACCAGGGCCGCCTCCTTGCGGTCCCCGAGCTGGCTGCCCTTCTGAACCGTCGGGTCGCGCGGCGGAACGTGCTCGATCAGCATCACCGATTGGACGTCAGGGTCCTTCGCAGCCGCGTCGAGCTGGGCGCGCGCCTCCTTGATCTGGGCGAAGCCCCCGCCGCGCAGGGTGAGGCTGGAGGTGTCGAGCGTGATGATCCGGGTGCCCTTGTGGTCGAACGTCCGCTGGGCGGGACCGAATTGGGTGATGAAGTTGGCGATCTTCCCGCCCATCACTTCGTGGTTTCCGGGGACGTAGTACCAGGGCAGGGAGTCGCCGAGTTCCTCGGTCAGGATCTGGCGTGCGAAGGCGAGGTCCGCGGGTGATCCCTCGTCGACGAGGTCGCCGTTGATGACCAGGAAGTCGGGCCGTGCCGCTTTGATCTCGCGCAGGGTGCGCCGCGCCTGGGTGACGATGGCGCTGTCGGGGTCGCGGGCGACGAACTGGGCGTCCGACATCACCGCGAACTGCCAGTCCCGGGCTTCGGTGACTGCGGCCGGATCGACCAACGGATCCATGGTCACGGCCTGTTCGGGCAGGTCGACGGTGGGCGGCACCTGAGCGGTGAGGTCGTCGATGACGATCTCACCCGTGTACTGCTGGGCGGCCGCCGTCTCGGCGAGGTAGAAGCGGTACACGCTGAGCGGCATGGCCGCGCCCGTCGGCACGGCGAAGGTGACCTGCCGCCAGCCGGTCCAGGTGACGTACGGTCCGCGGAGCAACTGGTCGGAACCCGCGGCGTCCTTGAGGTGCAGCGTCGGCCAGGCGCCCTTGCCGTCGCCCTTGATCCAGAGCTTGAACGACTGGGGCTGTCCCGGCACGGTGACCGGCTGGGGCGGGGCGGCGTACGCGGCGCGCGTCGCGGTCGACTGGGTGAAGTCGTACGTGAGTCGAAGTCCCGTGCCGGTGTGGCCGTCGGGAGTGGCGGAGAGGGATCCGCTCGCCCGGGCCTGGCTGAACTTCCAGGACCCTGCGTCGTCGAAGTCGGAGACCGCCTGCTCGGCGAGGCCGACGCTGACGGCGAGGACAGTGGTGGCGCCCGCGACGGTCGCCCTGATCTGTCCGGCGCCGCCGCCGGTGCGTGAGGTGACGGTGAAGTTGCCCTTGCCGTCATCACGGATGTCGAAGAGCGCGTGGTCGTAGTCGAGGGTGACGTCGCGGGGTTCGACGGGGGCGCTGGTGCCGTGCGCGTCGAGTCCGACGATGCCGAAGGTACCGGTGGCTTCGGCGTTCGCGAGCCCCACCCGCTGTGTGGTCGGCTGGATCCGGGCCAGCCTGTCGAGGACGGTCAGCGCGGCGCTGCCGCGGGCGGATCCCAGTTCGGCGCGCGCCTCCGTGGTGCCGCTTCGGCGTGCCGTGAAGAGCCCGTTGCCGTCGACCGTACCGACGTTGTTGCGGGCGGTGTGCCAGTGCGGGATGCCGGTGGCCGGGCCGTACGTCTCGTCGTATCCGGTCGCGGTGAGGCTGCGGGTGAGTCCGGGGAAGACCCGCTCGGGGTGGCCGCCCTTGACGGGGTCGACGCCCGGTGCGGTACCGGCCGGGGTGCGGGTCGCCACCCAGAAGCCCTTGAGGCGCCCGCTGCCGTCGGGGGCGGTGAGGGCGAGGCCGTTGGGGACGGTGCGCTCGGTGCCGTCGGACGGGCTGTTCTCCACCTGCAGCGCGTCGCTGCCGGGCACGCGCGCAACGAGGGTCGAGGAGCCGCCGCCGTCCAGGTTGAGTGCGCTGTACGAGCCTGCTCGCCGCATCATCTGGCCGAGTTCGGTGAGTGTGACGCCACCGCTGTCGGCCTGCCGGCCGTCGATGGTGAGGATCTGCATCGTGCTGCCGTCCCGGGAGAAGCCGACGGCGGTGCGCGGGGCGGCGGTGTTGTTGCCCTCCCCGTCGTGGTTCTGCGCGACGCCGTCGACGACGAGGAGTTCCCGACCGCCGACGGCGGTGCGGGGTACCTCTCCGCTGTCGGTGCGTGCCCGGTAGGTCAGCGACACGGGGTCGCCCGGCCGGAGCGACGTGAGTGCGGCGGCTCCGGCCTCGCGTCCGACGAGGACCGTGGTGTCGTCGGGGACGGCGCCGGAGCCGGGGGTGTCCGACACGGAGACGACCTTGCCGTCCCGTAGGACCGCTTCGGCGACGGGAGTCGCCTTGTCGACAGTGAGTGCACGGTCGGCGGTTCCCCAGGCCGGGGTGTAGGCACCCACTCCCCCGCTCGGCACATTGGCGGCGTTGTAGGCGTTGAGCGGCCGCTGTCCGGAGGGCAGGGTGAGTGTGCCCTCGAAGTACAGGTTCAGGATGCGGCCCGCGCTGCCGGGGCCGATGCCGACCGCCCGGTTGACTCCGGGGGCGGGTGACTGGACGGGCACGCCGTCCTTGATTCCGACACCTTCGGGCGCACCGGTCTGGTTGATGTCGAAGAAGTCGGCGTTGATCGCGGCGACGGTCCGGCGGCCGGGGCCCGCGTCGTGCCCGGCGGCGAGTTGCGAGACCGTGCGCCGGTCGGAGACCTTGCCGGTGGAGAGGTAGTCGGCCTGTACGCCACTGCCGTCGAGGTCGACGGAGAGGGCGTCCACACGCAGCCACTTGTCGGACTCGAGCCGGTCGTACGAGCTGAGGCGGACTCCGGGGGCGATCGGGCGCGAGGCGCGGGCGGTCTCGATGCCGTCGCCGTCCACGACGGATCGGGAGTCGCCTGCCGCACGGCTCGCTGCCGGCGGGGCGACGGGTCTGAGGACTTCGGCGGAGTTACGGGGACGAGGGTCGGGGGTCGAATCGGCGACGGCAGGGGCAATGGCTCCCACCGTCATCGCGGACACCGTCGCGAGGAGCACGAGCGGACGCGTTGCTTTGCCGACTATGCCAGGGCCCACAAATCCTCCTGGAATGGCGATGGTTGCACGGGCAGTAAGCGCTGTCGGCGGACAGCATGGCCGCGCACACCGCCACGCACCAGGGGGCCTCGGGAACCTCGGGGGAAACAGGGTGCGGCAAATCGATGACACCCGTGGTCATTGGGAAGACTTGACGACATGTCGTCTCAGAAGCACAGTGCGGGTCTTCTCCTGTTCCGGTCGACGGACGGGGGCGCCGGGTTCGAGGTGTTCCTCGGGCACATGGGCGGCCCCTTCTGGGCGCGCCGCGAGGCTGCCTCGTGGTCCGTCCCCAAGGGTGAGTACGGGCCCGGAGAGGAACCCGAGGCCGCTGCCCGCCGTGAGTTCGAGGAGGAGTTCGGCCATCCGGCGCCGGACGGGGAGTGGGTGCCGCTCGGTGAGTCCCGCCAGGCCGGAGGCAAGACGGTGGTGGTGTGGGCTCTGGAGGGTGATGCCGATCCGGCCCGGGCCGAGCCGGGGACGTTCACCATGGAGTGGCCCCGGGGGTCGGGCGTGCAGCGGGAGTTCCCGGAGATCGACCGGTTCGCCTGGTGCACACCGCAGGAAGCGGCGGAACGTCTCGTCGCGGGCCAACGAGTCTTCATCGACCGGCTGCGGGACCATGTGCGCGGCGGGCAGGCGCCGGGCGGACCCTGAGCCTCTGCACATGGGCCGTCCCGGTCCCGGAACGGCGAAACGGAAACACCGTGGCCGAAAGGGCGTTGGGACTCGCGGGTCACTTCCGTTGATCAACGGCCGTGGAGGCGGGAAGTGTACGCCTCGCGCTCTGCCCCGGGTCGGCGATCGAGGATCCGCCGTTCAACCGGGGAAGGTCCCGGCTGCGGCCCGGCACAGCCCTCGGCCGAAGTGGCGAGAAAACACAGCCGCGGACCACCTCACACCCTCACAGAACACCGTGTTGACCTGCAGAAATCGGGTGTGCTCCGCACAAGTCCCCCCTACGCTCCTCGATATGTCTGAACCCGCCGCCAACGGCCCTTCATCGGAAGGGTCACGCCCGCTGTGGCGTGACCGCAACTTCGGCATCTTCTGGGCGGCGCAGACCCTCTCGGTCGTCGGGGACTCCTTCGCCCTGATTGCACTGCCGCTGTTGGTGCTGCACGCGACGGGATCCGTGGCGCAGATGGGCCTGCTCACCGCCGTGGCCGGCGCGGCCTCGCTCCTCGCAGGGGTTTTCGCCGGGGTCGTGGTGGACCGGATGGACCGCAGGAAGCTGCTGATCGCCTGCGATGTCGTCCGCATGGCGCTGTACGCACTGATACCGCTGGTATGGACGTTGGGCCCGCAGACCTGGCTGCTCTACGTACTGCTGCCTCTGGGTGAGGCTGTCGGGATGCTGTTCTCCGTCACGTACGTCACCGTCGTCCGGAGCCTGGTGGGTGGCCGGCGGATCACGGAGGCCAACGGAAGACTCAATGCGACGGCTGCGGCGGCCGGGGTGATCGGCCCGCTGTGCGCGGGCGTGGTGGCGGGTTGGTTCGGCCCGGCGGCGGCTGTCGGCGTGGACGCGGCGAGCTTTGGTGTGTCGGCGGTATGCGTGAGCTTCGTACGGTTCCCGGGTGGCACGCGCGCGGCTCGGACCGGCGCGGCGGCGGAGGCAGGAGCGGCTCGGCCGAGGCTGTGGGACGACCTGCTGGCCGGGGTGACCTTTCTGCGCCGACACCCCGTGCTGCGAGCCCTGACCCTCCTTCTGACCTTCTTCAGTTTCCTGACTCTCGGCCTGAACGACCTGCTCATCTACCACCTCAAGCACGACCTCGGCCAGAGCGACAGCGCGGTCGGAACCGTCTTCGCAGCCGGAGCGATGGGCACGATCACCGGAGCCCTCCTCGTGGCCCCGGTCCGCCGCAGGCTCGGCTTCGGCGCAACATGGATCGGCACCGTCGCGGTCTGCGGACTCGCCGTGGCGGGAATCGGCCGGGCCGACAGCGTGGCAGGCACTGCCCTCTTGACCGCAACGTTCCTGGGCTGCACCAGCATGGCGGGCACGTGCTCGATGTCCCTACGCCAGGAAGTGACGCCTGAGCACTTGCTGGGGCGGGTGACCTCGGCGTTCTGGACCGTCCATTATTCGGCAGCCCCGGTCGGCGCGGCCGTTCTCACCTGGGCCGCACAGCGCCATGGAACGGCACCGGTGGGTCTGGCCGCCGGCGTCTGCTGCCTGCTCATCGCGGCAATGGCTCTGCTTTCCCCAGTCCGCCGGCCGCGTCCGGAGGGTTCACCTGGCCACCCCTGACCGGCATCGCGCATGGCCTGGAGCACTTCGGATGGCGTACCCGTACGGCCGGACGTCCGCGGTTCGACGGTTCGACGGTTCGACGGTTCGACAACACTCGCTCGGTCTCGGGCCGTGCGCACCGTCGGCACGCCGAACCCGTGGGCGATGAAAGCACTCGACTTCGGATGCCCCGTCCGCCGAGCGGGTGGCGCAGTCCCGGCCGGGAGAACGTGCGCCACGCACGCCGCAGGCGCCTCGCCCGGTCAGCGCTGCGGGACCTCGCCCTGTGCGACCTCGATGCTGCTGTGCAGATCGTTCGTCGCTTCGAGTGCGGCGGCCCCTGACAGGATCAGGCAGGCCAGCAGCGCGGCCGCCGCGGCGCGGCCGACGCCCGGCCGGTGGGTGGCCCGGCCGAGCAGCGCCGCGACCCGGCGCGGAACCGGTCCTGCCGCCGCCGCGAGCGCCACGCGAGGGCGCGCCCGCACCCCTTCCGCCGCCCGCGCGGCAAGCGCCGCGCGGCCGATCGCGCGCGCGGCGACCCGCCTGTCGCCGACAGCGACAGCCGCGGCCTCGTCGGCGCAGCGCTCCAGGGCGTAGCCCATGGGTGCGCGCAGCGAGCGCAGAGCTGGATGACAGAGGGCGGCGAGCTCGGCGGCGGCGAGGAAGAGGTGGTGGCGGCCCGCGAGATGGGCACGCTCGTGGGCGAGCAGGGCGTTCCGTTCGGCGGGGTCCAGGGCGCGCAGCATGCCGGTGGTGACGACGATCCGGCCGGGGCTGCCCGGGAGCGCGGGCAGCGCATAGGCGTCGGGGCGGCTGTCGCGCAGGACGGCCAGTTCATCGCCGGAGCACTCGGCCGACTGCCTGGCGCGCTGCAGCTCCACCCAGTGGCGGCGGGCGGTACGCACCACCGCGGCGGTGCAGCCGGACAGCAGGGCCAGGGCGGCGAGGGCGAGCGGAACGGCCACGGCGGCGGGCGCGGCGGCGAGCGGCTTGACGAGTTCCCCGACCGCGGCGACCGCGGACAGCTGGGTCGCGCCGGGCACCACCAGCAGCACCAGGGCGAGCGTGCTGCACAGGGCGAGACCCACGGCTGTCGAGGCGAGCAGCCCAACGGCACGCAGGGGCGCCAGGGCGTCCGCCAGACGGCGCGCGGCGGGAACCGCGACGAACGGCATGAGCAGGGGAACCCATACGGCGTAAATCATCGGGCGTCTCCGTCGAGCAGTTCGCGGAGCAGCTGCTCGTCCTCGTCGGTGAGCTGCGAGACGAATCGGGCCAGCACGGTGCTGCGGTCCTCTTCCTTCTGCAGTTCGCTGTGCATCCGGCGGGCGGTGAGGCCGGGCGCATCCTCGGTGGGGGTGTAGGCGAAGCCGCGCCCGGCGCGGGTGCGGGTGACCGTGCCCTTCTCGTACAGCCGGGTCAGGATCGTGGTGACGGTGGTGCGGGCGAGGGGCGCGCCGAGGGCGCCCTGCACCTGACCGGGAGTGAGCGGGGAGTCAGCCGCCCACAGCGCCGCGAGAACGGTGGACTCCAGCTCGCCGGCCGGTCGCCGTTCCGGCGCCGAGGAAGGCTCGGGTGCCGGTCCGGGCACCGAAGAGGAGGCCTGAGCCGACTCGACGCCCGGCCCAGGGGTCGGCTTGCCGCCCGCGCGAGGGTTCGGACCCTCGCTCGATATCCCCTGCACCTGAGACATGGGAACTCTCCTCCCCCTCCGAGCGTCTACAGTGACGTAGACCGTCTACAACACTGTAGTCAGTCGGGCGTCCCGTCGGTGCGCCCAGTCACCATTATGGGAGGCCTTCCGCCGTGTCCGTATCCTCACTGGCGGCCGTGCCGCAGGCAGTGAACCTGTTGGACGCAGGATCGCTGCTCGCCACGTTCGGCGCGCTCGGCATCGCGGTCGTGCTGTTCGCGGAGACGGGACTACTCGTCGGCTTCTTCCTCCCCGGCGACTCCCTGCTCTTCACGGCGGGGCTGCTGAGCGTGCCCGGTACCCACGGCGCGGTCCACCTCTCCTTGTCACAGGTGCTCATCGCTGCCGTGGTCGGCGCGCTCCTCGGCGCCCAGACCGGGTACTGGATCGGGCGCCGCGGCGGCCGCGCCCTGCTGGCCCGGAGCCGGGCCAAGCGGCTGCACGAGGGGGCCGCCCGCGCCGAGGAACTGCTCGAACGGTACGGACACGCGCGGGCGATCGTGCTGGCGCGCTTCGTCCCTGTGGTGCGCACGGTGCTCAACCCGCTGGCCGGGGCGCTCAACGTACCGGCCCGGATCTTCACGATCTGGCAGATCGCCGGCGGACTGGTGTGGACCGTCGCGCTGGTGCTCGCCGGCTACGGACTGGGGTCGTCGGTGCCCAATGTCGACCGCTACCTGCTGCCGATCGTCGCCGTCGTGGTCATCGTCTCCCTGATCCCTCTCGCCGCCGAGCTGATGCGCTCGCGCGCCCGCCGCACCGTTGAAGGAGACCACAGCTGATGCTGCTCGCCTCTGCCGCCACCTCCCTCGACGGTGGCCTCTACACCTGGATCACCGACCTCGCCCAGCGCTCCCCCGCCACTCTGGACTCGGCGATCCGCGTCTGGTCCGACTTCGGTCTCGCGCTTTTCGCCCTGCTGATGCTCGCCGCCTGGTGGCGGTCCCGCTCCGACACCCCCGCCCGCCTGGCAATGGCGCTCTGTGCGCCGCTGGTCGTGGTGGCCGCCTATGTGGCCAACGACCTGCTGAAGATGGCCGTCCATGAACAGCGGCCCTGCCAGACCCTGCATGCGGTCACGGTGGAAGCGTGCCCTCCGCTCGGCGACTGGTCCTTCCCCAGCAATCACGCCGCCATCGCCGCAGCCGCAGCGGTCGCGATCCTGCTCACCGACCGCCGGCTCGGTGCCGTAGCTGTGCCCGCGGCGCTGCTGATGGCCGCGTCCCGGGTCTGGATCGGCGTGCACTATCCGCACGATGTGCTCATCGGGCTGGTCACCGGTGCGCTGGTGGCCTGGCTGCTCACCCTTGCCGCCCGGCGCTTCGCCCCGGTCGTGGTGCGGCTGCGCGAGACCAGGCTGCGCCCTCTCGTGGCGGCGCGGTGACCAAGGACGCGACGGCCGGTCACCGGTCCGTTGCGGGCCCGGTCGACCCCTGTATCCGTACGGCGCTCGGGGCCGTACTGATCGGGTTCATCGGTCTCCTCGGCCTGACGGTGGTGGTCCTGACGGCCCGGCACGGGGCCGTGCTGCCCATCGATCGGGCTGCGCACGCATGGTCCCTGCACCATCGGCCCTCCGCCCTGGTCACGGCGGCCAGGGCGGTCACGGCGACGGGTACGGGCGTGTTCCCGTACGCCGCCGCGGTGGCAGCCGGGCTGATCGCGGGCCGGAACCCGCGTCGCCGTCTGGGGTACGCGACAGGCGCTCTGGCCTTCCTGTTGCTGGGGCAGGCGCTGCGCTACGGGCTGATGGAAGCGATCAGCCGGTCCCGCCCGCCGGTGGGCGACTGGGCGACGCACGCCTCCGGGTTCGCCTTCCCGTCCGGGCACGCGACGACGTCCGCGCTCATGGCGGGACTCCTGGTGGCGGCAATCGGCCACCGGGCGTACGGGAGCCGGGCCGGCCGCGTCGCCGCCGCCCTGGCCGGCTGCTGGGCCGCGGCCGTCGGGCTGAGCCGGGTTCTGCTCGGGGTGCACTGGGTGACCGACGTGGTGGCCGGCTGGCTGTTCGCCGCCTTCTGGCTGGGGCTCGGGGCCGCGCTGATACGGACGGCACTGCCCGCACACCGCAGGTGACCCGCCGGTCCCGCTCCCCCTCACAGAGGTCCAGTGCGATGCCCCGTCCACCGGTCGGGCCCGTCCAGCAGGTGCTGCCCGCCGGAGCGCTCGCCCAGAATCTGCCGTGGATCGGGCTCCTCGGGCTGGTCGACGCACTGCTGCTCACCTACAGCAATGCGTCGGGCGCACTGGGCGGGTTCCTGCTGAACCCACGGCCCGCACTGCTGGTGGCGTCGGTGGTCGTGGCGGCTGTGCTGTGTGCGGCGTCGTTCGCGATCGGCTCGAAAGGTCCAGGGAGGTGAGGGGGCGCCGACTTCCGTGTCAGGGGCAGCCGGCTATGTCAGGACCATCCACCGTCGTCCATCGATGAGCTCTCGTGCCGCGTCGAGGTGGCCGGCATGGCACGCGGTCTCGGTGATGACATGGAGCAGGACGTCCCGAAGGGTGTGCAGGTGCGGTTCGCCGAAGAGGTGGTGGGGCCACCAGGCCAACGGGGCGTCCGCCGCCGCGGCTGTGACGACGGCGTCTGCGAGTTCTGTCTCCGTGCGGTACTGATGGAGGATGTTTTCGGCCGGCGTGTCGGACGCCACCTGCCAGGCATCCTCCATGTCGTCCAGAGTGTCGATGACGTTCTTGTCGCCGACGAAGACGGCTCGGAACCAGAACCGCTCGACATCGAGTGCCAGGTGCTGGACAAGTCCCAGACAGCTCCACCCGGACGGCAACACGGGCCTGTGCAGCGCATCGGCTTCAAGCCCGTCGAGGATCCCCAGCACATGGCGGCGCTGCCCGTTCAGGAAGGACAGGAGCGTCCGGATCTCCGTATCCGGCGCCGCGGTCACGGGGCAATCTCCCGGATGTGACCGCCGGGGTCACGAAACCCGGCAGTGCGTAGCCCCCGCGGTTGGCCCATCGGGCCGCTCAGCAGTGCCACGCCGCGGGCGGACAACTCCGTGCCCATCGCGTCCACGTGGTCCACGGACAGGGTGATGGCACTGACGTCCCTGGGCCACGCGTGATTGTTCGTCTTGTCGGTCACGGCTACAGAGGATCTCCGAATCAGTACTGCCGTGTACAGGGGGTGGTCTGGTGATTCTCCCGCGAGGAGCCGGGCCTGTCCGGTCAGGGCGGGGTCGACGGGCCACCGACTGCGGCCCTCCGCCATTCCGGACTGCGCGAAGCTACCGGTTCGGCGGGATTCGGTAGACGGAGACGTGAGAACGCGACTCGGCAGTGAACGCGGCGCCGGCCCAGTCCGCGTGCCTGGTCTCCAGCTCGAATCCGGCCAGCTGAGCCATGAGGTCCAGTTCGGCAGGCCAGATGTAGCGATGCGGGCTGCGGAACAGCTGAGCCTGCTTCGTGTCGTCGAACGAGAAGTGGTGCGATACGACGTGCTGGCGCAGAACGTCGTAGGTGTCCAAACCGATGTAGCCGGGCTCGGAATCCCAGACGGTGGCCGTCTGGCCCGGTGGGAGCTTACGCAGCTCGGGCACCCAGAGCTCGATCACGAACCGACCACCGGGCGTGAGGTGGCGGGCAGCGTTGCGGAAGCACTCGACCTGCTCGGCTTGGGTGAGCAGATTGGAAATGGTGTTGTAGACGAGGTAGACGAGTGTGTACTTCCCAGGGGCCACGGAAGTCGCCATGTCACCGACGATCACGGGGATGGTCGCTTCGTCCACCTTGGTTCGCAGTTGATGGATCATCGGAAGCGACAACTCGATGCCGGTGACGGGGACTCCTCGCTCGACGAGCGGTACGGCCACGCGGCCGGTCCCGATGGCGAACTCAAGGGCTGCTCCGCCGCCTGCGAGCTCAGCGAGGCGGTTCACGGTCGGCCCCAGGATCTCGGGGGCGAACATGCCTGTGCCGGGTGTGTCATAGCGCTGGGCAGCATCGCCGTCCCAGATCTCCTCCTGCTCCATGCCACCAACGTTCGTCGCCCGGCCTGTGCGATGTCCAGTGATTTTGTGGCGCTGCCGACGTAGGGCCCGAACCGGCTGGGCGACCTTGGGCGGATGTGGAGGCGGTTGGCCGTCGGGGCCGCGAGCAACAGCCGTGCCACCGTCGATCACGTGCCGCACCGTGAGTTCGAGCAGACGGGACCCCGTAGGCCCTGTCCGTCCGATCTTCGTGGGCCGGCGACGTCCGGCACGGCACCTCGCCGCGTTGCCGGACTCGCCCAAGTACGCCCAAGTACGAGGACGACCCTCTGCCTTGCGATGCACCGCACCGGACGCCGCAGGCTGATCCACGAAGACCGACCGGCCAGCACCTATGAGCTATCACGTAATGCCGGTGAGAACGTGCCCTGCTGCGGCGGGTGCCTCGTTTACCGGATGTCGAGCTTGAGGTTGTGGAGTGCGGCAACGCC
>NZ_JBHVFU010000085.1:0-26125 GCF_042801455.1 Streptomyces sp. NPDC057565 | reverse complement strand
TTTCCCTTTCCGGCGAGTCCGACTCTATCAGATCCTTTCGGGCCTGATTCCCAGTCAGCGGGGCTTGTCTTCCCGGCCGTTGGGCCGTTCCGACGAGTGAGACTTTAGCGGAATCCTGGGCCCCGACGCTAATCGGGGTCGCGCTCCTTCGAACGCGGATTCCTCATTTCGCAAATGCGCACAGAAAGCTGGGCGACAGATGTCGCTTGCTCGATGTGGTTCCTGCGGAATGGCTGTCCGGGGACCGACCGGAGTCGGCGCTCACGTCGGACAACCCGGAGAACATTACGGATGCGGGCGGCTCGTGTCAACCTCCGGCTGACCCGGGGTGTGGTGGAAGGCCAGGCGGTAGTCCCGGGGGCTGGTGGCCAGGTGGGTCGCAAAGTGCTGGCGCATGGTGATCTCGCTGCCGAAGCCCGTACGGCGGGCCACCTCGGGGAGCGGGAGGTCGGTCCGCTCCAGAAGCTTCTGGGCTGCGGCGATGCGTTGGGTGATCAGCCAGCGCAGCGGCGTGGTGCCCGTGGTCGCCTGGAAGTGGCGGGCGAAGGAACGGGGGGACATGCCGGCGCGGGCGGCAAGGTCGGCCACCGTGTGGGGTTCGGCCAGGTGGGTCAGAGCGAAGGCCCGTACCGCGGCAAGGGTGTCGGCGTCCCGGTCCGTGTGCGGGGTGGGGTGCTCGATGAACTGGGCCTGGGTGCCGGTGCGGAACGGGGCCGTGACCATCGAACGGGCGATCGCCGCTGCGGCTTCGGCGCCATGGGCCGTCCGGACGAGATGGAGGCAGAGGTCGATACCGGCCGCGGTGCCGGCTGACGTCCAGACGTTGTCGTCCTGGAGGAAGAGGGCATCCGGGACGACCGTCACCTGAGGGTGGTGGGTGCGGAGGAGGTCGGTGAGGTTCCAATGGGTGACGGCTCGGCGGCCGTCGAGGAGCCCTGCCTGGGCGAGAGTGAAGGCGCCACCGCAGAGTGCGGCTATGGGGGTACCTCGGGAGTGGGCGCGGCGGAGGGCGTCGAGGACCGGCGCAGGAGCGGGGGTGAGGTGGTCGTCCAGGCCGGGGACGACGATCAGGTCGGCGCCGGCCAGCCAGGCGAGGGGGCGGTCCGGGCTGAGGGAGAGGCCGCCACGCAGCGGGATGGGGGCCTGGTCGGCGGCGGTGCGGCGCAGGTCGAAGAGCGGGACGCCGCGGTCCGTGCGGTCCACGCCCCAGACCTCGGTGATGACCGAGACGTCGAAGGCGCGGATGCCGGGGAACGCGACCAGCGCGATGCGCGTGGGGGCGGAGGAGGGGCGGGGCGGCACGCTGGCAGTAAAGCATCGATCGATGGCTTTTTGACCTCTGGGTGATACCGGTCCGAGGCGGCAGCATCGTTCGTATGGAGATCGCAGAGAACGCAGCGCTGGTCGTGGTGGACGTGCAGGAAGGCTTTGAGGAGGAGGCTCACTGGGGCCCGCGGAACAATCCCGAGGCGGATCGGAACATTGCGGAGCTCATCGACGCCTGGCAGACGAGCGGGCGGCCCGTCGTCTTCGTACGGCACGACTCGACGAAGCCGGACTCTCCGCTGCGGCCCGGCTACTCGGGGAACGCGTTCAAGGGGTATGTGGAGGAGCGGCGTGGGAAGGGCAGCGGGCCCGAGCTGTTCCTGACGAAGACCGTGAATTCCGCCTTCTACGGCACGCCCGATCTCGGGGCGTGGCTCAGTGAGGGCGGGGTGCGGCAGATCGTGGTGGCCGGGATCCAGACGAACATGTGCGCGGAGACGACGGCGCGGATGGGCGGGAATCTCGGGTACGAGGTGTTCTTCGCGTTCGATGCCACGTACACGTTCGACGGGGTCGGGCCGTGGGGGTGGGCACTGAGCGCGGACGAGCTGGCGCGGGCCACCGCTGTGTCGCTGCACAGCGGTGGGTTCGCGAAGGTCGTGACCAGTGCGGAGCTGGTGGCTGCTGCCGGGAAGTGAGGATCAGCCGTTGCCCGAGGCCAGCTCGCGGCTGCGGTCGCGGGCTGCTTCGAGGGCGGCGATCAGGGCGGCGCGTACGCCGTGGTTCTCCAGCTCCCGGATGGCACTGATGGTGGTGCCGGCCGGGCTGGTGACGGCTTCGCGGAGCTTGACCGGATGTTCGCCACTGTCCCGGAGCATCACCGCCGCACCGATGGCGGCCTGCACGATCAGGTCGTGGGCCTGGGCGCGGGGCAGACCGAGCAGGATGCCCGCGTCGGTCATCGCCTCGACGAGGAAGTAGAAGTACGCGGGTCCCGAGCCGGACAGTGCGGTCGCGGCGTCCTGCTGGGACTCGGGGACGCGGAGGGTCTTGCCCACACCGCCGAAGATCGCCTCGGCGGTGGCGAGATGTTCGGTGGTGGCGTGGCTGCCCGCCGAGATGACGGACATGCCCTCGTCGACGAGGACAGGGGTGTTCGGCATGACCCGTACGACCGGAGTCCTCGCGGCGAGGCGGTCCTCGATGAAGGCGGTTGTGATACCGGCGGCGGCGCTGATGACCAGCCGGTCGGCCGTGAGATGGGAGGTGAGTTCGTCGAGGAGCCGGCCCATGTCCTGGGGCTTGACCGCGAGGATGAGGACGTCGGCGCGCTTGGCGGCTTCGGCGTTGGTGACGGACTCGACGCCGTAACGGGTACGGAGCTCCTCGGCACGCTCGGAGCGGCGGGCGGTGACCAGCAGGTCGGCCGGGCGCCAGCCCGCCCGGATCATGCCGCTGAGCAGGGCCTCGCCGATCTTGCCGGTGCCGAGGACTGCGACTGTCTGGGTCATGCGGTTCACCCTCCGGACGGTGCGGTGGTACGCGGTTCTGGTGGTGCGTCGTCGCCGCCATCCTCGCACCGGCACGTCAGGCGGTGCGGCGGCGGAGGGTGGCTGCGCCAAGGGCGAGGACGAGGAGGGCGCAGCCCGAGACGATCAGGACGTCGCGGACGAAGTTCCCGGTGACCTCGGTGTGGTGGAGGACTTCGTTCATGCCGTCGACCGCGTACGACATGGGCAGGACGTTCGAGATCGCTTCGAGGGCGGGTGCCATTCGGTCGCGCGCGATGAACAGTCCGCAGAGCAGGAGCTGCGGGAAGATCACGGCCGGCATGAACTGGACGGCCTGGAACTCGGACGCGGCGAAGGCCGAGACGAAGAGGCCGAGGGCCGTGCCGAGCAGGGCGTCGAGCAGGGCGACGAGGAGCAGCAGCCAGGGGGAGCCGACCACGTCGAGACCGAGCACCCAGACCGAGAGCGCGGTGGCCAGGAGGGACTGGAGGATCGCGACGGCGCCGAACGCGAGGGCGTAGCCGGCGATCAGGTCGCCCTTGCCGAGCGGCATGGCGAGGAGGCGTTCCAGGGTGCCCGAGGTGCGTTCGCGGAGGGTGGCGATCGAGGTCACCAGGAACATCGTGATCAGCGGGAAGATGCCGAGGAGCGAGGCGCCGATGGCATCGAAGGTCTGTGGGGTGCCGTCGAAGACGTACCGGAGCAGCGTGATCAACACGACCGGGATGAGGAGCAGCAGCGCGACGGTGCGCGGGTCATGGGTCAGCTGGCGCAGGACGCGGGCGGCGGTGGCGAGGGTGCGGGCGGGGCTGAGGGCCTGGGGTCCGGGCCGGTCGCGGCCGCCGGTGGGGGCCTGCGGGGTGACGGTGGCCTGCTGCGGCGTGTTGGCCGTGCTCATCGGGCGTTCTCCTGAGAAGTGGCGGCCTCGTCGACCAGGTGGAGGAAGGCTTCTTCGACGGTGGCGGTCCGGGCGTGGGTGCGCAGTGCCTCGGGGGTGCCGTCGGCGAGGATCGCGCCCTCGCGCATGAGGAGCAGGCGGTGGCAGCGCTCGGCCTCGTCCATGACGTGGGAGGAGACGAGGAGCGTGGTGCCGTGGTCGGCGGCGAGGGTGTGGAAGAGGCTCCACAGGTCGCGGCGGAGCACCGGGTCGAGGCCGACGGTCGGTTCGTCGAGGACGAGGAGTTCGGGCGTGCCGAGCAGGGCTGCGGCGAGGGAGACACGGGTCAGCTGGCCGCCGGAGAGGGTGCCGGCGAGGGCGTCCGCGTGGCTGGTCAGGTCGACATCGGTGAGGGCGCGGGCGACGGCGGCGCGGCGGGCTTCCCGGTGTCTGCGGCCCGGCTGAAGGATCGCCGCGAAGTAGTCGAGGTTCTGCCGGACGCTGAGGTCGGTGTAGACCGACGGCGCCTGGGTGACGTACCCGATACGTGGGCGGAGGGTGGGGTGGCCGGCGGGGTTGCCGAGGACGTCGAGGGTGCCGGTGACCTTGGCCTGGGTTCCCACGACGGCTCGCATCAGGGTGGATTTGCCGCAGCCCGAGGGGCCCAGAAGGCCGGTGATCCTGCCGGGTTCGACGGTGAAGTCGAGGCCGCGCAGGACGGCGCGGCCGCCTCGTACGACCGTGAGGCCGCGGGCCTCGATGGCGGCACCCGAATAATTCATCATGCGATGAATATTGATCCTCGGCACGGTCGCTCGTCAAGGGATCGGGGCGGCGCAGCCTTCGAAGGCGCAAAGGCGCCCTCGGCGCGGGCGTGGAGCGGGCTGCACCGCACCGACCGCGCATCGGCCGCGGCCCTGGAGGCGTGGGCCGCGGCGCGGGAGGCACGAGAGCGGTGGGGATGTGTGGAGGTGGGTGGGGCCGGGTCGGCGTGCGGGTCAGCGCCTTGCCACGCCGAGGTCGACCACGTAGCTCTCCTCGACCGTGCCGTCCGGAAAGAGCTCCGCCAGGCAGTCGCGCTCCTCGGCGAGGAACCGGCGCGTGGGTTCCTCGCCGAGGACGAGGAAGGCGGAGTGGCTGCCGAGGTTGGCGAGGTGGGTGTCGACGGAGACCTGGCGGGTCCAGGGCACCAGGCGGTGCACGAAGCCGAGTGCGGCCGGCAGGTCGCAGGAGCGGACGGGCGAACCGTGGGCACTGTCGTCCGCGCCGAGGAAGCGGCGGAGCCGGGCGTCCTGCCCGGCGATCCAGGGGACGGCGTGATCGGAGACGTTCCACCAGAGCGCGAGCGCGCCGCCCGGGCGCAGGACGCGAAGGGCCTCGGAGGTGGATCGGCTCTGATCGGTCCAGTGCCAGGACTGGGCGTACGTGATCAGGTCGGCCGAGGCGGTGGCGAAGGGAAGACGATTGCCGTCGCCGCGCACGATCGGTACGCGCGGGAGTGTGCGGTGCAGTTCCGCCGCCATCCCGGGGCCCGGTTCGACGGCGGTGACGTGGGCCCCGCGCTCGGACAGGAGCCGGGTGGAGATGCCGGTGCCCGCGCCGACGTCGAGGGTGCGGGCACCGCGCAGGGGGCGGCCGGCGAGCTCTTCGACCGCGGCGAAGAGGGCAGGCGGGTAGCCGGGGCGGGCCGCGGCGTACTGGCCGGCGGCGCGGTCGAAGGAGAGGGCGCGGGAGCGAGGCGTGGTGGGGTCTCCGTGGGGCATGGGGGTCATCCTGGCCCGGGTGGGGTTACTTGCGGCGGGGTTTCCTGCCCTTGGGCGTCTTGCGGCCCGCCGGGTTTCCGGTCCTGGCCGAGCGGCGCTTGGCGTACTGGGCGACGGCCGCCTCGTACTCCGTGCGTCGCAGTTTCTCGCCCGGCGCCTCCAGGAGCGAGCGGAAGAAGTACGCGAGCAGCGAGCCGATGAAACCGATCGTCTTCAGACTGCGCAGGTTGTCCTCGCCGGCCGGCTCGGCGGGGCGGCGGCTGAACCCCTCCCAGGTCTTGCGGAAGGCGATGGCGCTGCAGATGCCGAACATCAGGACCACCAGGATTCCGACGAAGCTGCCGATGTCGGCGATCTCCAGACCCTGGTAGGCGAAGCGGAGCACGAAGCAGGAGGCGACTGCCGCGGCGAGGGAGCCGAGGGCGACGCCGACGCGGCGGAGCGCGTACCGGCCGTCGTGCTCGACCCAGGTCGTGCCGAAGAATCGGATGGACTCGGGCTGCGGGCCGGGGGCGGTGCCGGTGCTCGCGGCGCTGGGCCCGGTGCGGTCGGAGGCTTCGCTTTTCTCGCTCACGAGGTCGATTATCCCCGGGGCGGCGGCACCGGCGGCGGCGCTGCCCCTGGGCGGGACGGAGCAGCGCCGTCCGGCATCAGCCGCAGTGTTCCCACGGGCTCGTGAACGTGTACGCACCGACGCCCGCCTCGATCATTCCGCCCCACTTCACGCAGCGGCCGCCTGCGGCGAGGCGTACCGGACCGGCGTACGAGGAGTACGTGCCCTGGGCCTTCGCCTGCTCCTTGCCGTCGCCGTCCACATCGAGCCAGGCGCCGGTCGGCAGCGCGAAACCGCCGGTGGAGGAGGAATGGAGAGTGACCACGCAGTTGGACTTGGTGCTCGCGTTGTAGAGCAGATAGACGCGGCCGAGTTCGGTGGTGGAGTCGAGGAAGGCGTGCGAGTCGATCTGGGTGTAGCCGGATCCGCAGATACCGGCTGCGGTGGCGGTGTTGGTGCCGGCGGCTTCCGTGGACGCCGCGTGGGCCGGGACGGCACCGAGGGCCGCCAGTGCGGCGATCGTCGAGGCGATGACCGCCGAGCGGTGGATGCGGACGTCGGTACGGACAGGGATGTGCATGCTCCCCCAATCGTGAGAACGCAAGATGGGCGTAATTCTGGGCATCCGCCCGGATACGTGGAGTGACTACCCGTTCGTCTCGTCAGGCACACGCAGTGGCCCCCGGCGTACGAGAACGCCGGGGGCCACTGCGTGTGCGGGATCTGGTGTCGGGTCAGCCGAGCTTCGAGACGTCGCGCACCGCGCCGCGGTCCGCGCTCGTCGCCATCGCCGCATACGCGCGCAGCGCCGCCGAGACCTTGCGCTCGCGGTTCTTCGGCGCGTACACGCCGTTCAGCGCCTCACGGCGGGTGGTCAGCTCGGCCTCGGGAACGAGGAGCTCGATCGAGCGGCTCGGGATGTCGATCCGGATCCGGTCGCCGTCCTCGACCAGTGCGATCGTGCCGCCCGACGCCGCCTCCGGCGATGCGTGGCCGATCGACAGGCCCGACGTACCGCCGGAGAAGCGGCCGTCGGTGACGAGCGCACAGCTCTTGCCGAGGCCGCGGCCCTTCAGGAAGGAGGTGGGGTAGAGCATCTCCTGCATGCCGGGGCCGCCGCGCGGACCCTCGTAACGGATGACGACGACGTCGCCCTCCTTGATCTCCTTGCGGAGGATCTTGTCGACGGCCTCGTCCTGCGACTCGCAGACGACAGCCGGGCCCTCGAAGGTCCAGATCGACTCGTCGACGCCCGCCGTCTTCACGACGCAGCCGTCCTCGGCGAGGTTTCCCTTCAGTACCGCGAGGCCGCCGTCCTTGGAGTACGCGTGCTCCAGGTCGCGGATGCAGCCGCCCGCCGCGTCCAGGTCGAGGGTGTCCCAGCGCTCGGACTGCGAGAAGGCCGTCGCGGAACGCACGCATCCAGGGGCCGCGTGCCACAGCTCGACGGCCTCGGGGGACGGGGAACCGCCGCGGACGTCCCAGTTCTTCAGCCACTCGCCGAGGGTGGCCGAGTGCACCGAGTGCACGTCCTCGTTGAGCAGGCCGCCGCGGTGCAGCTCACCGAGGATGGCGGGGATGCCGCCGGCCCGGTGGACGTCCTCCATGTAGTACGTGCCGCCGGGGGCCACGTTGGGGGCGACCTTCGAGAGGCAGGGGACGCGGCGCGAGACCTCGTTGATGTCGTCGAGGTTGTAGTCCAGCTCGGCCTCCTGCGCGGCGGCGAGCAGGTGCAGGATCGTGTTGGTGGAGCCGCCCATGGCGATGTCCAGCGCCATCGCGTTGTCGAACGCGGCGCGGGTGCCGATGGAGCGCGGCAGGACCGTCGCATCGTCCTGCTCGTAGTAGCGCTTGGTGATCTCGACGACCGTGCGGCCGGCCTCCTCGTACAGCGCCTTGCGGGCGGTGTGCGTGGCGAGGACGGAGCCGTTGCCGGGGAGGGAGAGGCCGAGGACCTCGGTCAGACAGTTCATCGAGTTGGCGGTGAACATGCCGGAACAGCTGCCGCAGGTGGGGCAGGCGTTCTCCTCGATACGGAGGATGTCCTCGTCCGAGACGTTCTCGTTGACCGCGTCACTGATCGCGTTGATCAGGTCGAGCTTGCGGACCGTGCCGTCCACGAGGGTGGCCCTGCCTGCCTCCATCGGGCCGCCGGAGACGAAGACCGTCGGGATGTTGAGGCGCATCGCGGCCATCAGCATGCCGGGGGTGATCTTGTCGCAGTTGGAGATGCAGATCAGCGCGTCCGCGCAGTGCGCCTCGACCATGTACTCGACGGAGTCGGCGATCAGGTCGCGGGACGGGAGGCTGTAGAGCATCCCGGCGTGGCCCATCGCGATGCCGTCGTCGACGGCGATCGTGTTGAACTCACGGGGGACGGCGCCTGCGGCCTTGATCGCGTCGGAGACGATCCTGCCCACGGGGGCGAGGTGCGTGTGGCCGGGGACGAACTCGGTGAACGAGTTGGCGACCGCGATGATCGGCTTGCCGATGTCCTCGCCGGCTACGCCCGAGGCTCGCATAAGGGCGCGGGCGCCCGCCATGTTGCGGCCGTGGGTGACAGTGCGGGACCTCAGCTGGGGCATCGTCTCTCGCTCCTTCGACAGAAAAGACTGTCTTCGAGCCTACGCCTCGACTCCAAGATCTGGACACCGTGTCCGGAATGCGGGACGGGGCGCTCAGTGGGTGGGCGGGGTGCGGCTCGGTGGGTGGAGGTCGCTGCACGGCCGTTCCCCCCGCCCGCTCCCTTCCAGGAACCGGGGCTCCACCCCGGACCCCGGGCCTCGAGCGCCGGACGGACCCAAAGGCCACCCTGGGGCGGTCAGGTCTCCGTCAAGTAACGCTGGAGCGTCGGCGCGATCATGGCGATGATCTTCTCGGGGTCCGCCGAAGCCAGCGGCTCCGCCTGGATCACGTACCGCAGCATCGCGATCCCGAGCATGTGCGACGCGGCCAGTTCCGCACGGAACGTCGCGTCCGGTACGTCGAGCGCCTCCGCGACCCGCTCCAGCAGCCGTCGCAGGACGAAGCCGCGCAGCACCTTCGCCGCCCCTTCGTGCGTCAGGGCGGAGCGCATGATCGCCAGCAGGGGAGCCCTGGACGCCGGGTTCTCCCACACGTCGATGAAGTAGCGGGCCAGCCGCTCCCCCAGTCCGTCCGTGCCCATGCCCAGGACGGACGGGATCACGAGGGCGGGTTCGAAGGAGACCTCGATCGCCGCCGCGAAGACCTCGTCCTTCGTACCGAAGTAGTGATGGACGAGTGCGGCGTCGACACCCGCCGCCTTGGCGATGCCCCGGATCGACGTCTTGTCGTAGCCGCGTTCGGCGAATTCGGTACGTGCCGCTTCCAGGATGCGTTCGCGGGCGCCGGGGCCGGTGTCCGCAGTCGTACGGGCGGGGCGGCCTCGGCGCTTCGGGCGCTCGGGGGGTGTGTGTGCCGTGCCCTCCCCGCCGGTTTTCCCGTCCGCCCTGCCGGGGGTCATGAGCGCGGGACCTGCGCCGACGAGGAAGCCAGGTGCAGCCGGGTGAAGGCGAGCGCCTCCGCCAGGTCGGCTTCACGTTCGGCTGCGGACATGGCGCGGCGGGTGTTGACCTCGATGACGACATGGCCGTCGAAGCCCGTGCGCGCCAGGCGCTCCAGCAGTTCCGCGCAGGGCTGGTCACCGCGGCCGGGCACCAGGTGCTCGTCCTTGTTGGAGCCCTTGCCGTCGGCGAGGTGGACGTGGGCGAGCCGGTCGCCCATCCGGTCGACCATGGCCATGCCGTCGGTGCGGGCGGTCGCGGTGTGCGAGAGGTCCACGGTGAAGTGGCGGTAGTCGCTGTTGGTGACGTCCCATTCGGGGGCGTACGCGAGCATCTCGCGGTCCCGGTACCGCCACGGGTACATGTTCTCGACGGCGAAGCGCACATCCGTCTCGTCCGCCATCCGCCAGATGCCGGTGACGAAGTCGCGCGCGTACTGACGCTGCCAGCGGAACGGCGGATGGACGACAACGGTCGTCGCTCCGAGCTTCTCCGCGGCCGCACGGGCCCGCTGGAGCTTCACCCATGGATCGGTGGACCAGACCCGCTGGGTGATCAGCAGACAGGGCGCGTGAACGGCGAGGATCGGCACCTGGTGATAGTCCGAGAGCCGTCGCAACGCCTCGATGTCCTGGCTGACGGGATCGGTCCAGACCATGATCTCGACACCGTCGTAGCCCAGACGCGCGGCAATCTCGAAGGCCGTCGCCGTCGACTCCGGATAGACGGAAGCCGTCGACAGGGCGACCTTCGCATCCGGGATGCGCACCACTGGTTCTGCCACGCAGACAGCGTACGGGGCAGGTGTGCGCCCCACCGAGGCGTCGGGGCGGAAAGTGAGAAGGGCCATGGCTCCGCTCCCGGCGTTCCGCACTCCCCCGTCGCCCCGGTCCTCCAGCGGAACGCGCGGTCAGTTCAGGGCGGCGGCCGCCCCCGTCGGGAGGTGGTCCAGGCGGCGCAGGATCACTCCCTCACGCAGCGCCCACGGGCAGATCTCCAGCTCCTCCACACCGAACAGATCCATCGCCCCCTCGGCGACCATCGCCCCGGCGAGCAGCTGCGCGGACCGCCCCTCGGAGACGCCGGACAGTCGTCCGCGCTGGTCGGCTGTCATGGTCGCCAGCTTGGGCACCCATTCCTCCAGCGCCTTCCGGGTGAGGGCGCGCTGCACGTAGAGGCCCTCGGCGGAGCGCGCGGCGCCTGCGATCCTGGCGAGCTGCTTGAACGTCTTGGAGGTCGCCACGACGTGGTCGGGGCGACCGAAGCGGCTGAACTCACCGACCGTACGAGCGATGCTGGCCCGCACGTGGCGGCGCAGCACCTTCACCTCGGTCGGGTCCGGCGGGTCGTGCAGCAGCCAGCCGGCGGTGAGGCGCCCGGCCCCGAGCGGCAGCGACACGGCGGCGTCGGGCTCCTCGTCGATGCCGTACGCGATCTCCAGAGAGCCGCCGCCGATGTCGAGGACCAGCAGCTTCCCCGCCGACCAGCCGAACCAGCGGCGGGCCGCGAGGAAGGTGAGCCGGGCCTCCTCCTCGCCGCTGAGGACGGCGAGATCGACGCCCGTCGCCTCCCGTACCCGCGTCAGCACCTGGTCGGCGTTGCTCGCTTCCCGCACCGCGGACGTGGCGAACGGCAGCACGTCCTCGCAGCCCTTGTCCTCGGCGGCCTGCAGCGCGCCGTTGATCGTCGACACGAGCCGGTCCACGCCCTCGGGGCCGATCGCTCCGTCCGCATCGAGAAGTTCGGCCAGGCGCAGTTCCGCCTTGTGCGAGTGCGCGGGCAGCGGGCGGGCACCGGGATGTGCGTCCACCACCAGCAGATGAACCGTGTTCGACCCCACATCGAGGACTCCGAGTCTCATACGCGGAACGCTACTGCTCCTGCGGACTTACTCTTGGCCCGTGCCAAAGACGAAAAAGGCGAAGCCGGGCAAAGTCACGAATAAGCAGAGAACGAAGCAGGAGATGCAGCAGCCGGAAACGAACGGGCCCGACCGGTCCGAAGACGAGAAGGGGATCGACTTCGCACGCGCCTGGGTCGAGTTCCCCGACCCCGCGGACGACGAGCAGGTCTTCCGCTGCGACCTGACCTGGCTGACCTCCAGGTGGACCTGCATCTTCGGCAGTGGCTGCCAGGGCATCCAGGCGGGCCGTGCGGACGACGGATGCTGCACGCTGGGTGCGCACTTCTCCGATGAGGACGACGAGCAGCGGGTGGCGGACCACGTCTCCCGGCTGACCCCGGAGCTGTGGCAGTTCCACGACGTCGGCACGGAGACGGGCTGGGTCGAGGTCGACGACGACGGCGAACGCCAGACGCGCCGCTGGAAGGGGTCCTGCATCTTCCAGAACCGGCCCGGATTCCCGGCCGGAGCCGGGTGTTCGCTGCACATCCTGGCGCTGCGCGAGGGCAAGGAGCCCCTGGAGACCAAGCCGGACGTGTGCTGGCAGCTGCCGATCCGGCGTACGTACGACTGGATCGACCGCCCTGATGACACGCGCGTGCTCCAGGTCTCGATCGGCGAGTACGACCGCCGGGGCTGGGGTCCGGGCGGTCACGACCTGCACTGGTGGTGCACGTCGGCGACCTCGGCGCACGGGGCCGGGGAGCCGGTGTATGTCTCGTACCGGCCCGAGCTCACCGAGCTGATGGGCAAGGAGGCGTACGAGCGGCTGGTCGAGCTGTGCGAGGAGCGGCTGTCCTCGCTGCTGCCGATGGCGCCGCATCCGGCGGATCCGCCGGGACCCACGAAGGGTCAGGGGCCCAGTCGCCCGCGGGGCTGAGGACCGACGGGCAGACGACGGACGGGCCGAGTTCGGCATTCACCCCGTCGGCGCCGGGTCGGACGGGCTTGTCCCCGGGTCGGACGGGCTGGACGAGTCCGACGGGTCCGGTGACGGCGGCTGGGTCGGGTCGGTCGGCGACGGGTCCGTCGGCGAGGGTGTGGGATCCGTCGGGTCCGGCGACGGGTCGGTCGGCGAAGGCGTGGGATCCGTCGGGTCCGGCGACGGATCCGTGGGCCCCGGTGAGGACGGCGACGGGTCGGACGGCACCGACGGGCCGCCGGACGGCGTCGCTCCGTGCCCGCTGATCGCCACCGCCGAGCCCGACGGGGCGAAGCCGACACGGGCGCCCCAGGCACCCGCCGGTTCTCTCGCATGGTCGACGACGACGCGGATCGTGACGCTCTCACCTGCGGCAAGGGTGCCGGAGGACCTGCTGAGCCGCAGCCAGGGCGCATTCGCCCGCGCCGACCAGGCCACGGGCGCGCTGCCCGAGGCGGTCAGCGTGATCAGCGTCGTGCCTCCGGATGAACGGGCCGTGACCAGGATCCTGCCGGGGCCGCGCTGTCCCGTCCCCGCGCTGATGACCTCGGCGGAGACATCCGGCGTACGGCTGCCTTCCTTGAAGCTGGCGCCTGGCTGGGGGCTGGCGTTGCCCGCATTCTCGTAGCGGTCGTGCGGGTCGTCGTCGAGACCGCGCCGGTCGTCCGTCCCGGTCGCGGTGACCGACGCTCCGTCGTGCCCCTCGCCGGTCAGTGGCGCCCCCCTGTAGGCGGACCACAGGGCAATCACGGGGGCGGCGACAACCGTCGCCACCACCGTCGTCGTCACGGCTCTCGCCCGGAGCCGGTCCCGGCGCGCGGCGTGGTCCTTGGGGTCCATCGGGAAGCCCGCCCGGTCGAAGCGCGGACTGCCGGACCGATTCCTCTGAGCGTGGATCATCGCGACGCATGCGGACGGCCGCGGCGCCTCGACGACCGGCAGCGCGGCCGCAGGGGTCAAGGCGCCGCCCGGCCAGGGGCCCTCGGCGCCCGCCCGTTCGGCGGCGCGACGGCAGCGGGGGCAGTCGTCGACGTGACGGACGAGTTCGCGGCGCAGGGCGGCGGAGAGCAGGACGCGGTGGTCCCCGGTGAGGCGGGCGACGGTGGGACAGTTGGAGGTCTCGACGACGGCGAGGGCGGCGCGGGTGCGTTCCACCTCGCAGGCCGCGGCGGCGAGGATCTCGCGGGCGACCGCGGGTTCGAGGCCGAGGACGGCGGCCACGGCGCGCGGGGCGAGGCGGTGGCGTACGGCCAGTTCGAGCGCTTCGCGTTGTTCGGGCGTGGTGCCCGCCGCTTCGGGCCAGGCGAGCTGTGCGAGTTCGCGGCGGTGCGCTTCGGCGGCCGCGGCGGAATCGGGGGTCGGGGCGTGGGCGTTCGTGAGGCCCGTCTCGCCGGCGGTGTCGGGGGGTGGGGTGACGGCCGGGAGCGCACGGTTTTCCGAACGCGCCCCCCTGGGGGTCTTCCCGCCCGACTGCTTCTGCTGCCGGCGATGCGCCTGACGACCCCGTTTCTGCTCGGCGAGCTTGCGCAGGCACGTCCACCTGGCCAGCGCGTAGAGCCAGGTTTTACGTTCCTCCTCACCTGCGGGACACCGCCCGTCCTGCCGTTCCGCGATGGCGAGCACACTCCCGAGCGCCTCGACGGCGCCGTCGTGGTCGCAGAGTACGGAGAGGCAGTAGGTGAACAGGCCGTCGAGATGCGGCTCGTAACGAGCGGGCGGTCGCTGCGGCGACGAGTGGGGCGCACGGCGCTGCCTCCGGTGTGCGCCGGTGGTGGGTGTAGGGGTCTCCCGCTTGCTGCTCGTCACCCGGCGACCGTAGGCAGAGCAGGGCATGTTCTTGGCGACTCTTGCCCACTTTTAACCCTTACGGGTGAATGTATCGCTCAAAATGGGACAGGAGCCCCTGATTCCGTCGGAGCCTCCTCTCCGTTCCCTGTCACCGCGACCGCCCGCGCACCCGCGCCGGGCGGTGTTGTCAGTCCTCACCTATACGGTGGCGCCATGGCTGCCCGTACGAAATCCGCGAAGGACCGGCCGTCCTATCGCTGCACCGAATGCGGCTGGACCACCGCCAAGTGGCTCGGCCGTTGCCCCGAATGCCAGGCGTGGGGGACGGTCGAGGAATTCGGCGGCGTCCCTGCCGTACGGACCACGGCGGCCGGCCGCGTGAGCACGGCCGCTCTCCCCATCGGCCAGGTCGACAGTCGGCAGGCCACCGCCCGGTCGACCGGTGTCGACGAGCTGGACCGGGTGCTCGGCGGCGGGCTGGTCCCCGGCGCCGTGGTGCTGGTCGCGGGCGAGCCGGGCGTGGGCAAGTCGACGCTCCTGCTGGACGTGGCAGCCAAGGCCGCCAGTGACGAGCACCGCACTCTCTATGTCACCGCGGAGGAGTCCGCGAGCCAGGTGCGGCTGCGGGCCGACCGGATCCGCGCGATCAACGACCACCTCTACCTCGCGGCCGAGACCGACCTCTCCGCGGTCCTCGGCCATCTGGACGCGGTCAAGCCGTCCCTGCTCATCCTCGACTCCGTACAGACCGTCGCCTCGCCCGAGATCGACGGTGCGCCCGGCGGTATGGCGCAGGTCCGCGAGGTCGCCGGAGCGCTCATCCGCGCCTCGAAGGATCGCGGCATGTCCACGCTGCTGGTCGGCCACGTCACCAAGGACGGCGCGATCGCCGGGCCGCGGCTGCTGGAACATCTCGTCGACGTGGTGCTGTCCTTCGAGGGCGACCGCCATGCGCGCCTCCGGCTGGTCCGCGGCGTGAAGAACCGGTACGGAGCGACGGACGAGGTCGGCTGTTTCGAACTGCACGACGAGGGCATCACCGGCCTCGCCGACCCGTCCGGGCTCTTCCTCACCCGGCGCGACGAACCCGTACCCGGCACCTGTCTGACAGTCACCCTGGAGGGACGGCGTCCGCTCGTCGCCGAAGTGCAGGCGCTGACGGTCGATTCGCAGATCCCGTCGCCCCGGCGCACCACCTCCGGGCTCGAGACGTCCCGGGTCTCGATGATGCTGGCCGTTCTGGAGCAGCGCGGCCGGATCAGCTCGCTCGGAAAACGGGACATCTACAGCGCGACGGTCGGCGGTGTGAAGCTCTCCGAGCCCGCCGCCGACCTCGCGGTCGCACTGGCGCTGGCCAGTGCGGCAAGTGACACACCACTGCCCAAGAACCTGGTCGCGATCGGCGAAGTGGGCCTCGCGGGCGAGGTCAGACGGGTGACCGGGGTGCAGCGCAGACTGGCCGAGGCACACCGGCTGGGCTTCACCCACGCACTGGTCCCGACCGACCCTGGGAAGGTCCCGGCCGGTATGAAGGTCACGGAAGTCGCCAACATGGGCGACGCGCTGAGAGTACTCCCGCGCCGGTCTCGTACGGAGGCCCCACGGGAGGACAACGCGCGCCGGTAGACTTTGCCCTGGTCTCGCCCGTCCGCACGAACGGTACGAGGGACGTAAGGGCACCGCAAACCTGTGACCGGAGGAGTGCAGTGGCAGCCAACGACCGGGCAACATCGCCCGGAAAGTCCGGCCAAGGCACCGGTATCGAGGCGCTGATGCGCGCCTCGCTGAGCGCCGTCGCGCCCGGAACAGCCTTGCGGGACGGCCTGGAGCGCATTCTCCGCGGCAACACCGGCGGGCTGATCGTTTTGGGCATGGACAAGACCGTCGAGTCCATGTGCACCGGCGGCTTCGTGCTGGATGTCGAGTTCACCGCGACGCGACTGCGCGAGCTGGCCAAGCTCGACGGGGCGCTGATCCTCGACAAGGACATGAGCAAGATCCTCCGGGCCGGCGTGCAGCTGGTCCCGGACGCCTCCATCCCCACCGAGGAGACCGGCACCCGCCACCGCACGGCGGACCGGGTCTCCAAGCAGTGCAACTTCCCTGTCGTCTCGGTCTCGCAGTCGATGCGTCTGATCGCGCTGTACGTGGACGGGGAGCGCCGGGTCCTGGAGGAGTCCGCCGCGATCCTGTCGCGCGCCAATCAGGCCCTCGCCACCCTGGAGCGGTACAAGCTCCGACTCGACGAGGTGGCGGGCACGCTCTCCGCGCTGGAGATCGAGGACCTGGTGACGGTCCGCGATGTGACGGCTGTCGCACAGCGGCTGGAGATGGTGCGCCGGATCGCGACCGAGATCGCCGAGTACGTGGTGGAGCTGGGCACCGACGGTCGGCTTCTCTCGCTCCAGCTCGACGAGTTGATCGCGGGCGTCGAGCCGGAGCGCGAGCTGGTCGTGCGGGACTACGTGCCGGAGCCGACCGCGAAGCGGTCACGTACGGTCGCGGAGGCGCTGACCGAGCTGGACGCGCTCTCTCACACCGAGTTGCTCGAACTCCCCGTCGTGGCACGGGCCCTGGGGTACAGCGGCTCGCCCGAGACCCTGGACTCGGCGGTCTCGCCGCGCGGCTTCCGGCTGCTGGCGAAGGTGCCACGACTGCCCGGAGCGATCATCGACCGGCTCGTGGAGCACTTCGGAGGCCTGCAGAAGCTGCTCGCGGCGAGCGTGGACGATCTCCAGACGGTGGACGGGGTCGGCGAGGCGCGGGCGCGGAGCGTGCGCGAAGGACTCTCGCGGCTGGCCGAGTCGTCGATTCTTGAGCGGTACGTGTAGGCGCGGGTCTCACGTCGGCTCGGGGCCCGGTCGGTGGACCGGGCCCCGACGTGCGTTTGGGACCGTGTTCACGTTCCGCTCGGCACACCGGCACTTCGCGGACCGGTCATCGGCGGGCCGGTACTGCGCGCGCCGGCCTTTCGCGTCGGTCGTTCGCGTCGGCTCCTCGCGGACTCGTCCTTCTCGAACTGGCCCTTCGCACGCCGGTACTTCGCAAGCCGGTCTTTCGCTTCAGTCCTTCGCGAGGACGAACGATGCGCGCTGCACGGGCTCACCGGAGGTCTTCGCCTCGACGAGGTACGTACCCGGCCCCACTGATCCTGCGGGTGGCGTCGCACACTGCGGAGCGCTCTTCTTCCGGTCCCACTCCACGGTGTGAACGATGGTCGCGCCCGCCGGGACCTCCAGCAGCACACTGTCCGCGTTGCGCGGGCAGTCCTTCGAGGACCACACCTCGGCGTCGTCGCCACCGGCCTCGGTGATGGTGAGCACCGCGCTCTTCGGTCCGAAGTCGGCCTTGCAGGCGGTGGACGAGGTGTTCTTGGCGATCAACCGGAGCTTCGGCTTCTCGCCTGGGCCGTAGCTGAGCTCGGTGCGCAGGGTCAACTGCAGTGCGGAAGGGGTGCAGTCGGGGATCGAGGAGCCGGCCGGGACCTGCCGGCCCTCGGCTCCGCCGCCGGAATCCGATCCGGTGCCGTAGTCGCCGTTGCTGCCGTCGGCTGCCCCGCCCGCGGTGCCCTCGGCGCCCGCGTCGGTACCGCCGCTGCCGTCGGCGGTACCCGACTCGTCGCGCCCGCCCGGCTGTTGGCTGATCGCCGGCCCCGAACTGGAAGGCCCAGGACCGATGGAGTGTGCGGGTCCGGACCCGTTGGGCCGGGAATCGCCCTTGTTCCCCTTGCTCCCAACGGAGGTGACGGCCCATACGATCAGCAGCGCGAGCAGCGCAATCAGCGTCGCCGCTACGGCCCTCCGTCGCCAGTAGATGGTGGAGGGAAGCGGCCCGATCGGATTGCGCAGAGATCCCACGGCTCAAACTGTACGAGAGATCGGCGCCAACTCCCGCCCCACCCGCCGCTCCAAACCTCAAGTTTTGCGGATCATCATCATGGGGCGGCTTGATTCCGGCCCCTACTTTCGTCAGGTGCGGCCCCTGACGATCGCGCAATGTGACGATCGTGCGCCGTTGCCTACGGTCAGTCACATGAAGAGTTCGACCACTGAGGCTGTGTACCGGGACATCACCGACTTCGCGCACGGCGCGCCGCGATGGGTGCAACATGTCGCCGAAGTATGGACGGAACTCGGGCTGCTGGTCTTCGGCGTCCTGTTCGTCGTGGGCTGGTGGCGGGCGCGCGGAGAGCATGCGGGATCCCTCGCCCTGTCGGTGCTTGCGCCCCTCGCGACGGCGGTCGGCTATGCCGTCAGTGAGGTGCTCAAGGCGGTCGTGGACGAGGAGCGCCCGTGTCGTGCGGTCGTCGGCGCGGCAGCCTCGTTGGTGCCCTGCCCGTCGACGGGCGACTGGTCGTTCCCGAGCAATCACGCGGCCATAGCCGGCGCCGCCGCCGTCGCACTGGCGTGCGCCCGGCCGCGCACGGCCTGGTTCACGGTGCCGATGGCGTTGCTGATGGCGCTCTCCCGGGTCTTTGTCGGGGTGCACTATCCGCACGATGTCGCGGTGGGGCTGCTGGTGGGCGGATCCGTAGCGGCGCTGGTGACCGTCCTGCTGTCCCGTCCGACGCGCTCGCTCGCCCGGACGGTACGGGACAGCCGGGCACCCGTCGCGGTCTGGATATCCGGCTCGGGGGCGGGGGGCCCGGACCGGGGACGCAGCACAGGTCGCTGATCGGGTCGGGGCCTCGGCGAATGCACGGGCGGCAGTCCGGGCGAAGACGCTGACCGGGTCTCGTCGTGGGGACAGACGGGTGGCGTTATCACCCCAAGAGCCCTCAAGCAGGGCGACACCACCGTGACCATGACCATCGCCCGCCCTTCCGTGTCAGGATCGACATGCGATGACTGCCATGACTGCGACACAGACGCCCCCCACATCCCTCCACGCTCCCGTGATCGGGTGGTTCGACCAGCACGCCCGCGATCTTCCCTGGCGCCGCCCCGAGGCGGGCGCCTGGGGTGTGATGGTGAGCGAGTTCATGCTGCAGCAGACCCCCGTCAGCCGGGTCATCCCGGTGTACGAACAGTGGCTGGCCCGCTGGCCGCGCCCCGCCGACCTGGCCGCCGAGCCGCCCGGTGAAGCGGTCCGAGCATGGGGCCGGCTCGGTTACCCGCGACGTGCGCTGCGGTTGCACGGCGCCGCGCAGGCAATAACGGAACGGCACGGCGGCGACGTGCCGAGCGAGCACGGCCAGCTGCTCGCACTGCCCGGGATCGGTGAGTACACAGCGGCGGCCGTGGCCTCGTTCGCGTACGGGCAGCGACATCCTGTACTCGACACGAACGTCCGCCGGGTGTTCGCCCGGGCCGCGACCGGCATTCAGTACCCGCCGAACGCGACCACCGCCGCCGAGCGGAAACTCGCCCGCGCGCTCCTCCCCGACGAGGACGAACGAGCGGCCCGCTGGGCGGCAGCCACGATGGAACTCGGTGCGCTCGTCTGCACCGCCAAGAACGAGGACTGCACGCAATGCCCGATCGCGACACAGTGTGCCTGGCGGCTGGCCGGGAAGCCCGCGCACGAGGGGCCTCCGCGCCGCGGTCAGACCTACGCCGGTACGGACCGGCAGGTGCGCGGACGGTTGCTCGCCGTTCTGCGTGAGGCGGTGACCCCGGTGTCGCAGGCGGCACTGGACACCGTGTGGGACGAGCCGGTGCAACGAGCACGGGCGCTGGACGGCCTGGTCGCCGACGGCCTGGTCGAACCGCTCCCGGGCGGCCAGTACCGACTTCCGCTGAGCTGAGGGCTGTCCCGTAATCCCTGGCGCGCCCGTCATGGATTACGGGAAAGCCCTTGGAGGTGTCCGGCGGATCAGGACCGCGACGCCCGGCACGGCCCTGATCCGCCGGACACCTCCTGGGAACAGAGCAGGAAGGCCCTCCCCCACCGCTGTTACACAACCGATGGACAGCCGTGCGTCGGCGTATGGCTGCTCCGCACAACGCCGTGACAACCGCTCCGTAACGTCTCCGACCGTCAGCCCACGCACCAGTGGCTGGCAGAGGTCAAACGGGGATCGACGGGGACGGAGGCGGTTGGAATGGCGCAGGGCGAGGTGCTCGAATTCGAAGAGTACGTACGCACCCGGCAGGACGCTCTGCTGCGCAGTGCGCGCCGACTGGTCCCCGACCCGGTGGACGCGCAGGACCTGCTGCAGACAGCCCTGGCCCGTACCTTCGGCCGCTGGGACGGGATCGCCGACAAGTCCCTGGCCGATGCCTACCTGCGCCGCGTCATGATCAACACCCGTACGGAGTGGTGGCGGGCCCGCAAGCTGGAGGAGGTGCCCACCGAGCAGCTGCCCGACGCCAGCATCGAGGACGGCACCGAGCAGCGCGCCGACCGTGCTCTTCTGATGGATGTCCTGGGTGTGCTGGCTCCCAAGCAGCGCAGCGTCGTCGTGCTGCGACACTGGGAGCAGATGAGCACGGAGGAGACGGCCGCGGCGCTCGGTATGTCGGCCGGTACGGTGAAGAGCACGCTGCACCGTGCGCTGGCTCGGCTGCGCCAGGAACTGGAGAGCCGCGAGGCCATGAGCAGGGAAGCCAGGATCCGTGAGGCCCAGGGCCACACGGCGGGCGACCGGGCTCCGGCCACCGGTGCCACGCAGCGTGCGCGGGCAGGGGCGCAGCTCCGCGGACAGGCGGACCGGCGTCATGACGAACGGGGGCGGGAGCGGTGCGCGGCCTGACAGGCAGCGGTGAACGCGAGGACACGGCGACCGGCAGTAGGGGTACCACCGCCGGGGACACGGCGACCGGCCGATGCGCGGCGACCCGCATCGGTGGTCGCCGGCTGACCCGGTGGGCGGCGAGCGGTACGACGCTGGTCGGGTTCGCCGTTCTGGCGCTCCTCACCGTCAGCTGTTCCACCGGTGGTACCGGCACCCGTGACGAGGGCCCGGCAGGCACCCAGTCGGTCGCCCAGGTCACGCCGTCGGCCACCGCGCCGTCCACGGCGAAGCCCACCCCGCGGGTCGATCCCGTCCAGCTGGTCAAGCGGGACTCCCGGGTGAGCGAGCGGGTCAGGACGGACCTGAAGCCCTGCACGGGCAGCGAGTACCCGGTCGACTCCTCGTACGGCAGGCTGACGGGCGGCTCCGCGCCGGACGTCGTGGTGAACGTGATGACCTGCGGCGACTCGGTGGGCGTCGGCACCTACGTGTACCACCGGCAGAGCAACGGCACGTACAAGAACATCTTCACCACCGAGCAGCCCGCGGTCTACGGCACCATCGACCGGGGCGAGCTGGTCGTGACGACCCAGGTGTACGAGAAGAAGGACTCGGTCGCGTACCCGTCGGGCGAGGAAGTGGTCACGTACCGCTGGGCCGACAACCGGTTCGCCGAGCACGACCGGGTGCACAACGACTTCAACAGAGCCGTCGGCAACGGAGAAGGGGAATTCCCGGAGCCCACGGAACCGACGAAGAACTGAGAGCAGTCGATGGCCGAGACCCACGTCCTGTTCGTCGAGGACGACGATGTCATCCGCGAGGCCACCCAGCTGGCGCTGGAGCGTGATGGCTTCGCGGTCACCGCGATGCCCGACGGCCTCTCCGGTCTGGAGGCGTTCCGGGCCGACCGGCCGGACATCGCCCTGCTCGACGTGATGGTGCCGGGCCTGGACGGGGTCAGTCTGTGCCGTCGTATTCGCGACGAGTCGACCGTGCCCGTGATCATGTTGTCCGCCCGCGCCGATTCGATCGATGTGGTGCTCGGCCTGGAGGCCGGCGCCGACGACTACGTCACCAAGCCGTTCGACGGCGCTGTTCTGGTCGCCAGGATCCGAGCCGTGCTGCGCCGCTTCGGCCATGCGTCGGGCGGACAGCCGGGCGGCGCGGCGGCGGAGTCCGAGCCTGTCGGCGGAGTGCTGGTCTTCGGCGACCTGGAGGTCGACACCGAGGGCATGGAAGTACGCAAGGGCGGAGCGCACGTGGCGCTGACCCCGACCGAGATGCGGCTGCTGCTGGAGTTCTCGTCCGCGCCCGGCACGGTGCTCTCGCGCGACAAACTGCTCGAACGGGTCTGGGACTACGGCTGGGGAGGAGACACCCGGGTCGTGGATGTCCATGTGCAGCGGCTGCGTACCAAGATCGGGCAGGACCGGATCGAGACGGTCCGCGGTTTCGGCTACAAACTCAAGCCATGAAGCGACTGGCACTGCGGACGGGGGTCCGCTGGAAGATCAGTATCGCGATCGCCGTAGTGGGCGCGCTCATCGCCGTGGCGCTGAGCCTCGTCGTCCACAACGCCGCCCGCGTCTCGATGCTGGAGAACGCCCGTGAGGTGCAGCTGGAGCGGCTGACGTACGCGCAGCTGCTGTACGAGGCGACCAAGACGAAGAAGGCCGATCCCAAGTTCGGTGCCAAGCTCAACGACCCGACGATGCCGCGGAGCCTGCGGGCGGAGATCCGTAAGAACCGGCGCGCCACGCATGTCGACGAGTACGGGAACGGCGTGCCCGATGTGTGGGCCGCAGTGCCGCTGGCCAATGGCGACGTGCTGTCCCTGCACACCCGCTTCGCGGACCGTTCCGCCACGATCATGGGCGATCTCGACCGGGCATTGATCATCGGCTCCGTCTCGGTGGTCTTCGGTGGCTGCGCGCTGGGCGTGCTGATCGGCGGACAGCTGTCGCGCAGGCTGCGCAAGGCGGCGGCCGCGGCCGGCAAGGTCGCGCAGGGCCATACGGAGGTACGGGTCCGGGAAGCCATCGGCGGGGTCATACGGGACGAGACCGACGAGCTGGCCCGCGCGGTGGATGCCCTGACGGACGCGCTGAACGAACGGATCGAGGCGGAGCGCCGGGTCACCGCGGACATCGCGCACGAGCTGCGCACCCCCGTGACCGGGCTGCTGACCGCCGCCGAGCTGCTGCCGCCGGGCCGCCCCACCGAGCTCGTACGGGACAGGGCGCAGGCGATGCGCACGCTCGTCGAGGACGTGCTGGAGGTGGCCAGGCTGGACAGCGCGTCGGAGCGTGCCGAGCTGCAGGAGATCGCGCTCGGTGAGTTCGTCAGCCGCCGGATCGCGCTGCTGGACCCCGATGTGCGGGTCCAGGTGGTCCACGAGTCGTGGGTCAACACCGATCCACGCCGACTGGAACGCATCCTCGGCAATCTGCTGGGGAACGCAGCGAAGCACGGCTCCACTCCGGTGGAGGTCACCGTCGAGGGCCGGGTGGTGCGCATCCGCGACCACGGGCCCGGTTTCCCCGAGGCGCTGCTGCGCGAGGGCCCGAGCCGGTTCCGTACCGGAAGCAGCGACCGCTCCGGGCGCGGTCACGGCCTGGGGCTGACGATCGCGGCCGGTCAGGCCCGGGTGCTCGGCGCCCGGCTGACGTTCCGCAACGCGGCGCCGCAGGGCGCGGCGGAGGGGACCGGCGGGGCGATCGCCGTGCTGTGGCTGCCGGAGCACGCCCCGACGAATACCGGCAGCTTCCCGATCCTGCACCTCGCCGAACAGCGCCGGCCCGGGAGCCCGCGGACGGTCGCGCCGTCGGACGGCACACCGTTCGGCAGCTGATCCGGCCGGGCAGCGACGAAGGGGCCCTGGGGCGCGCGATCCGCGCGCCCCAGGGCCCCTGGTCACTGTCGGGTCAGACGTTCTCGCTCTGCTTGGCGTCGGCCACCGGCTCCGGTGCCTCCACGCCGCTCTCGGCGGTGGGCTCGGGCTTGGCCTCCGGGCCCGCCCCCCGCAGCGGTACCTCCTTGACGAACACCGCCGCCACCAGCGCGATCACACCGACCGACGCGCCGACCAGGAAGGCGATGTGCGTTCCGGACGACACCGCGAACTGGTACGCCTCACGCACCGCGTCCGGCAGCTTCGCCAGGCTCGCCGCGTCCAGTTGCGCGGACTTCGAGGTGGCTGCTCCGCCGCCGCGGGCCGCCATTTCGTCCTGCACCCGTCCGGTGAACAGCGCACCCATGATCGCGACGCCGAAGGAGCTGCCGAGCGTACGGAAGAGGGTGGTCGCGGAGGAGGCGACGCCCATGTCCTTCAGCTCGACGCTGTTCTGCGCGACGAGCATCGTGATCTGCATCAGGAAGCCCATGCCTGCGCCGAGGACCGCCATGTAGATGCCGGAGGTGAAGCGGGTGGTGCCGGTGTCCATCTGCGAGAGCAGGAACAGGCCGACCACCATCAGGATGGAGCCGATGATGGGGAAGATCTTGTACTTGCCGCTGCTGGTGGTGACCCGTCCGGCGATCAGCGAGACGACCATCATCGACAGCAGCATCGGCAGGAGCAGCAGACCGGAGTTGGTCGCGGACGCACCCTGGACGGACTGCTGGAACAGCGGCAGGAAGAGCACCGCTCCGAACATCACGAAGCCGGACATGAAGCCGATGACCGACATCAGTGTGAAGTTGAGGTTGCGGAAGATGTGCAGCGGAATGATCGGTTCTGCAGCCTTCGTCTCGACGAAGAGGAAGCCGACGAGCGAGACGACACCGATCGCGATGAGCTCCATGATCACGGCGGAGTCCCAGGCGTACTCCGACCCCCCCCAGGTGGTGACCAGCACGATCGCGGTGATGCCGACGGTCAGCAGTCCGGCGCCGAGGTAGTCGACCTTCGCCTTGGTGCGCTTCTTGTTCGGCAGGTGCAGCACGGCGGTGACCATGGCGAGGGCGACGGCGCCCAGCGGCAGGTTGATGTAGAAGCTCCAGCGCCAGCCGAGGTGGTCCGTGATGGTGCCGCCGACCAGCGGCCCGCCGATCATGGCGATCGCCATCACACCGGCCATCAGCCCCTGGTACTTGCCACGCTCGCGGGGCGGCACCAGGTCGCCGATGATGGCCATGACTCCGACCATCAGGCCGCCCGCGCCGAGCCCCTGGATCGCGCGGAAGCCGATCAGCTGGCCCATGTCCTGGGCCATGCCGCTCAGTACGGAGCCGATCAGGAAAAGCACGATGGACGTGAGGAAGATGCCCTTGCGTCCGTACATGTCGCCGAGCTTGCCCCAGATCGGGGTCGATGCCGCAGTGGCCAGGGTGTACGCGGTGACGACCCAGGACAGATGCTCCAAGCCGCCGAGATCACCGACGATGGTCGGCATGGCGGTGCCGACGATCAGGTTGTCGAGCATGGCCAGCAGCATGGTGATCATCAGGGCGAGCATCACCACCCGGACGCTGCGCTGCTGCGGTTCGGGTGCGGGCGGCTCGTCGGCAGTCTTCTCGGCTGCTCTGCCGCCCGGCTTCCCGTCCGCCGCCTTCTTCAGGTCCGACATGGTTCCCAACTCCCCTGATCCCCTGTTAGCCGGGCCCTTACTTGCCGCCCGGCTAGTTGACTACACTGGGCAAAGTAGACCCGCAACTAGCCGGGCGTCAAGTAAGTTTTTTTGGGGAGCGCACCATGGGCAGCACACCGCAGCCACGCCGGGGCAATACGCGCCAGCGGATCCAGGACGTTGCCCTGGAGCTCTTCGCCGAGCAGGGCTACGAGAAGACCTCGCTGCGCGAGATCTCCGAGAAGCTGGACGTCACCAAGGCGGCGCTGTACTACCACTTCAAGACCAAGGAAGACATTCTCATCAGCATCTTCGAGGACCTCAATCGACCCGTCGAGGAGCTGATCGCCTGGGGCAAGGAACAGCCGCGCACCCTGGAGACGAAGAAGGAGCTCCTGGTCCGCTACAGCGACGCACTGGCCGCGGCGGCGCCGCTCTTCCGGTTCATGCAGGAGAACCAGGCGACCGTACGGGATCTCAGCATCGGAGAGACCATCAAGGGCCGCGTCGTGACTCTCGTCGATCTGATCAAGGAACCCGACGCGCCCCTGACCGACCAGGTGCGCTGCTTCACCGCACTCTTCGCACTGCACGCGGGCATGTTCGCCCTCAAGGACTTCGACGGCGACCCCGAGGACAAGCGCAAAGCCGTCCTCGAAGTCGCCTTCGATCTGATAACCCAGGCCCACGGCCCGGACCCCGCGAGCTAGTGCCCGCGACCGACCATGCTTGCCCCGTCCAAGGACGTCCGGCCGCCGTGCGATCGCACGG
>NZ_JBHVFU010000084.1:7356-26447 GCF_042801455.1 Streptomyces sp. NPDC057565 | reverse complement strand
CCCGTAAAACAACGCCAATCAGCCACTCAGCCGCATCCACCCACCTGGACACCGAAACGAGAATCCCGCCGGACAACAACACGAAAACTTCCACCTCCTCTTCATATCGGCCTCTGGTAAAGGTTCTTGAGGGGCTTCGGGCGCATGATGAGCGTGCCATCGAGATGCTCGCCATTCCGCAAGAGAACCAGAAGCGGGTCGTGGATCCGTCGCAGAACATTGGTCCGGAGCCGGAGGATGGTGAGGAGGAGTCGCGGCTGCTTCTCAGGTTCGCGGCACCCCGGGATCCGGTAATGGTCGCCAAGTGGGTCAAATTCCAGGTCCTCGACACCGAACGCCAGGACTGGACCCGCGGATACGACGCCGCGCGGCGGTACTTCGAGCGGGAAGACGGTCTCGATGTGCCCTACGAACACCAGGAAGGCACCTACCCGCTCGGCCGATGGCTGTCCGACCAGAGACGGTCCTACCGGGCAGGAACCATGCCCAGCACCCGCGCCGACGAACTCGAAGAACTCGGCATGATCTGGGACACCGCCGACGCCCAGTTCACCGAAAACCTCGCCGCCGCCCGCGCCTACTACCAAGAAGCCCGCACCCTCGCCGCACCCCGCCACGCCACCGCCCTCGACAAACCCGTCGGACAATGGCTCACCAACCTCCGACGACCCGGCGGCCTCGGCAAGGACCCCGAACGCGCAGCACGACGGGCCGAACAGCTCGCCGCCATCGACCCCGACTGGAATCCGGGGGCGTTGGGGTGGACCGTCGACTGGCAACGCCACTACACCGGCCTGCACGTGCTCCTCGCCAGCGGTGCCGGCCTCGACGACGTCGTGCCCGGGGTGACGCGGCACGGGGACGACATCGGACGCTGGCTCGCACGGCAGGTACGGGACTGGACACGCCTGAACCCGGAACAGCAACACCGCCTGGGCGAGATGGGCGCGAAACCGGCCGTACGGCCCCAGAAGACCGCAGCACGAACCAACGCGAAGACTGGGGCAACGAAGGGCTCCGACGCGTTCCAGCGGGGCGTAGCGGCCCTCAGGCAGTACATCCAACGCGAGGAGAAGACCGTCGTCGGAAGGGGCCACATCGAAGAACTCCCCGACGGCACGACAGTGCGGTTGGGCGTATTCCTCAGCAACCAGAAGAGCCGACGCGACCGACTCACCGAGCAGCAACTCGCCGCCCTCGCCGAACTCGGATACAACTGGGCACGGTAGAGCGGGGATTTCACGGCTCCCGGCAGGCCCCAGGGGCTATACGTAGTGGGCAGCCCCGGCATACGACATGCCCAGCGTCGCGGTGAGCTGTTTGATGTCGAGTTCGGCGGCGAGGGTGAGCAGCCGGGTCGAGCGCAGGACGCGCGGCAGCAGGCCGACCGAGGCGAGACTGTCACGGATGTGGGCCGCGCTGGCCGGTTCTCTGGTGGTTCTGGTCAGGCGCGTCACCAGGAAGTGCGGGTTGTCCGTTCCCAGCGAGGCCCGGTGGCTGAGGCAGCCCATCAGCGCCTTCCACGTCGCCGTATCGAGTGCGAGGTCGATAGAGCGTCCTGGAAAGCGCACCGCGTGGCGGGCGGGGGTGAGGTGGTCGAGGGTGAGGAGACGCAGTTCGGTGGTCGTGGCAGCGTGGAGAAGCGCAGCCAGACCGATGAACGCCTCGTGCGGGTGCATCTCGCCAGGCCCGTTCCAGCGGCGGTAGAGGTAGCGCTGCTCGTCCAGGGTGAGTGTGGCACCCCGGAAACCACGCGCCTGTGGAGCATCGAGGGGCTCGGCAGGGTTGTGGAGCACGGCCCCGGTGCGGTGGGCGTGGGCGAAGAACTGGCGCAGGCCTGCCAGCCAAGATGCCCTGCGGGCCGGGTTATGGGCGAGGAACGCCTCCAGGTCCGTGGTGGTCAGGGACGCCCACGCCCTGTGGCCCCGGCCTGCGGCGTGGAGGGCAAGGTCCCGGACGGTATCGAGGCGGATCTCGATGGTCTTCAACCGGTTCGGGCGCAGGCCCAGAGCGGCGGCACGCTCACGCTGGTCCAGCAGTGCTTGCGCGAAGGCCCGGACCGCTGGGCGCAGCGGGGGCGGGACGGCTTCGATGCGGCGTTCCCGGAGAGGGGTCTGTACAGCGAACGGTGGGACTCGGTCAGTGTTTTCTAGCGGCGTCCGGCGGTGAGCCGGCCGTCGAAGGCGATGTCGAAGGCTTGGAGTGCGGCCTTCCAGCGCATGGTCCAGCGTTTGCGTCCGGTGCCCGTGGGGTCCAGGCTCATCACGGCCAAGTAGACGCACTTGAGAGCGGCCTGGTCGTTCGGGAAGTGCCCACGGGCCCGGACAGCCTTGCGGATGCGGGCGTTGACGCTCTCGATCGCGTTCGTCGTGCACACGATCTTGCGGATCTCCACGTCGAACTGGAGGAAGGGCACGAACTCCGCCCAGGCACGCTCCCAGAGTCGGACGATCGCCGGGTATTTCGCCCCCCAGGCCTCGCCGAACTCCAGGAAGCGTTCCAGCGCGGCCTCCTCGGTCGCCGCGGTATAGACCGGCTTGAGCGCCTTCGCGATCTTCTCCCAGTCCTGGCGGGCCGCGTATCGGAAGCTGTTGCGCAACAGGTGAACCACACAGGTTTGAACGATTGTTCGAGGCCAGACGGTGTTCACCGCGTCGGGCAGTCCGGTCAGGCCGTCGCAGACCAGCATCAGTACATCGTCCGCGCCGCGGTTCTTGATCTCGGTGAGGACCTGCAGCCAGTACTTGGCGCCCTCGCCGCCGTCGCCGACCCACAGGCCGAGGATGTCCCGGGTGCCCTCGGCCGTGACTGCCAGGGCCATGTAGACGGGCCGGTTGGCAACCTGCCCGTCCCTGACCTTCACGTTGACACAGTCGATGAACACCACCGGATAGACGCGGCGGTTTCCATCGGTGGTTGCGACTGCTGAAGGGAGTCTGTGCGATGCCGAAGTATCCGCCGAACCGGTTGCCGTTGTCGGTGCCGAAGAGCTACTTCGAACTGCGTAGAGGTGGCCTGAAAGGGGCAGCCGCTGCCCGCCGGGTGGGCGTATCCACCAGCGCAGGCTCGGTGTGGTTCATCAAAGCTGGACGTATGCTGCTGCCCGACAAACCCATCGACGACCGCTACCTCACCCAGGACGACCGGATCACGATCGCCGAGGGCCTGCTCGCCGGCCGCACGCCAGCCGTGATCGCCGAAGAGGTCGGCAAGCACCGTTCCACCGTCTACCGGGAGATCTCCCGCGGCCGAGGCCCCGATGGCAGGTACAACCCGTGGTGGTCGCACAACCAGGCCATCCTGCGCCGACGCCGCCCCAAGCCGGAGAAACTGCAGGTCAATCCTGAGCTGCGGACATTTGTCAACGACAAGCTGAAGCAGCGGTGGTCACCACAGCAGATCACCCGGGACCTCGCCCGGAGCCGCCCGGACGAGCCGGCCATGAACCTCTGCCCGGAAACCGTCTACCGAGCCCTGTACAACGGGCTGCTCGACAAACGCGCCGCCCGCCTGCGAACCCGCAGAACCCGGCGCAAGAAGCAACGCCGGGGCATACCCTCCAAGAACGCCATTCCGAACATGCGGCCGGTCCACACACGCCCCCGCGAGGCCGAGGAACGCCAACAGGCCGGCCACTGGGAAGGAGACCTCATCCTCGGCAGAGCACAAAACTCCGCAATCGGCACCCTGGTCGACCGCGCCACTCGCTACACCAGGCTCATCCACCTGCCCGACGGTTGGAAAGCACCGCAGCTCCGCGACGCCCTCACCGCTCAGACCGCCGATCTGCCCGCAAGCCTGCGACGGACCCTGACCTGGGATCAAGGCCGCGAACTCTACCTTCACGAGGAGATAGAGGATCTGACCGGGTTCCACATCTACTTCTGCGACCCGCACTCGCCCTGGCAGCGCGGCACCAACGAGAACACAAACGGGCTGCTGCGCGAGTACTTTCCCAAGGGGACTGACCTCGCCCGCCACACCTTGCGCGATCTCATACAAGTCGAGCGGCAACTCAACCAGCGGCCCCGCCGCATCCTCGGAGACCGCACCCCGGCAGAGGCCATGAGACGCTGGTCAAGAGAACTGGCCTACCGCTGATTCGCAACGATCAGTGGAAACCGCCCGCGGTCGAGTGGACGGTTCTGCCATTCGGCCATACCGGCCATCACGCTGTCGGTGATCGTGGAGATCGTTGACTTGGACACCTCGGTTCCGTACACCTCCGCGAGATGCGCCGAAATCTCCCCGTGCGTCAGGCCCTTCGCGGACAAGGACAGGACCATCTCGTCCACCCCGCCGAGGCGCCGCTGCCGCTTCTTGACCAGCTGCGGCTCGAAGGTGCCCGCCCGGTCGCGCGGCACCGCGATCTCCACCGGGCCGACCTCGGTCGTCACGGTCTTGGACCGGCGGCCGTTGCGGTAGTTCTCCCGCCCTTCCTCGGCCCGCTCACCGGGCTCGTGCCCCAGGTGGTCGGTGAGCTCACCCTCCAACGCAGACTCCAGGACCTTCCGGGTCAGCTCGGCCAGCAGCCCGCCCTCACCGGTCAGCTTCATCCCGCCGGCCTGAGCCCGGGCCACCAACTCGGTAACCAGCCCCTCATCCACCACGTCCACGGCGGCGGCCTCCTCGACCTTGATGTCACTCATCACGTCAGTCATCAACTGTCGCTTCCAGATTGGGAGTTACACCGTTCACCGTACAGACCCGCTGAGTGAAGCGAACCGGACGCGGGGCCGGAGGCGCTCCCAGGCTCCCGACGCGACGAAGCCCCGCAGAGGGACCTGCGAGGCTTCTGACGGGTACGTCTACTAGCAGCCGTAGTATTTTCCGGCCGAGTCGAACTTGGCCCACACCATCGCATAGGAGGTTTGCGGGCCGAAGACGCCGTCCACGGTGATATTGAGGCGGTCCTGCGCGTAGCGCACGGCCTGGGTTGTCTTGGGCCCGTAGTTGTTGTCGAGGGCGAGACTCTGGTTGTAGCAGCGGTTCAGGTTCCGCTGCAGCTCACCGACCCCGCCACCGACGAGACCCTGTTGGAGGTGGCACTGGCGGTTGCCGCTGTTGTCAGTCGTGGTGGGGATCCTGTGCCAGTAGCCGCCGTAGTTGAACCAGGTGGACCCGGAGCAAGGGCCAGTGGCAGCGGCAGGGGAAGCCATGGTGACAGCCCCCCCGAGCGGGATGAGAACAGCTGCCGCCGTGGCAGCTAGGGCTCGCTTGAGTCGCATGCTCGTCTCCGTTCATTTGGCTTGACAGGTTCCACCGGGCTTCGGGCCACCAGCCTGCGCCGATCAGGCCTGCCACCGCGACGTTTTGTGCCACGATTCGATCAGGTTCGAAAGGACGGCCGCGGGACCAGCAGGACCAGACAGCGGGAGGGTCATGATCGAGCTCACCGTGGACACCGTAGGGCTCGCCCGCTCCCGCTTCGCCGTCTCGCCGTTGCACGAGGTCGCCGCGACGCTGCTGCCCTGGGGCCTGCGACCAGCCCCGGATACCGATCCGTGGGTCGCACGTGCCCGGCGCGTGCTGCGCCGGGCACGGCTGCCGCTACTGTCCGAACTGGCCCTGGACGGGGCCGGATACGTGCCCGACTTCCTCAGCCCGCACCCCTGCGGGCCCTCCCCCACCGTCGAGGAGGAACTGGAGCAGGTCCGGTGCACCCCGCCCGAACGCGTCCTGAGCGAGCTGGAGGCGTTGCGCGACGGACGGCCGCAAAACGGCCTCGCCGGATCCGAGCTGCCGGCGGGGGTGCGGCGGGCCATGGCGCGGGGCGGTGCGCACGTGGCCCGGCAGGCGGCTAACGAGGTACGGCGCTACTGGGAGCTGGCCTTCGCCCCGCACTGGGAGGCCGCCAAGGCAGCCCTCGACGCGGAGGTCGACCGATGCGCCGGCGTGCTGGCCCGGCACGGAGCGGCCAGGCTCTTCAACTCCCTGCACCCCGGCATCCGGTGGACCGACGACACCCTGCACGTCGAGAGCCGGTTCCGGATCGCACGGCCCGTGCCCCTGGTGGTCGTCGTGCCGTCACTCGTCGCACCTCGGCCGGCCGTGGCCGTGGACGCAACCCGCAACAAAGTCCGGCCCCCGATGCTCATCTATCCCGTGGGCGACAAGGCCATCGCCAACACCATCGCCCCAGCAGCGCCCCCCGCCGAGATGGCCCAGCTGCTCGGCCCCACCCGCGCCGGGCTCCTCGCCGAGCTGGCACAACCCGCCTCCACCGCACAGCTCGCGGCACGTCACTTCCTCAGCCCCGCCACGGTCTCGTACCACCTTGGCGTACTGCACCGGGCCGGCCTCGTCGCCCGCGCCCGGTCCGGCCGATCGGTGCTCTACCGCCGTACACCCGAAGGGTCCCGACTGGCGAGAAGCCGGTAGGTGGGGGCGGGGCAAGCTCCTGGGGTCACCCGCCTGCGTGATCGATGTGCCGGCTCCTGCCGCAGCACGCCGCCACCGAAGCGGTCCCCCGACCGCTGGGCCTGAGCCGACCTCCCTGAGCACCAAAACGCATGCGAGGGCGGCACATACTCTCGCAGGTACACGCCGCCCTTGCGCTCCACTCCCCAGTCGATCAGCATCTAACCGCGGCCGAGCCGCTCACACAGTCGTGCGCCCCGTGCGGTCGGTTGTCCAAGACCGCCCAGGGCTCCTCCTGGTCCCGATCCGCCGACCTCTTCGGCTGCGCCCGCGCTTTGACGTTCTGGGTGTCGCAGCCACGCGTACTGCATCGAAAGCCGCGCGGGCGAGCGTCACGGCATGCTCGCACTGTCCATCACAAATCGCGGTCTTCACCTGAACGCACAGGGTCGGCACCAACTGGCGCCGACCCTCGTGTGCACCAAGTGGCTTTGTTCACAAGTTTGGGTTCTGGCTCGCTTTCCGTGATGTACGCACGCTGAGTGACGGCTGACGCTCCGAGTAGGCTCCGGGAAGTTGCCTGAAAATGACCAGGACAGATCTTGATGTGGTCGACAATGCGACGTCGTGGAAGATATGGCGCCCCGCCTGGAGGGCCTGCTGTTACCGTCCATCGCGGACGTGTCGGTGCTGTCGCTGGACGTGAGCCACGAGGCGATACGCATCGACGTCTGCAGTACGGCGGCCGGGGCGGCATGCCCGGACTGTGGGAGCGAGTCGACCCGCGTACACAGCTCTTACCTACGGTTTCCTGCGGACGTTCCGAGTGGCGGACGTCTGGTGGTCCTACAACTGCGAGTCCGGCGGTTCTTCTGTCCGGAGCCTTCGTGTGCTCGGCGGACCTTCGCTGAGCAGCTGCCGGGGCTGACACGGCGGCACAGCAGGTGGACGGAGCGGTTGCGGTCGACTCTCGCCGCGGTGGGTCTCGCCCTCGCCGGCCGGGCCGGCGCCCGGATGGCACGGGCCTTCGGGGTGTCCATCAGCCGCAGCGCGGTGTTGCGGCTGCTCGATGCATTGCCCGAACCCGAAATCCCGGCCCCGCGGGTGGTTGGTGTTGATGAATACGCCACACGCAAAGGACGGGTCTACGGCACGGTGCTCGTCGACGTCGAGACCCGCCGGCCGGTGGATTTGCTGCCTGACCGGGAGGCGTCCAGCCTGGCCGCATGGCTGGAGAAGCGCCCCGGGATCGAGATCGTCTGCCGGGACCGCGCGCCGTTCTTCACGGAAGGCGCCACAGCCGGGGCACCCCAAGCGACGCAGGTCGCCGACCGCTGGCATCTGTGGCACAACCTCGGGGAGGCCGCTGAGCGGGCTGTCGCCCGCCACCGCCAGTGCCTTCGCGTCCTGGTTCCCGATCGCGGGGCGAAGGCCGACGAACCGGTGCCGTCCGAGGAGAAGGCGGACTCTCCGTGGCGGAGCGAGCGGTTCGCCAACCGTGTCCGAGCCAGGCACGCCACGGTCCACGCGCTGCTGGAAGCCGGCCACAGCCGCCGTTCCATTGGGCGCCAGCTGAACATGACCCACCGCACCGTCAAGAGCCTCGCCGACGCTGCGAAGCCGGAAGACCTCTTTCGCGGCCAGTGGCAGCACAACAGGACCTCCGTCCTCGACGAGTACAAGCCCTACCTGGACGAACGCTGGGACGAGGGCTGCACCAACGCATGGAAGCTCTGGGAGGAGATCGTTCCCTTGGGCTATCGAGGCAGCTACGGCCGGGTCAGCGCCTACCTGCGAGAGAAGCGCACTTCGCCACGGCCGGTCACCGCGCAACCACCGGCACCCCGCGTGGTGACGAGATGGATCCTCAGCCGACCCGAAGCTCTGACCGAGATCGAACAGCTCAGGCTCAAGGCCGTCCTGGCCAACTGCCCTGAACTCGATGCCCTGACCGGTCACGTCCGGTCCTTCGCCCAGATGCTCACCGAGCGCCAGGGCGAACGGCTCCCACAGTGGCTCGACGCCGTCCGTCAAGACGATCTGCCCAGCCTCCACACTCTTGCGGCAGGAATCGAGCGAGACCGCGACGCGGTCATCGCCGGCCTGACCCTGCCCTGGAATTCCGGCGTCGTTGAAGGACACGTGAACCGAATCAAGATGCTCAAGCGCCAGATGTTCGGCCGGGCTGGCTTCGCGCTGCTCCGCAAGCGAGTCCTGTTGGATCACTGATCGATGTCAGATGCGCGCGATAGCTTCCCCACATGGGTGTTTACCTGGTGAGCGTTGGCGCGGAGGAATGGTTTGGTGACGAGGAAGATGGATGGGGCGAGGTTGCTTCAGCGCTCAACGCTGAACTCAGGCGGCGCGGCCTACCGCCCTACGAGGACGTTCCCCCAGAGACGGACTTCGCACCTGGCTCAGGGCAAGCTTTCGAGGAGAAGTTGACCCCCTCCATGACCGGGTTCCTCGCCTTGTGTCAGACGCACCTGTCACGAGAGGAATCAGAGATCCTCTGCGGCTGGACCGTGCTCGTGCCCTTCTCGCTCGATGAGGAGATCTGGTTGTCCATCGAATCCGACGACCACGAGTCCATGGTCGTCGGCGCTCCTCAGGTACTACCGCTCGCCGAGAAGCTGGCAGCAGCCATCGATCTGCCACCCGAAACCCCGGCAACATGCGACAACCTCGATCTGAGCATGTGGTTCAGGCACCAAGCAAAGGAACTGGCCACTACTCGAACAGGACCGTGGACCAAGGACCTGAACACAGCCTTCTACGTCTCACTGTTCCTGCGCGCTGCCCAGCACTCGATCCGACGCGGCTGCCCCATCGTCTGCACCTGAGACCCATCTTTGGTCACCCTGGTCTCCCGGCGGAGGTCACTCACCGTGCACGCGTCACGGAAAGCGAGCCAGAACCCGATCTCGTGAACATCGAACACCAACCATTAGCGGCAGCTCCCGAAGTGCTGAACATCCGCTGTCCGTTCTCGTGTACAGAACCACTGGCGTCAACGTCGAACCCGACAGGCGCCTGACCGCTCCCGCGGAACCAGATCGGTCTCAAGGTCTACTGACAACGAGCCGCCGCAACTTGCGGAACCCGCCCTGACCCGGCCGCGTCACAGGGACAGGGCAGCTGCCACATCACCATCCTCTCGGAGGTCCACATGCGCATCCGGGCATCGCGCTCGCTGAGCCTGCTCACTGCGACGGCTGTGTCCGCCGCCAGCTTGGGGGCCATCTCCGGTTGCGGCGACCAGAAGGATGCTGGCGGCGACACGGAGGTGCTGGCGCACCGTGCCCACGAGGTCGCCAAAGCCTGGGACGGTTCAACCGCTGCCGCCGCGTGGCGAGCTGGGTACCACCCCATGGGTGACGTGGTCCAGCTGCCGCGTGGCGGCCTGCGGAGCCAGGCCGACAAGCAGGCCTACCAAGACCACAACCTCGCCCTACGTGGCACGATGCCCAACACTGGGCCGAAGAACGGCCAGGTTACTTGGGCGGGAGGCAGATCGCTCACACGGCCGTTGACTGGGGCGGCTGAGTCGTACAAGACCCTGGCCGGGGGCCGCACCGACGGAAAGCCCCACCTCACTGTGACCGGAGCGAAGCAGGGTGAGATGAGTGTGGCCACCAACCGGGGACCGGCAGTGATCCCCGCCTGGCTGTTCACCCTTGACGGCTATGCCTCCCCTCTCAAGCAGGCCGCCGTCATCCCCTCGCCACTCCCCCGTCCGCCGGTCGGGCGGGCCAACGACGTCCCGGGTTATCCGCTTAACCGGCTGGTCCAGATTGCCGCAGACGGGCGTTCGGTGACCGTGGTTTCCCTCCATGGCGCCTGCGACGACGGCCCCGTGGTGGATGTGCTGGAAACACGCGGCAGCGTGGTGCTCTCGGGCTCCGTCAAACACCGGAAGGACGACGGCGGCCACTGCACCAAGCAGGCACGGCTGCAGCAAGTGACTGTGAAACTGGCGCGGCCCGTAGGCGACCGCGTTGTGCTCGACGCGCACACCGGCCGACCGGTTCCCTACAAGCCACCGCACGGACTCTCGCCGAGCTGGAGTTGAGCGGTGCCAGCCCTCGGCGAGCGCATTCCACTCTTCGGGGGCAGGTCCCGACACTCCCGTCGAACGCGGGGTGGGGCTGGAGGTTGAGCGGGCCGAACTCGTCCATGCAGTAGATGACCTCGGGCTCGCCGGTCTCGGGTATGACCTCACGGTCGGCGATGGCGTAGAGGTGCTCGACGCAGGCCAGCTCACGCCGACGTCCGTGATGGTGAGGGCGGTGAGCGGACCTGCCCGCACCCGTGGGTAGCCAGTGCGGTCACCGTGCGGTGTTCTCGGTGCGGATCATGCGGCGCAGACTGGTGCGGGCTGCTGCGAGGTCTTGTTCCAGAGAGGTGGCCCGGGCACGGAGGGTGGTGCTCTCTTCGGTGGCCTGCTGGAGCTGGTCGGCGAGTTGGTGGTTGTGTCGGGTGAGTTCGTCGACGCGGCCGGCCAGATCAGGTGTGGTGAGCGCGTCGAGTTGCTGTCCGAGCTGTTGCCGTATGGCGCTGCGTAGGCGGTCCCGTTCCTGGCGGAGGTTCTTAATCTCTTGGCGGGCGGTTTCGAGTTCTGCGCGCAGCCCTGCGGGCGTAAGGGGGGTTCCCGGGTCGGGAGCGGTAGGCGGGGTGCGGGCCTGTCGTTCGCGGGCGGCATCGATGTGTTCGCAGATGCCATCGGCGTAGGTGAGCCAGGTGGAGACGTTCGCGGCACGGGCAACGGCGGTGTGGGTGATCCTCTCGCCGTCTCGTTCGAGGACGGTGAGGGCGGTCAGGGCGCGCTGGCGCTTGTCGAGGCTGTGCTGTCGGCGGGCCTGAGCAAGGGTGGCGGGATTGCCTTGTCGGTTCATGACGGTGGGGTGTGGGTTCGGTTGGTGACGGTGAGCGGGAGGAGGGGGCGGCTGGTGCCGGCCCTGGTCTTTCGCAGGAGAGTGAAGTTCCCCCCAGGGTCAGGACAACTTGATACTGGGACGTATGGGTCCCGGAGGAAGCAGTCCAGGTAGTGAGTAAGAAGAGCAATACGAGCAAGCGGTACACAGCCGAGTTCAAGAAGGATGCTGTTGAGCTTGTCCGTTCCTCCGGGCGGACGGTGGCCGAGGTCGCCCGGGAACTCGGGGTCAGTACCGAGGGCCTGCGGGGCTGGGTCAAGCAGGCGAAGGTCGACCGGGGCGAGGGTCCGGCGGGCGTTTTGACGACAGCGGAGCGCGAGGAGCTGGTCCGACTGCGACGCAAGGTCCGCGAGCAGGAGCAGACGATCGAGGTGCTGGGAAAAGCGACCGCCTTCTTCGCACAGCAGAAGACGAAGTAGCCGCACGCTACGCGTTCGTCGACGCGGAGAAGGCGTCTGAGGGCAACCCCGGTGGTTACAGCGTGTCGCTGCTGTGCCGGGCGTTGAAGGTGACGCGCTCGGCCTACTACGCCTACCTCCTGGCCCATCCCGCCGCCGGGGCACGGCAGGCGGCAGAGGAGAAGCTTGCTGGGGAGATACGGAAGTGCCCTTCGCCCCGGCGGCCAGGGGCCCGCCGGGGCGATGCAGACGTCGCCCGGGGGCGGGCCGCCCGGGCCGGGTCAGCCCGCCGCGGCAGCGAGCAGCTTGCTCGACTTGACGGTGAACGGGACCGCCTCGCCGTTGAGCGTCACCGATGCCGCCCAGGGCGCGTGGATCCTGACGGCCTTGTCGACGTCCGTGCTGGGGACGAGCCCCGTGCCGTCGATGGCGACCGTCCTGCGCGCCGGGTCGAGGCGGACCGCGAAGTCCTTCAGCTCCACCGGGGAGTCAACGAGCACGGCGTCCTTCGTGGCGAGCCTGCACCCGCCGTACAGCAGCCACGTCCGCCGCTGCGAGTCCGCCTCCGCGTAGGCCACCGTGCCGTCGAAGGTGTACGCGCCGAAGGCGATCGGCGACCGCGGCGCGGTGTGCGCCACGGCGTAGGTGGCCGTGCGCTCCGTGCTGAACGTGAGGGCCATCGCCGAGGCCTCACCGGCCGCCGCTCCCGCCACGGCGAGGTCCTCGACCGTGGCGGTGGACTGCTGGCCGGCGGGAACGGGCAGCAGCAGCGCGTCGAAGGTGACCGGGCCGGATCCCTCGCGCGTGTAGGTCACATACTTGCTGTCCGTGACGCTGTAGAACACCGGCGAGTAGTAGCCGTTACGGACCTCTGCCCGGAGCGATGAGGGGCGGGCGGGGACGAGGCGCAGATTGCCGCCCTCCGCGAAGTCGGTGACGGTCGCCCGGCTGCCGTCCTCCAGCGCCGGCCGGGCCTCGGGCAGCAGCTGCCAGTTCTGCCGGTAGACGTGGTTTGCGGTGCCGGACGGCCTGAGATGGTCGGAGACGATCCACAGGCCGGGCCGTGCGAACAGCACTGTGCGGGTGTGCCGGGCGGCGGAGTTGCCGTCGGTCCAGGCGCGGGTGAGGTCGAAGGCGCCGTTGGTGGCGAAGAGGTCGATGGAGGCGGCCGCGCCGACCTTCTGGGCGGTGGCGTCGACCTCGACTGTGCTGTGCGACTCGGTGGTGAAACGCAGCCAGTTGCTCCGCGGGTCGCTGGAGTACGTGAAGGCGCCCATGTCGGGCAGCAGCCGGTTGCCCTCGGCCCAGACGGTGACGGCCAGATCGTCAGGGTGGGAGTGCGGGCCGCGGTCGGCATTGATCCGCAGATACGCCGCGTCCGGCCGCCAGCCGCTGCGCTGGACGGCGACGCGGGTGTCCGGGTAGAGGACCGAGGTGTGGTCGGGGGCCGTGCCGCGGGCGCCGTCGGAGCCGATGTACGTCAGCGTGGCGTCGCCGAGCAGTTCGCCGTACTGCAGCAGCGCAGGGCGGCGGTCGAAGGTGCCGCTGTCGCCGTAGGCGGGGCTGAAGCCGCCGGGCAGGTTCTGGTCGGCGAGGAAGCGCACGAGCCGGTCCAGCTCGGCCTTGCCGCCGAGCTCGTAGCCGTTGTCCTGGAGGTACTTGGTCAGCCCGCCGAAGGTGTCGACGACACCCCAGGCGTAGCCGTCGGTGGACTCGACGTAACCCCCGTCGGGATACAACGCCGTGCGGAGTTGAGCGGAGAGGTACGTCCGGGCGTGCTCCAGCCACTCGGCGCTGCCCCGGAACTCGGGGAAGTGCACGGCGATCGCCGTCAGCGCCTGCTTCTGGAACTGGATCCAGTTGGGGTTGGGGCCCGAGGCCACGGCCAGATAGCGGCCGGACTTCTCGATCGTGCGCAGCATCGCGGTGTTGTCGGCGGCGGTGAGGGACGGGCTGGCGCGCAGGGACTCGTAGGCGTACACCCAGTTGACGATGCGGTTGCCGGTGTCGAGGCTGCGCGGGAAGGAGCCGGCGCCGTACGCGGTGCCGTAGCTGTCGGCGTCGCGGATGAAGTCGGTGATCAGGCTCGTCAGTCCGGCGGCGATCGTCTCGTCGCCGCTCTGGCGGTAGGCGTCGGCCATCGGGCCGGCGAAGTACAGCCGGGGCAGCTGGGCGCCGTACTCGGGGTCGGCGCCGGCGGGCCTCTTCCAGTCGAAGCCGCCCGGGTCGCCCTGCCAGGAGAAGGTGTTCTGGACGGTGTTGGCCCAGGTGCGGGTGGTCTCGTTGAAGGCTTCGAGGGTCTGGAAGACGATGACTCGCTTGTTGGCGGCGGCAGTGGCGTTACGGCCGGTGAGCTTAAGGCGCGCCGACCTCGGAGCCTGGGTCACACCCTCGATACGGAAGGCCAGGTACGCCTTGCGGGTCTCGGCGGTGAAGGCGCCCACGCCCTCGTCGCGGACCTGCAGCTCGCTGTCGGAGCCGAAGTTGCCGGTCGCGTCGTCGCCGGCCTTGATGTACGTGTCGGCGGTCGCGGGGAAGGCGACGGTGCTCCCGTCCGCCTTCGTAACCTCCAGCACCGGGGCGCCCGCGCCCGCGTCGCGGCTCGCGAAGACCGCGGTCGAGGGCTCCTTGTCGCGCGCCATCAGGAAGAACATCACCTCGGATGCCTTGCCTTCCGCGGCCCGGGTGAGCGCCTCCGTCACATCGGCGGAGACGGTGGACGCGGCGCCTGTGACGGTGACAACGTCCTGGTAGATCTCGCCGGTGCCGAGGGTCCAGATGTGGTCGATAAACAGGGGTATCTGGCCCGGGCGAAAGATGCCGTTGTAGAGGAATGGCAGGGGCGCCTTCGCGGTGCGGGATCGGAAGTGCTTGCGGAGGGCCTCACCGGCGGCGGCGTAGTCCCCGGCTCTGGCGGCGTCTTCGACGGGCTTCAGCGAGGCGGCCGCGGTGTAGTCCAGGCGCGGCTGGGTGGTCCAAGTGCTCCCGTCCCATATGCCGAAGAAGCCGGCGTCCTCGGCGGAACCGCTCGACGTGGCTTGCGTCTCGGCCGCGCGGGCGATGGACCCCAGGGGCAGCAGGCCGGCGGCGGTGGCGCCGGCCATGGTGCCCAAGACTCGTCTGCGGGCAAGGAGGGGGTGTCGCTGGTCCATGGGGGTCGTCCCTTTCGCCTGGCGATAGAAAGCGGTTGCATCCACCGCCGGTCAATGGTCTACACCAGTTGCGGCAGGGTCAAGGGGGCAGCGGAGACTGACGAGGAAGACTTCCGGAGGGCAGCGACACACTCTCAAAGACAAGGATCGCGTCCACGAGTTCGAACGGCACGACCGCCGTCAGCTCCCCCAGATGCCCGGGAGCGAACCGGCCCGCGGCCACAGCGACCGTACGGGTGATGGCCGTCAGCGCAGACGGCAGGACACAATGACGAGGCAACGGAGCTCCTTCGGGACAAGCTGTCTTGGTCGACTGCCTGTACCAACGAGCTCCGTTGCTCTGCGTCGAGGATCCTTCAACTCACTTGTGTGACCTGCGAAAACGCTAACGACCCGGCCTTGGGGCCTCCCCCTGAGTGGTGGACACGCTGAGGGTGACCCCTGAGACGGGATGCCCGATGATGGGCTTCAGCAAATCGGGCGTAGTCACGGGGGGGACATGGAGGCTTCGGAACTTGCGGTCGTGGCAGTGGGGGTGATTGTCGCTGCTGCTACTGGGGCAGCAACTGCTGTCGGAGAGGGAGCTGGTGCGGCGGTCACCGAGTTGGTGCGGGCCCGTCTTGCAGGAACGGAGCGGGGACGTACAACCCTGGCAGAGCTCGACGCTGGCAGAAGCCCGGCAGCACGATCCGACGCTCAGGACGTGCTGCGAAACGAGATCGAGGCAGATCCGGAGCTGAGACGGCAGCTGGAACTGCACCTGTCTGCTCCGTCCACGCACACCGAGAATAGTGTGGTGATCACGGGCAGCCGGTTGTCGCGCAGCCCCATTTCCCTCGGCCCGCTGACCATCAACAACACGCCCAGTGCCCGCGCCTTCCTGGTCGCAGCAACGGCCCTGCTATTGGCCCTGCTCGCGCTTGGTGTCTACGGCGGGGTGCAGCTCCTCACTGCCGATGACTCCCCCCAAGGCTCCCGGCAGTCAGAACCGAGCGACGCCCAATCGGGAGCACTCAGCGACAACGAGGGGGGCGCTGGCATCACTCCGCCCAGCGAATCAGGCCGGCCCGACCGCAAGAACGCCGCGCTCAACGAGGCGGCAGTCGTTGAAGTGACTCTCCCTGACTCCGGCAGCCTTCCCTCTGGTTGGGAGGCGACGCAGGACAAAGAGATCAAGGCGGGCGTGCCCAGCGACTGCAGTTCGGCATGTACGGGGGCTTTGTACACCGGCACCGTCCCATTTGAAGTTACAGACTCGGGCGAGGCAGCCTTCTTCTACATCCAGGCTTACGACACCGCCGACCACGCTGCCCAACGCTTCGCTGATGTCCGAGCGGATAAAGACGAACACTCTGACGGTCTCGAGCCGCTGTCGCTGCAGCCCATGGGTGACAAGAGCGTCGCCTACCGGGCAAAGATCGTCAATGCCGAGCGGGCGGAGGCGGGCGCGCTCGTGGGCACCGTCGTCACCTGGGTCACATACCGAACGGCAGATAGTTCCCTCGACCCCGCCGCTCTCTCCTCCCTCGCCCAGATGCTGGCCGAACGGGCCCAGCAGGCCCAGAACGGGACCATCCCTCCCGTCGCCAGAGCAGAGTTCTGACCGACTGAAGCCGAGGACCCGATCGTCGGGTAGTGCAGGCCGCCTGGGCCTCGGGGCGTTCGACGAGGTGCCCGTGTTCGAGCGGGCTCCGGCGTGTCGGCGCGAACGGGACCCGGCGCGGACGGGACGGCGAGGCATCCGGCCGGGACTACCCCACGATCCACAGGTCTTGACTATTACTCCACCGGCTCCCAGGTATGCCTCGCCCGCAGTCCGGGTGCCACGTGCCGAAGCGCCGGATCTTGCTGGTGATGTACGGGGTGATGGTGGCCAGGTCAGCATCGGGATGCTCTTGGTGAAAGGTGCTGGTCATGCCGCAGATGTCGAAGATCGATCGATCTGGAGGTCATGGGGTGGCGGTTCGCCACGCGGGATGCAATGCGGGATAGAGGCTGACCAGGAGATAACCAGCCGCGATCACGAGCAAAGCCGTGGTGAGGCTGGTCATGGCGACCAGCAGGCCGGCGCCGAAAATGCCCACCGGCACCGCAGCCACAACCGCCGCCATGATCGCTCCGGAAACGCGTCCCCGGAGCTCCGAGGGAATACGGCTGAACTGGACAGCGGTCAACAGCGGGTTCACTGGTCCAGCAGCGATACCGGCGAGAGCCATGGTGACGACAAGCGTGGGAGTTCCGGGCAGCGCGGCGATGACGAAGAACTTCGGGGCCCCGGAAATCAGCAACGCGCCGGTCACGATTACGTGCCGGGGGAACCGATGCCCGACTGCACCGAACAGGACCGCGCCCACCAGGGCGCCGGCGCCGAAGGCAGCGACCGACAGCCCCAGGGCGAGCGGGTTGTCGAGCACCTGCTCGGCCAAGGTGGGCAGCAGCACGGTGAACAGGGCGTTGTCGGCCATGTTGGCGAACATGAACACCACGAGGATCCGAGGCAGCAACGTGTCCTCGCGGATGAACCGCAGCCCTTCGGTGAGCTCCGCGAAGTACCGTGACGTGCCTTTCGACAGGTGCGGAGCCTTGCGAGGCGACGCTCGGGGCACCGTCAGCCCCACGACCAGGGCCGATACCAGGAAGCTGGCCGCATCCACGTACAGCACAAGGATTGGCCCGAGAGCTGCGAGGAGCACGCCGCCGAGCAATCCGCCGGTGAGCTGGGCGACACGCATCACTGTCTCGTGCGCGCTCATCGCCCGTTCCAGCCGCATACCGCAGGCTTCGGCCAGGTCGGGCACGAGGGAGCGGCGGGCTGTTGTGCCTGGAACGTCGAGCATCGAGCCGGCGAACGTGAGGACCAGCAACAGCCAGAACGGCAGGTGGCCCAGCATGTACAGGACCGGGATCGCGGCCACCGTCATCCCGCTGGCCAGGTCGGCATGGACACTGCTGCGGATGAACCCCATGCGGTCCACCAGGGGGCCGCCGAAGAGCCCGGCCAGCACCACGGGAACGAAGTAGGCGACCCCGCTCAGCCCGGCCCGTGCGGGATCACCGGTGGTGTCCAGCACGAACCAGGGAATCGCGATCAGGGCGATCCGGTTTCCCGCGACCGACACCGCCTCGGCTGCCAAGACCGCGCCAAGCGCTCGCCGTGCCGCACGCGTTGACGTGCCTGAAGAAGTCACCTGGCTGCCGGCTCCCGACCCATGATGGTGGCCTGGTCAGTCGGAAAGTACCAGTCCATGAGGTCGGGCTGCCTACCGAAGTGCCCGCAGAGACGCCGCTGCCGCCCGGTCATCCTGGCGACGGTGTGCTCAGCCATCCGATCGTGGCCGTTCAGCCTGATCCGCAGTTGGCCGAACCGCAGGAAGATGTCGCGCGGCGAGCGGCGCAGACGGTCCAGCTCGGAGAGGCGCTTGCCCATGGGGACGACGACGAGTTGCTGCAGCTGCACGGACGGCTCCAGGCCCCCGGGCCGCGGACTGGTGTGATCAGCAATGCCTCTGATCCCCTCGGGCGGATCCACTCCACCGCCTTCGTGCCTGATCAGTGGGGTGCTCGGTGTTCCCGGCAGGATGACAGGCATGGGCCACTGGGTGTACGAGTTCTCGGGTTGCCCCGACTCGGCGGACTGCCAGCAGATCGCGGACGATACGGAGCCGGGCGATGTGGTGCTGCGTAAACGCCCGGACGGTCTAGGCATCGTGGACGGGTTCGTGCGGGAGAGCATCGACGACATAATGATGGTGGCCCGCTACCGGTGGGTGGCCAGCGGAGACCCGCCCGCGGTGGCACCAGCGGTGCTGCAGACATCCGGACCTCTGCCCCTCGCACGGCGGGATGCGTGACCAGTGCGTTCGGGCAACGAGCCGGACGCCGACGAGTCCACTTAAAGGGCGGTTCGAGCCCGCATTCGAGACTGCCGTCGTGGCTGTGCGCGACGACCGCCGCGCACAGCATTTCTCCTACTCCTCTGTCGCGGGTTCTTCAGCCCCGGTCTCCTCAGCCGCAGTGGGGGCCGGTTCCTCGGTCCCAGTCTCCTCAGCCGCAGGGGTCGCGGGTTCTCCAGCCCCGGTCTCCTCAGCCGCAGTGGGGGCCGGTTCCTCGGTCCCGGTCTCCTCGGCAGCAGAGGTCGCGGGTTCTTCAACCCCGGTCTCCTCAGCCGCAGTGGGGGCCGGTTCCTCGGTCCCAGTCTCCTCAGCCGCAGGGGTCGCGGGTTCTCCAGCCCCGGTCTCCTCAGCCGC
>NZ_JBHVFU010000084.1:0-7259 GCF_042801455.1 Streptomyces sp. NPDC057565 | reverse complement strand
CGCAGTGGGGGCCGGTTCCTCGGTCCCAGTCTCCTCAGCCGCAGAGGTCGCGGGTTCTTCAACCCCGGTCTCCTCAGCCGCAGTGGGGGCCGATCCTCCAGCCCCGGTCTCCTCAACAGCGGCAGGGGCCGGTTCCTCGGTCCCGGTCTCCTCGGCAGCAGAGGTCGCGGGTTCTTCAACCCCGGTCTCCTCAGCAGCGGGGGCCGATCCTCCAGCCCCGGTCTCCTCAACAGCGGGGGCCGGTTCCTCGGTCCCGGTCTCCTCGGCAGCAGAGGTCGCGGGTTCTTCAACCCCGGTCTCCTCAGCAGCGGGGGCCGGTTCTTCAGCCCCGGTCTCCTCAACAGCGGGGGCCGGTTCTTCAGCTTGCGTCTCCGCCGCCTCGGGGGTCGGCTCTTCGCCCTCTGCAGGGCCGGCCTCAGTCGTGGCCGGTGACTCCTCGGGGGTGGTCTGCGCCTCTGTTCCTTCGGACGCAGTGGGCTCCTGCTCGGTGTCGCTCACGTGCTCACCGCCTTCCCGTGCTGACAGGCAGGAAGAGGCTCAGGTGTCGCCTGGTCGGACGACCGTCATGACGCGGAATTCATTACTCATGATGTCACCGAACCGCATGATCTGAGGCATTCCGAGGCCGCAGGAATACTCCGGAAACGCTCCGCACGCCACTGTGATCAACCCCGACGGCGGGCAGCGGGATCAGACGCGGCGACGTACGCGGCGCCCGCCTCGACACCGGGGCGGGCGTACCGCTCCAGGAACTGCGGCACTTCGAGGAAACCCTCGATGTTCAAGGGGGCGTTCGCATGCGTCACCGGAGCACCTCCGTGCTCCGGCGGGCCGTGATGGCGGTGAGGAAGGGGAACGCGATGAGCAGCGCCACCGCGACGAGGAGTCCACTTGCCCAGAGCGGCCCGAGGTCCCTGGCTTCGGTGCTGAGGGTGGCCGCAGCGATGAGGGGGCCGACTGCGGCGCCCACGTTGAGCGCCGCGGTCGCATACGAGCCGGCCATGGTAGGTGCTCCTGCGGCTTCGTAGAGGACCCGCGTAATCAGCGTGCTGCCCAGCGCGAACGACAGTGCGCCCTGCACGAACACGAGGATGAACAAGGCGACCGGCTCGTTGGCCAGCATCGCCAAGGCCGGCCAGCCGATGAGCAGCAACGGACCGCCCACTGCAATGACCGGACCGGGACGCCTGTCGGACAGCCGGCCGGCGACGGTGACGCCCACGAAGGAACCCGCACCGAAGAGCACCAGAGCGACAGAGATCCACAACTCGCCCAGCCCGGCGCTGTCGGTCACCACCGGAGCGAGGAAGGTAAGGCTTCCGAACGTGGCCGCGTTCACCAGCGCACCGAGCAGCATCACCAGGATCAACTGCGGCCTGGTGAGCTGGGCGAGTTCCGCTCGCAAGGCAGGCCTGCCAGTTGCCTCGTCCTCATCACGTCCGGCTGGGATTCCCTTCAGGATGCCGAAAGCTGCCGGCAGGCAGAGAGCGGCGACAGCCCAGAACGTGGCCCGCCAGCCGAGCACCGTGCCGAGCACCGAACCACCAGGGACACCGGCGATCGTGGCCACCGTCGTGCCTGACAGCAGCACGGCCAGCGCACGTCCCTTCCTGTCGGGCGGGACTAGCGTGGCCGCAGCCGTCAAAGCGACGGCAAGGAACCCGGCGTTCGCGAGTGCGGCGACGATTCGGGTAGCGAACAGGATGGGGAAGCTCGTGGTGACGGCGCCCACGGCGTGGGCTGCCGCGAAAACGAGCACAAACCCGAGAAGGCTGGCGCGCCTGGGCCAGTCACGGGCAAGCGCGGCTACAAAAGGGGCGCCAATGATCATGCCGATCGCGAAGGCCGAGGTGAGGACGCCTGCCGTCCCGACTGTGACGTCAAGGTCTGAGGCGATGTCCGGCAAGAGGCCGGCGAGCATGAACTCCGAGGTGCCCATGGCGAAGACCGCCATGGCAAGCAGATACAGCGGCAGAGGCATCGAGTGGCTCCGAGGTGAGGAGAAGCACGAGAAGGTCATCTCGTCACCGCGGCCAGCCCCAAGCACCACCCGTCCCACCGCAAAAAGCGGCGCGACGACAGGGCTACGAGCTCAGTGGTTCAGGGGGCTGACGGCGTGACCGAAAGCCCCCATCTTGTCTGACTCAGGACTCGACATGGCCCGCACGCTACCCGACCAACCCCCGTCGAAGCATCTTGGTTTCCGGGCATTGGCCTGTGTCACCAACGTCATGTCCCGCAACAGCTAGGGCGCCTGCGGGTGGAGGACCGCGTACAGGGCATCCACCAGCTGCCGCTGGGTCTGCGCAAGTCGTTGATGAGTCGCGAGGAGCGATTCACGATCGACCGGCGGCCAGGCTGGAAGATCATGGAGAACGTGGACCCAGGACAAGTAGTGGTCCCCCGCGTCACGGGCAAACCCAACGACGGACCTAACCGGAATCTCGATCTCGTCCCGCGGGCCTTCGAGCCGTGCCAGATTGGCGTGCTGTTCCACGTCGGCGAGGGCCGCACGAAAAGGCCCTTCAAGCTCCTCCACCGTACGGGCACGGATGTAGCCCTCCGGCGTCTTGATGAGGGCCACGAAGGCGGCAACGGCAGACAGCAAAGCGGCGTAGGTATCCCGTCGCCCCTTCCACAGGGTGAGATCCTGCTGGCCTTCGTTGCTCGTGACCGCCGCAGTGACGGCGGCGTCGATTCCCTTTGATGCGGCCCGGGATGCCGCGACGAATGCCAGGGCTCCTACGACGAGCGCGCCGACCGTGGATATCACGCCGTTGAGAAGTGGCGTCGTCGCCCCCGCCAGCGCGAACTTCGTCGCCAAGCTCGCGACGGGCATCGCCGACAACCAAGCACTGACGCAAGTGAGCGAGGCACTCGGCACGATCGGCGTTCCGGTCGTGGTGTTCCCGCGGGTCAACGCAGCACACGTACGGCACCCAGCGTGGAACGGGCATGTCGCGGCCCTACGGAAGGCGGACGTAGAGCTCATCCACGGTCCTGACGTCTGGGGTTCGATCCGAGCCCGCTCCGACTGCCGTCGGCGACTGATGCGACGGCCGGACAGAGGCGCTGGTGTCCGCCCTCGTCCAGCGGGAGTTCCACGACAGACGGCGCTCGCTCGCGTCGCCGTTTCTCACCCGTACTGGGTCGCCGACAGTAGTGGCATCACCGGACGAAGTGTCGACGAGAGCGCCGGGACCGGCGCATACCGAACAGGACCAGGTCTGCCACGAAGACCACGATGCCGATGATCAGGAGGTAGAACAGCCCCTCCGCCACCGCGCCGATGATTCCCAGGACGACGGCCACGAGGATCAGGAACAGGAAAAGCGCCATGGTGAGCACATCCTCAAGCCTCTGCTGCGGGCGATGAGCCCCCGCTGTGACCAGCGATTTGGTCGGGCTTCGGCACTCTTGCGATGGAGGCTGGTCAGCGGCGTGCGAGGCGGCGCCCAGTACCGCGCTCGTAAGGCCTCTCGTAGTGTTTGAAGACCTCTTCTTCCCGCTCGACCGGCAGGACGTCATCCATGCCCATGGACGGCGCCTTCCTCACCAGCCCTCTCCCGTGCGCCACCTTCACGTACCCGGGACCCAGCGTTGCCTCGTCGAGGGGCACGAAGACCAGTCGGTGCCGAGTCGGCAGTCCGGTACGGACGGTGGCCATGGTCGGCGCGTCGGTGGTGGTGTCCACGTAGACCGCTTCCAGGGCTCCGATCTTGCGTCCCTTGGGATCGATCACGTCCCGGTTGCGCCACTCGCGGATGTCGGCTGAATGGATCATGCCTTGCTCCTTGCGGCCGGCCCGCGCCTCCCGCAGGCACTGCATCCGATAGGAACTTTACTCTGACCGCTGGTGCATGCCCTCGAGAGCGCCTGATCGCAGGCCAATCGGCTCCCCGCCATTCACCCCAGCTCCCGTCCCGTCCGCCGTCGACCCACACACCGTGGAGCGGGCGTGGTTCATGGCGCCCAGGTGGAGCGCGCCACTGTACGAACGGCCTGGACGCCATGGGCCGCGTCTACTGCTCAGACGCCGTCGCTGGTCATGACCGGCCTGCGGTCCGGGTCGGTAGCCCGATTCGGGCCGGTGAAGGTGCTCCAGCAGCCGGCAGGCGTCGTCGCAGGCGGCGAGAATCCTGGTCATGGGCCGGGTGGGGTTTTTGCCCAGACGGACCGGACGGCCGTAGCGGCGACGCGAGGCGTGCGAGCTGCTCGGCGGGGATACCGCGCTCGATGAGCGCCTGCATCCGTTGCGCGTGCGTCCGTCGCGAGCCCATGGCACCGACGTACGCGAACTCGGGCGTCCGCAACGCAAGCTCCAGAAGTGGGATGTCGAACTTGTGGTCGTGGGCGAGCACCAGCAGCACCGCCCCGTCTCCCAGCCCCCCGTCCGGGAGACGGGGCTCCTTGCCAAGGTGGGGCCCGAAAGAAGCCGCCACCACCGCGATCCGTCCTGCCCTCAGCGGAGATTTCCTGTGAGCCAGGCCAGGAGGCGCGGCTTGTCGTCGCAGCCTCGGAGCGTGTCGGCTGCCAGGTGGTCGCTGTAGCGCACGGAATTCACCGGCGCCTCGCAGCGTGAGGGCAGGACGGGTTGCCCCAGGTACCAGCCGGATGCGAATACGGCAGCCATGACGGCGGTGGCTCTCACACTGCGCGGGGTGGTCCATGCGGGTCTCGGTATGGGCATGGCCGGCGAGCTTACCGGCCAGGCGATGAGAGGGTTCGGACACCACGCTCGGTGTGCTGTGAGCAGCACACTGCTGCAGTCTGGAGGCATGGTCGCTGCTCCAATTGTCGTACACCGGCCGTCTCCAACCGGAGGCCGGCGGGTTACCGCGTACGGAAAGATCCTCGGGCTTGCCCACGATGACCGGGACCTGGTGGAGTTCCTGCGCCGGGCCGGTCTCCCGGATACAGAGACGTTGATCGACGACCCGCAGATGGTCGAGTGGCAAGGCGGCCGCGCTCACAAATGGGACGCGGCTTGACTCACGGTCCGCCGTCGCGGCGCAGCGCAAGCCGAACCGTACACGGAGGAGGCGTGGGCGCCCTGGCGCGAGGCAGCTACACGGTTCCAGGCCGCGGTGACCGCGCATGCCTAGGCGGCCGGGGTGTCCCGGTACGAGCTGGAGATGGCCGTGAAGGCCGCCGCCCTGCATCCGGAGGCCTGCGAGGTGTGCCGGCCGGACACTGCGCTCGGCGCGCTGTGATCAGTGCCTGGTCGCAGCATGAAAGCGTGGAACTCCCGATCAACGTGGCGCTGGTCCGCGCCGTAGCGGTGCCGCCACAGGGGCCGGGCTGGTGATACGAGCCGAAATTCACCACTTTCCCGGATGTCCAATCAGCCAGGTCACCGATTTCTAAAAAACGGCATAGCGGTGCTTCGTTCAAACGCCCTCGTCGTCAGCGGGCTGTTGGGCCCACGCGGAGGTGATCGTCTCCGAGGCGGTGGACGGGGGCAGGCCCGCGAGTGCCTGTAGTTGGCTGGGTCGGTAGGGGGTTGGGCCGTGCCACTCCACGAGCATCACGGTGGCGTCGTCGTTGAGGCGGCCGCTGTGGTAATCCAGGTGGTGCCCGATCAGTCGGCGCAGGGTTTCTGGGACGGGCAGGTCGTCGGCGTGGTGACGAATGAGGAAGTCGGTCAGGCCATTGAGCCCGAATTCCTGTCCCTCTCGGTTGCGCGTTTCGGTAATGCCGTCGGTGTAGAGCAGCAGGCGGTCCCTGGGTTCCAGCTGGACGCGGCGTAGGGCGCCGGGCCGGTCCAGCCCGGTTCCCATGGGGGGAGCGGGCGGGCAGGACAGGTGCACGAGGGTACGGTTGCCGCGGATAACAACTGGCGGGTGGTGGCCGTAGTTCGTCCAGGTCAGCACGCCGGTGGGCAGGTGAAGGTCGGCCAAGATGCCCGTGGCGTAGCGGCTGCCCGCAAATTGCTCGGTCAAGATCTCACCGACGCCTTCCGCTGTCTGCAGAAGGTCAGCGCCCCGGCGGCGGTAATTGCGAGCAGCCGCCAACGCGAGGTTCGCGGTCAATCCGGCGGCGATGTCGTGTCCCATGGCGTCGAAGACAGACAGATGCACGGTCTCCCCGGCCAGGGCGTAATCGAAGGCATCTCCACTGACTTGGTAGGCCGGTTCCATGATCGCGCTGATCAAGACACGGTCGGTGGCGAAGGTCCGCGGCGGCATCAGCTGCCATTCCATCTCGGCGGATACTTCCATCCTCCGGCGGCGGACCAACCGGGAGTACGAGTCGCTCGTGTCACGCTTGCTCACCAGAAGGAGGGCAACCAATCCGGCGAGCTTATTCAGATCCTCATCCGCCTCGATGTGTGCGCCTGGCACGCCGACCCGGAGCACACCAAGACGCTCAGTGCCGTCCAGCAGCGGGACCCACCACTGGCCCTTCGCAGAAGCCGAGGCCGGAAAGACCTTCCCTAGTTGGAAGGCCCGCCCCGCCACGGTCCCTTCAACGGACAACTCAGCCGGCACGTCGGCGCCACCGGGGCCAACGTCAAGGTTGCCAGCCAGCAGGTACAACCGAACCTGTTGCAGATCGGCCAGATAGATCAACACCTGAGGCCAGCCCACCCCGGCAGCGTGCGACGCCACCATGCCAGGCAGCTGCTCCAAAGTCATCAGATGACTCGCAGCGATCAGCTCCGCCAGCACCCGTGTACGCGCCGCTTCCGCGCTGTTCATCGACGAACACCTTTCTCGACGGCCGAGAGAGCCACGCTACAGACGGCACCACACCAACCAGGGTGAGGTTCCCCCGCTGCGCGGGTGGCTGACTAGCTCCGTACTTCGCGGGTGGCAGTGGATGGTGGGTTCCAGCGGCAACGCGCAGTCGTCTGGCCTGCGGTTATCGGCGACCATCCTGTTTGCGCTCGCTGTGCCGCAGGGCCCGACGCTGCTTGCCCGGCAGGGTGGCGGCCAACTCGCCCACCAGGGAGACGTCGTGGCACGTGCCATCCCGGCCGCCCCGGCACCACCACACCGGTGGCCCTGTCGAGTCCGCTTCGCTCTGGTACCAGCCGTCGGTGGTTCCTGGGGGCCGAGGGTGCATTCCGATCTTGTGTGCCGGGCAGAGTGGCCAGACCTGCCAGAGCAGCTCCATGATGGTCTCCTGCGCCGCATCCGCGACCACGGCCAGGACCGTCGTCGCATCGTCCGGCTCTGGCGGGTCGCCCTCCTCCAGGTCGCACGAATTGACCGAGTTGCCGTGCCAACGGCCGTCCGGCATCGCTACGTAGATCT